>CAZNYK010000113.1:0-10861 GCA_964577215.1 uncultured Saprospiraceae bacterium
CCCGGTTTTACCAATTCAATGGTTCATGATTTTTGCAAACCATTTTTCGCCGGGTATGCTATCTTTTTGTAAGTTTGCCCATACGTATTTAAAACTGCCGCCATGCCCATTCATCCATACGTTCGTCCTGTCGCTTTCTTCCTGATGCTGCTCGGCATCACAGCCGCTTTCGTGGGTATGGTCCGTCCGTTTATCATGGCGCTGTTTTGGGCCGCATTGCTGAGCATGCTCTTCCGGCGCCCGTACCGCCTTTTGCGCCTGCGCCTGCGCGGGCGCGACAACTCTGCGGCTGCTATTACCACCGTTCTTATCGTGCTCATCGTCGTATTGCCGGCTTCTTTTATTGCGCTTGCTTTGGTAAATGAAAGTTTTGGCGTGTACCAGAAGATACAGTCCGGTGAGTGGGATTTCACCCAATTGGTAGATTTCATCCAGGAGGAGACGCCCCGCCTGGAGAAACTGCTGCGCGAAGTGGGGGTCACCCCGGAGAAACTGAAAGCCGACCTGGCCAATTTCGCCGTCAATGCCGCCAGAACGGTAGCAGACCGCCTCTTCAGCTATACCCAGGACGCCATCACCTTCACGGTACAGTTTTTCCTCATGCTGTACTTGTTGTTTTTTTTCCTTCGCGACGGACGCCGGATATTGAATGCAATCACGAACGCCCTGCCGCTGGGCAACCGCTGGGAACGAATTCTTGTAGAGCGCTTCGCCAGCGTGTCGCGGGCCACGCTCAAAGGCACGCTCATCGTGGCCATCGTACAAGGGAGCATCGGTGGCGCCATTTTTGCCATTCTCGGCATCGACGGCGCTATTTTCTGGGGCCTCATTATGACCATTCTTTCCATACTGCCGGTAGCGGGCAGCGGTATTGTATGGGGTCCGGCGGCAGCTATCCTCGCCTGGCAGGGTATGTGGGGCAAAGCCGTCATTCTCGTCATAGTGGGCGCGCTGGGAATCGGCCTGATAGACAATATCCTTCGCCCCATCCTCGTAGGGCGCGACACCAAAATGCCGGATTATTTGGTACTCATCGCTACGCTGGGCGGCTTGGGCTGGTTCGGCCTCAGCGGCTTTGTCATCGGGCCGGTCATCGCGGCGCTGTTTCTCACCTTCTGGGATGCCGCGGGGAGAGAATATGGCGGAAGGGATGTGTGAGGGGGCTACTCCCGCACCAATCCCCCTGTCAGCCTCAATAACTCTGTTTCTGTAGTTTTCAGGTTGTACAACGCGTTGAGCCGGGTCTGTGTGGCATTGATGTAGGAGAGCTGGATGGAGCGGTAGTCGAAGAAGCTGATGAGGCCGCCGCGGAAGCGCTCTTCTGCGATCTGGATGTTGCGTTTGGCGTTTTCCACGAGGTTGTTGCTCAGTGCTACCACCTGCCTTTGGTTGTTGTAGGCTTCAAATGTGGATTCCAGTTGAGCAACCAGCGTGCGGCGCAGGTCTTCGATGCCGAGTTGGAGGTTGACTTCCTGAATGCGGGCATTTTGCACATTGCGCCGGCGCATGCCGCCATCGAAGATGTTGTAAGAGGCCGTGAGGTTGAGCAAAGCGTTGAAGTTGGTATTTTGCACGCCGTTGAGATCGAGCTCTCTTCCATCGGCAAAGATGCCCGCGCCGAAAATATTGCGGCTCAGGGTGTACGAAGTACCTGCGCGCAGGCTTACCGCCGGCAGGCGAAAGGTTTCCTGGATGCGGGTTTGCATATTGGCCAACTCCCTGCTTATGCGCAGGTTGGAGAGCGCCTGATTGGCGTTCAGCATTTGAGTGCGGAGGGACTGGAGGTCGTAACCCGCAGCCTCCAGGGGCAGGCGGTCGCTGAGCGTGTATCCTTCACCGGGGTTATCTTCGCCGATGGCGCGATAGAGATTGCGCATGGCGTTGGCCACATTGGTGCGTTGTACAATAAATGCGGTGGAATCGTTGAGATAGGCATCCTGGGTCTGTATCACATCGAAGGTGGACGACTGGCCGAATTCCTGCCGGGTGCGTTGGTATTCCAGCCGCTCGCGCGATAGTTGCAGCACCTCTGCGCGCACCTGCAACTGCTCCTGTTGAATGACCGCCTGGTAATAACTGAGTATGATGTCTTCGAGGGTAGCTTCCAGGGTTTGGCGCAAATTGCCCTGGGCCAGGTTTTCGAAGAGATTGAACTGCTCTTTGGTCAGCCGCACCCGTTGACCGCCGTAGATGAGCCAATCGGCTTCCAGCCCGGGTGAAATTCCGCTGTTGAGGGAATAGGATTCTCTTAGAAAACCGGCCGGGTTGCGGTTTTCATTGAAGCCGTTGTTTACATTGATCCCGGCGTTGACATTGGGATACCGCCCTGCAGCGCCCCAATCGTTGTTGTTGGCCGCAATCTCCGCGTCATTGCGGGCTGCCTGTATCCGGAAATTGCGCTGAAGGCCCAGTGTTATGGCATCATCCAAGCTGAGAGGAGGCTGAGCCGGCGCGGTATGCCACATGCATGCGGCAAGGAGGATCAAGATCGAAGGATAATTGGGCATTTTATTGCGATTTGAAGTCAGTGCCGGAGAGCAGTAAACAAATGGTTGGACAAAGGTGCGTTGCTGATTTTTCTCCTCGGATCATCCTACGAGTTCAATCTTGTTTCTCCCGAGTTTTACGTCTCCATCGTGTTCCAATTGTTTGAGCAGACGGGATACGGCTTCGCGCGAGGCGTTAAGATCGTAGGCGATTTCCTGGTGCGTGGCGTTGATGGTGTTGGAGCCGGTCACCTCCGCTTTTTTCTGCAGGTAGCCGAGCAGGCGTTCGTCCATTTTTTTGAATGCGATCTCGTCGATGGTGCGGATGAGTTCCTTCATGCGGTAATCATAAGACATCATCACGAAGTTTTTCCAGCTTTGATAGCGCGACATCCAATCGTCCATATACCGGATGGGAATGGCGATAAGGAGGGTGTCTTCCTCAGCCTGGGTACGTATTTCGCTGCGTTTATTCATCATGCAGCAGGTGAACGACATGGTGCACGATTCCCCGGGCTGCAGGTAGTATAGAAATATCTCGCTTCCATCGTCTCCCTCCCGGGAAACCTTGATGCTGCCGTCCACGATGAGCGGAATGAGTTTCACATAGGCGCCGAAATCCATGATAATATCGCCGGCTCTGAACTCCATGAGTTTGCCTATGTGGGCAATTTCTTCCTGCAATCCCGGTTCCGCTATATTGGCGTAGTATTTGCGCAGGTAATCCCTGATTTGCTGTTCCTCTGTCATCATTTTTCCGTCAGTTTTGCTTTTTCAGGATCGTATTGCACCGTGATGTGGATCCATACCGAACGCGCCAGCCTGAAAATATATACGAAAAGGATCGCGCAAACCGCTACGAGCAAACCAAAAGAAGCCGGAATGCCCCAGTCGAGAATCCAGTGAAAAAACATGATAAAAAACAGGCAGAACCAGCCCATGAAGATGTAGGAAATGAACATGGCGCCGTAGTAAAAGCCGGGTTCCGGCATATAGGGCTGCATGCAATGAGGGCATTTTTCCGGCATGGAGAACGGTGCGCGGAATGAAAAGGTGGGTGTGGAGAACAGGTTGCCATGCCTGCACCGGGGGCATTTGAGAGAAAAAATGGAGCGGAATTTGGAAGGCTTCCCGGATGCGGTCATAACCTTGTCATTAATTTTTCGATTCATCTAACACTTCGCGCCAGTTTACTGTTTTGTACGCATCCAGCAACAATACCCCAATGACCCCAAACAGCAGCGCAGCGAAGGTTGCTGCCAGCACCAGGATGCTGCGGCGCGGCCTCGATTTGATCACCGGCGGCTCGGCTGCTTCCACCAAGAACACCGAAGGAGCGCCGGAGCCAAATGCCGCCTGCCATTGTTTGAGGCGTTCGCGGTCCTCGCCAAGGGCCTGGTTGGCCTCCTGATATTGTTTTTCCAAATTGTAAACTTCGGAAATCCCGCTGTTGAGGCGGTCGATTTCCGCAGTGATCACCTTCACCTCTTGCCGGAGACCTGCTACTTTGGCTTCCAAAAGATAGACGGTATCGCGCGGCACCGAAGGGTTGGCGCGCAGCACGTGCAATCGCACGCTGTCGCGGGTAAACAAAGCCACGGCTTCCGACATCTGGGTGGTGAGCGCTTCGGTCTGGGCTACCACGTTGTACGCCCGGTACTGGTTGCGCACGCGGGCTACTGAATCGCCGATGGCAAGAAGCAATTGCTCCTTCAGGGCTATGTTTTCCCGGTATGCTTTAATGGTTTGCTCCTGGCTTTCCCGGATAAGTTTCCGCGCTATCTGTTCTATTTTATCCCTGGCGGCGTTGGCGATACGGGCGGCGATTTCGGGGTCGGTGTCTTCCACTGAAACTTCTATGGCGTCGCGTTTGGTCTTTTTCACTTTATACAAGCTGAAAAACATTTCCCTCATGAAAAAACTGGCCTTGTCCTGGCCGGGATCGATCTTATAGTGCTTGTACAAGTCAAAAGAGTCCACCAGGAAATTGACCAACTCATTGGATTCGGCAATGGTGAGCATCCGGTCTATGTCGTTGGCATTGCCGAAGTACTCCGTGCGCAATGCCGTACTGCGGGTGTAGATCAATTCGGGCCGGGTTTGGTCAGGGCTGGCTGCGAAAAAGGTGGTGGCTGCCCGGTAGTAGTTGGGCATAAACAAAGTAATTGCCGCGGTGCCAATTCCCGCAACTGCGCACAGCAGCACCAGCGGCTTTCTCCACTTGAAAACCGTGCTTAAAACGCCAAGTAAATTGTCTTTATGCTCCATTGCGGCGCAAAAGTAAGCAATCTGCGAGAAGTGAGGGATGGGAAACTAAAGGTATTATTTACTTTCAGACCGCGACACCTCCAGTTTTCCCCATACCGCCCGGTGGTCCGAAAATCCGTTTTCCTCTACGCGGTGGTCCAACACGCGAAGCGACTTGTCTGCCAGGATGTAGTCAATGCGCAATCCGGGTATCCGCCCTGCATAGGTAACGCCGAGACCCCGGCCCTTAGCAACAAAGGAATCCCGCAGCGGCGCCGCAATGCGACGGTAGGTGTAAGAGTGCGGGGTATCATTGAAGTCTCCGCAGAGTATTACAGGATGAGGGCTTTCGGCAATGCGAAGGGCCAATTCTTCAGCTTGCAGCGCCCGCAGCCGGGAAGAGCGTTTAAACCGGCCTATCATACCGCGTATGTCAAGCCAGGTTTGTTTTTCTTTCAGGTTGCCTTCGGAGGCCACGCGCTCGGCGATGCCGGTCACGGCATTGCTTTGGAGGTGTACGTTAAACACGCGAAAGTTTTTTTCTCCTATGCGCACATCTACCTGCTGAAAGCCGTTGGCGCGATTGGGAAAGTACTTCGTTTCAGCGCCAGCCACGGGAAAAGCCGAAAAAAGCGCCATGGCTCCGTTTCTATCGCTATAGCGGTATTTGAGACGGGTTCTTTCCCGGATCAGGTCGCTCAATTGGTTGAATGGGGCCGCGGCAAGGGGAACCTCTTGCAGGCAGAGCAAATCGCAATCGCGCGCTTCGATCAGTTGTACCAGGCCCTCCGGCGAAACGGGATCGTTGTCGGCCACATGCCGCAAGCCGCGCACGTTGTAGGTCAATACGCTTATGGATGATTCATCTGTTGCAGCTTCGGCGGGAAAACTCCAGCCCGCCATGCGCTCCAAATGACCCCAGCCTGCCAGTAGGCAGCCTATGGAGACCAAAAAATAGTAGCGCCTTGCAGCCAGCCACCACAATAGAAATGCGATCTGTGCGGCCAGCAAAAAAGGAATAGCGAGGCTTATGAACGCCGCCGGCCAGAAAGCCTCCGGGCTGATGGCGGGGGCTGCAAATATTGCCAGCGTGGCCAATGTCAGCAACAGATGAATGCGATAGAGTGCGCTGTGGCGCCGGAGGCTTTTCACTTGCGTTTGCTGGCGTTAAACAAAAACTCTTTCTCTTCGTCGTTCAGGCTGTTATACCCTGACTCTTTTATCTTGTCGAGAATGGCGTCCAATTGTTCCTGGTAAGATAGTCCGTCTTCTTTTTGTGCGCCGGTATTCTTTTTTCTGCCTGCCTCGGCGCCTGCTTTTACCGGGTTGCGATATGCCACCCGTGGACCGGGCCTTCCTGGGTTGCCTTTGAGGCTCCTGAAAAAGTGCAGCAAATTGTCAAGGAAGCGATTAATGGGAATTGACCAATCATGGCCGGTGCGCAGGTTGTAAATAAACAGCCATCCCATGAGCGCACCGCCTAAGTGTGCAATATGTCCGCCGGTGTTCATGTTTTTTCCAATGCTAACCAGGTCGAGGATCAGCAAAACGGCCACGATGTATTTGAGTCGTACCGGGCCGATGAGAATAAGCCGGATCATGTAGTCCGGCGCCAGCGCCCCGGCCGCCACTACCAGAGCCATAACTGCCGCCGAAGCGCCCATGGCGAAACTCCCGATCTGAAGCACATTGGCGAACACAAAAAACAGCAGCGCCCCCGCCAATCCGCCGGTGAGATAGATGGGCAAAACCCGGTGATCGCCGATGAAGTCGCCCACGATACGGCCAAACCAGTACAGGAAGAGCATGTTGAACAGGATATGCAGCGGTTCCTGGTGCAAAAACATATTGGTGAAAAGGCTCCAGGGGCGCATCAGCAGGAGTTTCCAATCCGCCGGCATGCAAAAGTACTCGATAAACTTGTCGAACAACGCTCTATGGCCGCCGCTATGGCCCAGTGTGATCAGCAGGAGCAAGTACAACACCCACACCAGTACAAATACCGATACATTGGCAATGATGAGCCGGCTCACCATATTGCCATGGCTGAACTCCCGCTTTATGTCTTCCCAGATAGATTGAAACATTGCCGTTTATTTTGGGTCAGTACAACCGGTGCCCGGTTTTCCGCCAGTACAAAATTAACAAGAATCCTGATAATGCCCCGCCGAGGTGGGCGAAATGAGCGATATTGTCCCATGCGAAATTCTGCGTGCCGAAGTAAAATTCCGCAGCCATCAACAAGGGAATGAAATACTTGGCCTTGATCGGTATGGGCAGAAAAATGAGCATCAGCTCGGCATTGGGAAACTGCATGCCGAAAGCCAGCAACAGCCCGTAAATAGCCCCCGAAGCGCCCACTGCCGGCACGTCCATTTTGCGCTCGAGGATGGTTTCCATCAATTGCGTCGACTGGCCGGCGTATTGCATATCTCCCTGGAGCAAAGCCTGGCTTGCCGCTTCCACCGAGCTTTTCCCGCTTTCGGTAAGGACGTTCATGTTCACCTGGTTGAAAAACTCCCAATAGGTGTCATAACTCGGCGCCGAGCGGAAAGCATCAATGGCTGCCTGCAACTGCGAAAAGTCGTACCAGTTGTACAAACTGTGCAGCAGGGCCGCTCCGAATGCGCAAAACAAATAGTAGAACAAAAAACGCTTGGGGCCGTAAAGCGTCTCTATCGGCGGCCCGAACATGAACAGCGCGTACATGTTGAAAAACAAGTGCATCACACCGGCGTGCATGAAAAAGTGGGAAACGACCTGCACGGGGTGAAACTTGTCGGACTGAGGATAGTACAGGGCCAGGAACTCCGTCCAATGGGGAAACATCCAGGTGGCCGCCGCCAGGAGGATGTTGATGATCAACAGGTGTTTTACTACGTCGGTGATTCGGTACATCGGGTGCGCTTATGATCAGGTTTCAAAACGCCGGGCCAGATCATCCAGTTCAAAAGTCAGAAAACACATCCGCCCGGCCGGGCTTTTATAAGGCATCTCGCAGGCGAAAAGCCGGTCGATGAGCGACTGCATCTCCTGTGTGCTCAGTGGAGCGCCACGGCGTATGGCGGCGCTTCGGGCCATAGACCGGGCCAGGTTTTCCTTGGCGTCCAATTGAAGCGCCGTGTTCTGGCGAAACTGCTCCAGCAGGGTTTCGAGCACGGCTAATTCATCCTTTTTACCTGCCAGTTCGGCCGGTAGTCCATTTATGACAAAGGTATTCTGGCCGAACTCCTGGATGTCGAAGCCCAGCAGATTGATCTGGGGGAGGATTTCCTTTAGCAATACGCTGTCGGCAGGGGGAAGCGCCACGGTGCGGGGAAAGAGTTGGTGCTGGGTGGATGCCGACTGCCGCCCCAGTACCGCGAGGTATTGCTCGTACAGAATGCGCTCGTGGGCGGCCTGCTGATCGATGAGCAAAAAACCCGACTTGATGTGGCTGACTATGTAGGTAGCATGTATCTGGTAAGGTTCTTTATGTCTGCGGCTGAAGCTTTGGGCGGCATCGTCCAAAGGCGAGTCGGAACTCCATTCACTTTCGATGGTGAGGGTTTGGGGGCCGGAATCAGGAGGGGCGGGTATAAATTCATCTAAGCCCTCGTAGAGTTTTTCCCAGTTCCTCAGGTTGTCGCTCTGTCTTTTAGCCTCCTCTCCGGAATAAACGGAGTCTTCATTACGAGGCGTAGAAAAACTGCTGGGCACTGTTTTGATGGTGAAAGAATCCTGCCGCGGCATCATAGGCGGCACAATGGAGCGGTTGTTGTCCTGGTCGAAATCCAGCGAAGGAGTGATGCTGTGGCTGCCGAGGGCATGGCGCACGGCCACGCGGAGGTAATTGTACACTAAGCGCTCGTCGTCAAATTTGATTTCCTGCTTGGTGGGATGCACGTTCACATCTATGCGCGCCGGGTCAATATCGAGGAAGAGTACATAAAAGGGGAACGTGTCCTGTGGCAAAAGATCTTCGTAAGCCGTCATCACGGCGTGGTGCAGGTAGCCGTTTTTGATGAAGCGCCGGTTGATGAAAAACATTTGCTCGCCGCGGGCCTTCCGGGCGAATTCGGGTTTGCCCACGAAACCGTCAATGCTCAGGATGTCGGTTTCTTCGTGCACAGGCACCAAGCGCTTGTTGTAAACGGTGCCGAAAATACCCACGAGCCTTTGGCGCAGGTTGGAGGGCGGGAGGTGAAAGAGTTCTTCGTTGTTGTGATGCAGGGAGAAGAAAATACCCGGATAAGCAATGGCTACGCGCTGAAACTCATCGATGATGTGACGCATTTCCACTGCATTGGATTTGAGGAAGTTTCGCCGGGCAGGTACATTGTAAAAGAGATTGCGCACTGAAATACTGGTACCCGTGGCCGTTTGGCAGGCTTCCTGGAGCTTGGTCTCAGAAGCTTCTATCTGTATGCGTGTGCCGAGCTCGTCTTCGGCCCTGCGGGTGCGCATTTCCACCTGGGCTACCGCGGCAATGGAGGCCAGCGCTTCACCCCTGAACCCCATGGTTCGAATGGCAAACAGGTCAGATGCCTGTCTTATCTTGGAAGTGGCGTGGCGCTCAAAACACATCCGGGCATCGGTTTCCGACATCCCGCTGCCGTTGTCGATCACTTGCACCAGAGCCTTGCCGGCATCCTTAATGATGAGTTTGATCTGGTCGGCGCCGGCGTCAACTGCATTTTCCATTAATTCTTTTACCGCGGATGCAGGCCGCTGTACCACCTCGCCGGCCGCAATCTGGTTGGCAATGGCATCGGGTAAAAGCTGAATGACGTCAGCCATGAATTCGCGTGCTTTTGGGTATCAACAATTCCGGCATAGCCATCAACGGCCCAAAGTGGGCAGGTACACATTGATGAAGAGATAAGCAATGAGGGCCAAAATGACAATGAGGGCCATTACCAACATGTTGGAGCGCATGATCATTTTACGCCGGTAATGCATGGCTGAAAGGTCGGTGCTGCGACGGAATCCGCTTGAAATCCGGGCTTTCATGCCTTCCGTGTCTTCATGGCGGAGTTCTTCCAACTCCTTGAGACGCTCGACACGGGCTTCTTTTTCCTGGTCGTAGTAGCGCGGCTTGAAGTCGAACTGCACCGGTTTTATGGTTTTGAGAAAACTGAAAAGTGCCATAACCCTGAATTTTATGGAAGCGTCTTCACCAATACTGCTTCCGGTTCCCGTGCAAAGATAAGCAAAATGTTTCAGAAATGGACCAAACACGCTAATGCCCCAGCAGGATAAATACCCAGGCGGCCAACGCGCTGCCCACCGCAGGGCCTGCAACGGGCGTCCAACTGTACTTCCAACCGCTGTCTGCTTTGTGGGGTATCGGCAGAAGGGCATGCATGATGCGCGGACCGAGGTCTCTGGCCGGATTGATGGCGTAACCGGTGGGGCCGCCGAGGCTCAGGCCCAGGCCCAACACCAGCAGCGCTACAGGCAATGCATCCAACGCGCCAAGACTGGATGCGGGGGCCAGAATGTGCAACACGCCGAAAATGAGCGCAAAGGTGCCGATCACTTCAGTCAGAAAGTTGAAGAACCTGTGCGGAATGGCCGGGGCAGTGCAGAAAGTAGCTTGTATGGCGCCTGCATCTTTGGTGGCGTCGTAATGCTTCTTGTAGGACAGCCACACGCACAACGAGCCGAGCATGGCCCCGAGCATTTGGGCCAGCACATAAGCAGGCACATCCCCCCAGGGGAATTTGCCGGTAATAGCTAATGCCAGGGTCACGGCTGGATTGATATGCGCCCCGCTGTGCGCCGCAACGGTATATACGCCCACAAATACCCCCATGGCCCAGCCGAAGGTGATGACGATCCAGCCTCCTCCGCTGCCTTTGCTGTCTTTGAGCACTACGTTGGCCACGACGCCGTTGCCGAATAAGATGAGAAGCGCCGTGCCGATGAGTTCGCCAATGAATGGATTCATTTTTTGTCGGTGTGTATGATTAATTTGGTGATGCAGGAAGTGAACCTATTTTAGGACAAGTCAGTAAACCTATTTTAGGACAAGTCACACCCTGGACCCAATTCCCCCAGTTCCCCCGATTATCCCGATTCCCCCGATTATCCCGGTTCCCCCGGCTGATATCCCCGCGCAATTTCCGAAAACTTTTCCAATTGCT
>CAZNYK010000113.1:10961-13582 GCA_964577215.1 uncultured Saprospiraceae bacterium
CCCGGTTCCCCCGGCTGATATCCCCGCGCAATTTCCGAAAACTTTTCCAATTGCTCCTTTTTCCAGGCCTCAGAGCGGCCGAGTTCCCTGCGCATGGTCTCTGCCGCGAAGGGTGCTGCTTCCATGGCTGCCCGGCTGTCCAAAAACAGCAGGCGGATGCGGCGGGCCAGCAAATCTTCCAATTGCACAGCCATTCCGTACCGCACCTCCCGCAACACATCTGCCACCGTGAAAGGATACGCCGGATGGAGGCGTCTTTCCGTTTCCTCAGTCTTTTCTACCTCTGCGGAAAGGCGTTGCACCTCAATAGAATGTGTAATGCACCTGGCGACGCTCAAACCGGCTACGGCGGCAGCCTTGGTTACCACCTCCTTAGCCATTTTGCGATAAGTGGTCCACTTCCCTCCGGTGATGGTCACCAACCCGGAAGCGGATTCAAGGATGCTGTGATCGCGCAGGAGTTCGGAGGTAGTGTGGCCGCGATCCATGCGCACCAGGGGGCGAAGCCCTGCAAAAACGGATAGAACATCCTTCCTGGCCAGCCCGCTGCAGCAGTATTGGTTGAAGTTGTTTAAAATAAAGTCTATTTCCTCCTCGTGAGCCGTTGGTTCTTCTACCGCTTCCTCTACTTGCACGTCTGTAGTGCCGATCACCACTTTTCCCAGCCAGGGCACAGCGAATAGCACCCTGCCGTCGGTAGTGTGCGGAATGAGCAATGCATGCTCTCCCAGGAAAAAGCGGGGATCCACCACCAAGTGTATGCCTTGGGAGGGTCTTACTACGGGTTTGTGTTCCCGGTTATCCTCGGCCAGGAGGGCGTCGGCGAATACCCCGGTGGCATTGATGACTGCTGAAGCGCGCACTTCGCCCTGGTCACCCGAAATGCGGTCAACCAGTCGCGCGCCGCAAATCCTGCCCTGATCATATAAAAAATCCTGCGCTTCGAAGTAGTTGAGTACCGTAGCGCCGTATTTCACGGCCGTTTGCGCCAGCGCGATGCACATGCCGCTGTCGTCAAACTGGCCATCGTAGTACATTACGCCGCCTTTGAGGTTTTCGCCTTTCACACAGGGCATACACTGTACAACTTCCTGCGGGGAAAGCAGGCGGGTCTTGCCCAGGCTCAACCTGCCGGAGAGCAGATCGTAAATCTTCAGTCCTATCCAGAAATAGAACAATTTCCAGCGGCTGTACACGGGCAGTATGAAAGGAATAGTGCGCGTGAGACCGGGTGCGTTTTTCAGGAAAAACCAGCGCTCGCGCAGGGCGCCTTGCACCAGCTTAATGTTGCCCTGCTCCAGGTAGCGCACGCCGCCATGTATGAGCTTGGTAGAACGGCTGGAAGTGCCCTTTCCAAAATCGGCGCGCTCCACCAACAGGGTCTTATACCCTCTCGATGCCGCGTCAAGTGCCGCCCCTAAGCCGGTTGCGCCCCCGCCGATTACGAGAATATCCCAACCGGGTGTGCTGCGGAGCCTTTCTATCTGTTCTGTTCGATTCATCGCGCCCGAGGTGTTCCTGGGAAAACCCGCAACATCACCTGAAAAAAGCCCCTACCCGTGTCATGGCATTATTGCGCACATTCATGTAGTAGAAATTGAAGTCGGCAATATGGTAATTGGCACGGGTGAAGAAGATACTTCCCGGGAATTTGGGTTTGGTGACCCACAACAGGCCGTCGTGAACCTGCGCATCGGCCAGTTGAGGCAATATTTTTTCAAAATTGCGCAATACTCCCCCCTCGTTGAGAGCGGCGGGCGCGTATTCAGTCCCCGTATTCCAGAGCAGGGGATTGGTAGCGGTGATGCGCTCGCCCTCGCGGTGCCATTTGGGAATATGGCCTTTGCGGAAGCTCCGCCAGGATACGTAACATCCTGTATCGTCGGGACGCTCGCAGGGCGGAATATGGGTGAGGTAGTCCCTCTCTACCTGGATGCCGACGATGTAGGCGGCTACCAATTGCGCTTGCATGGTCGTGCCGTCGAAAAAATCCTTTAAAAGTTGCTTGGCGTGGGTGGTACCCTGGCTGTGAGAGGCGATGATGACGGGCCGCCCCTGGTTGTGATGGGCGAGGTAGTACTCAAAGGCGGCTTTTACATCGCGGTAGGCGAGGTCAAAAGCTTTGCGGGCTTTTTCCTTTTTACCCTCCTTGACAAAGTATGCGTGCAGGTGCGCCTGCCTGTAGCGCGGCGCAAACACCCGGCCTGCGCCGTTGAAAACACTGGCCTGGTATAATATGGTGCTCTTGTCGGTCTTTTCATTCAGGGCCGTATCATCCACCGGGCCGTTCCACAACTTGTGCCCGCATTCTCCGGTGTAGGTGGTGGGATGCAAAAAAAAGACATCCACCCTGGCGGAATCCTGGTTGTCAATCATACCCGGCGGGGTGCGGTCAGCATTATCGGCACGACCGGGTAAGGCTGCCCAATGGCCCGGATTGCTGTAATCGGGCGCCGGAGGAGCTGCCGGACCGCCGGCCTCGCCGCGTGGAAGTACCGCGCAGGAAGTCAGATACAAAGCAGCCAGTAGAAAGAGTATAAGTCGCATATTATCTGATAAGTGTCAAATCCCCCGAGGCTTCCAGCAGCGGGCTGTCGGGATACCGGAATTTCACGCGATAC
>CAZNYK010000114.1:0-13474 GCA_964577215.1 uncultured Saprospiraceae bacterium
TAACCCGATTAACCCGATTAACCCGATTAACCCGATTAACCCGATTAACCCGATTGATCCGGTGGAACCGGTCTTCCATAACAAAACCATGTTTGGAAAACCAGTTCCACCGGTTCTACCGGTTGTGCCAATTCCTCCGGGCTATCAGAACCGGATGCCTGCGCTTACGGTCAGAACATTATTCCCCCCTTTAGCCGAGGCTGCGTTGAAAAAAGGCGAAAGCCCCAGCTCGTAGTTGGCATCTACGGTAAAGAAAAGGATATCGGCAGACACGCCGAAATTGGCGCCCAGCGTAAAATCCTTGAGGTCATCCTTGGTAAATGGGACAATACTGCGTTCGCGCACACCGAGAATGTAAGAGGGCGTGACGCCGCCGTGTACGTGCAGGCCGACCAATCCTCCTTCTCCCGTAATGCGGAGGCCGGCATTGAGCGGCAACTTGATGCTCTGGATGGTGGTCTCATCCTTGAGAGGAACATCCCCCGGGCTGTTTACGTCCTGGAAAAGATTGGCCGTGAAGTTGTAGTAATGCAGACCCGGCTTGAGAAACAACAGGCCCTCGCCGATGCGAAAGTCCACGCCGGCATTCCATCCGTAGCGGGCATCCGCCCTGATGTCCTTGAGGTTGGCATCCACTGCGGAAGCATTGAAACCTACTTTGGGATTGACAACTACTTGTGCGTACAGCGCTCCGCTCCATGCAGAGGCGATCAAGAAAAGAGAAAATGCAAGAAAATTCTTCATGACAACTGTTTTTTGTGGTGAATCGGAACATTAACGACGGGCCGGCGCTGAATAATGTTGTAAAAAACAAAAATGAGGGTTAAGAGGTGGTTAAAGCCGGATATGACAAAACAAACCCATTGAAAAAGCTGGAAAAGTTGACAAAAATCACCCCTGAAAATGACAATAGTCATGTTGGGGGGAAGTGTTTCAAGGGTATCTTTGATGTGATTCTTAGAAGATCAGTTTTGATCTAAGATATCATGGTCAATTGGGTGTTCAATCGTTTTGGAGCCGGGGTTTTTCTCCCCGGCTTTTTGCATGCATGCCCTGTCCTGTCGCTTCAACATTAATTTTTTGTTAAAAACCAAAAGCTGTTGTGTAAATCCCCGTTTACTTGTATATTTGCCAGCGAGAGTTTTTTATAGTCCCATTTTTTGAAACAAAATTTTATTTCCCATGAACACAAATCCAAACTTCCGGCGCCAGGATGGCGAAGAACGCGCTTTAAGCTGTAATGCCCATGCCGATCCGCCATAGCGCTGCTTTAATCAACTGACCCGGAGCAAGACGTTGGCGTCACTCCTCAAAGCGCCCTGATACTGTCGAGTATCAGGGCGCTTTTAATTATCCCCTTGGAATGAAGTTGTTCTCCCGGATGCATTCCAATATTTCCCGGTCGCTTTTCAGAATGGAAAACGCATCGGAAAACTCCCGGTAGCTCTCCGTTCCGGTAGAAGTTATCTGCCGGGCCGTTCTCAAGGTGCGCAGTTGGGAGAATATCAGGTATCCCGCAAACCCGAACATGAGCAAGACAAAAACCGTGTTGTAAAAGATCGTTGTATCGGGATCGTCCTGGAAAAGCGTCCATTCAAACAGCCGCTCCGTCAGCATATTCAATAACTGTTTTGCGCCCTCGAGCAAGGCATATGCGGCGAAAAGGATGGCGAAAAGGATCAGGTTGACCGGCTCAAAAAACACCTTGAAGATGCGCCCTGCCATGCGAAAGTATTCGCGGGGATGTTTGACTGCAAAGCGCAGGTATCGCTCCAACGGTTTGAAATCGCTCGCCGCCAAACAGGCAAAGTCAAATACAGGGTATCCGCGCAACAAGGTAGTGGGCTGAAACTGCTTGTCCTGGTATTGTATCAACACAATGGGAATGCGCCGCACCGAAGCCGCCATCAGTTCCGCATCCACAAAAGAGGCTTCCTGGGCATCAGGTATGGCCACCAGGGCATCGGCCTTGCGCAAAGCCTGCCTGACAAACTCCACGATCTCATCATGGGAATATTCGCCGAAGGGAAGGCGCAACACTTTCATGCCTGCTTCCGAGAGCCGCTTTGCCACTGCCTCCGCCTTGGATTCGTGCACATGCTTGAAGGACACGAAAACGCGGGGCTTGCGCAAACGCACCAAGCCGGCTGCAATGAGCAACACCACGGCGCACACCTCCGCAATCAACAACAATACCTGTAGCAAGCGCCCGCCCAGACTCATGCGCGGCAACCCGAAAGCCCAATCTATCAAGCGGGCATTATGCCCGGAAATCCAATCCGAAATGCCCCAAACCATGGCCGATCCGGCTATGAAAAGCAGCATGAAAAACAAGAATGCAAAAAATTTTCGCATGGCGCGTTCTTTTCGTCCTTGGTGTGTAGTGAGGCAGGCAGTCAACCCCATAAACCTGAAGCGCTCCCAATGCGCTCCCAGGAGGAGGTCATTGATAGCCGCTCCTTCCCAACTTCCCGCAAGACGGCAGTCCAACGATACGTTTTCGGCCAGTGCTTGAATATTTTGGCCACCGTAAACATAAAGAAAATAGACAGCTTGGGAATGACCGGTTTCCAGCCGCCGGAAGGGATCAATTCAATGCGCGTATCGCTTCCTTTTTTTTCCAACTCGTAGTGCCCGGAAACCGACCCCGTAGAGGGATGCCCGCAAATGCGAAAAGCCCCCTTAAACCGCGCGCCGGAAGGCAGTTGAAGGATGTCAGGCAATGCCGGCGACAACTCCATGCGGATGGCATGGCGTTTTCCCTTCCTGCTCAGGGCTTTTATTTCAGCGCCTGTGGCTCCTTCCTCCAGTTCGTAGTGCATATCGCCGAGCGATGCTGTGCCGCCGGCGCCAATTTGGAGCGGCGTAAGCTCGCCGTCAAAGGCCGTATTGAAGGTGACGATAAAAGGATCGGGGCTATACCGGCAAAAATACATCTTTGTGAAGTCCATCGGCACGGGCAGTTCGTCCAATGTATGAGACTTGCCGTCAATTTTGACGATCAGTTCGGTATGGCGCTTGCGCACGAAGTAAAAGTCGTGCAGTAGTACCATAGGCATGGCCGATGGGCTTTCCGCCGCCTGCCCCATGGGGGCCAATAAACCGAAGGGTTTCCGTTGTTTGGGGTTGCGTTCGTTGATTTGGATAAGCACTTCCCTGCCTGCCATATCCTTGAATTGGATGTGCGCCTGCACGCCCTGGGCATTTACCTCAAATAAGGCGTGTTCCATGCGGCATTCCACCATGTGGGCAAGCCCCTTGCCGGCAATGTCGTACTTGCCGGGGTCCAGGCTCAAGCCGGGTTGGTGATACACCTCTATTTTGCCGTCGATGCGCCAGGCTATGACGATCAACCCCTTACCATTTACCTCGTCGTTGAAATACTGCGGCTCAAAGCCGATGTAAATAGAATCGGGGTCTTTTTCGAAATTGATGAGCAGCAGGCGCTCCATCGGGTCAATGTGGAAATGGAAAGGGCAAAAGAGCGGCGTGGATGGGATGATTGGCATAGGCGTATATTTCGACAAATACGTTCGGTAAAAATACAACTTTACCGTCCCCAAATAGCCTTCTCCTCGCACAAGATAGGAGTATTCTTATTCAGAAATAAGATACACTTTTTTTTCCAAAGGAAACGCCCATGCAGCCAAAAGGCTAGGGACTATAGGTAATAAAGAGGATAAAACATTTCTCTTGACATCGAGCACAAATATGCTAACGGGCAAGTTCCCTAGATTTTGCTGATAGGGTAGGTTCTTATCAACAGCAACCAATACATCAAAGCCATTGTCTGCAGCTTCATGAAGCAATTCACCATTTTTCAGCCCATTCCACCCCATATCCTTTACAGTTCTGACATCATGTCCGCTGCCATCAAAAGTCCTCTTCAACCGAACGTCAATATTTTCGTCAAGCAACACTTTCATATTGCTGCAATATACTTAGCATTAATGAAGATGACCACTCAATAGTTGTTTCCGCTTGCTCTCTTGAGACAGTGGGATGTCCTTCAAGAAAATCTTCAAGCGAACTTGTCTCCAAGTAATCAAACAAGGTTTTTACGGAGACACGCGTACCGGAAAAAACGGGGGTACCACCCAGTATTTCAGGGTCTATGCAGATGGCTTCTTTGATGGTCATTGTTGAATGATTTTTAGCAAAGTTAATTTTTTTTGACAAAACGGCTCACATCATAGTTGTAGTGTTTTAGTCCATTTGAGGTCATCACTCTCCATACAACCTATAGGCCAACGCCGCCACCCCGGCAATTACCGCATCCGCCTGCTCCCTGCTGGAGAATCCCTCCACAAATACGCTCAGCACCAATTTATTCCGGGAAAGAATAATGCCGGCATCCCCTCTCACATAATCCAGCGTGCCGGTTTTGTGCGCCACCCGGACGCCGGCCGGCAGCCCGGCGGGAATGCCCTCCGCATCCGAACAACGCAGCAACATGTCGAGGGCAGCTTTTTTGGATTTCCTGCTCAGCAGTTTCCCTTTGTACAATAGCATCAACATGCGGTTGGCGTCTTGTGCCGAAATATAGTTTTGCCTGCCCTGCCGTATGGCCTCGAAGTCCATCATCATGCGGTTCAACTGGGTTGCGGTCATGCCCCAGAATGCCATGCGTTTGTTGATCTCGGCCATGCCTATGGTTTCAATGAGGATATTCGTAGCCACGTTGTCGCTACCAATGATCATCTTGTCGGCTAAGTCGTAATAGTTTATGCGGGTTCCCGGCGCCTCGCGTTGCAAGGTACCCGCGCCTCCTACGATGTCTTCCGGTTTCAGCACATAGGTATCTTGCAGCTTGATCCTGCCCTCGTCCACCTCCTGGAAAAAGGCAGTGAGTATGTGGATTTTGATCACGCTGGCAGAGGGTACCTGCTTTGCGGCATTCCGCTCATTAAGCACCTCGCCTTTGAGGTTTTGAAGCGACATGGAAACCTGGAGGCCTGTATCCAACTGCGCCCAGAGTGTATCGAAGGGAGATTGGGCAAGGGCTATTGGCCCGCACAGGCAGAGTAGAGCAGCAAAGGCTTTGTTCTTCATGTAACGTCTTATTTTCGGTGTCAGAGACTGTTTCCTAAGAGACGAACCGGCAAGGTTTTTTTTCTGGCAGTACCAACAGGATTTACAAGATGAATGAAGCGGCTTCCCCACCGAAAATCCTGTCAATCTTGTTAATCCTGTCTAAAAAATGGGAAAAACCACAGCCCAAGGCCTGCCGCAATCAAGACCGCAATTCCCCATATCCACCAGTTGCCACGGTACAAGGGCCGCATATCCCCCACTGCAATGTATGCCGACCAGTAGAAGGGGTGCGCGGCCAAATCGTCGCCACGGCTTGCCAGCCAACTGCTTTTCGCTTTTTGCAGCGCTTCCGATTTGGAATCCCCGGCGCGCATGCGCTTGTACAGGCCGCGCATGATCTCCGTAGTGGACTCGTCGTTTACCGCCCAAAGGGTAGAAACCACTGACTGAGCGCCGGCATACGCAAAAGCGCGGGCCAAACTGATGACCCCCTCTCCCTTCTTCAATTCACCGGTACCGGTCTCACAGGCACTGAGCACTACCAATGCCGCCTCAATCCGCATGTTATACAGTTCACGGGCGTATATGCAATTTGAATCGGGGTGGTTCTCCACCGGGGTAAAAGCGATAAAGGAATAACCCGAAGCCGTATCGTTGGCCACTCCGTGAGAAGCGATGTGCAGTATGCCCGCCGCCGGCGCCTGTTGCAGGAACTGCGCTTTGGTAGCAGACGGGCCGGTGAAAATATTCTTTGCCCTTAACACCAATGCGATTTCCTCTACTTCCGGCTGATTGAAGTACAGCGTATCCAAATTACCTCTTACTGCTACGCCCGGCGCCCGGGAAGAATTTGGAAAAGCAGGGGCGAAAGCGGCCAGGTGGCGATTGGAAGAAGCCTTTTGCCGCATCTCCTGCCAGAGGGTAGCGGAGTAGCAATAGCTCACCCGGCGCCGGCGCAGCAGATAAGGATGCGTTTTGAACCGGGTAGCCGGGCCTTGAGGTTTTTGGGTGAGAAGGGCTTCAAACGGCAGATAACCGAGCACACCGTCAGGAATGAGCAAAAGGTCTTCAGGAAGCGACGCTTCAAAGGGGCCGAGCAGGATTTCATAGAGCTTAACGGCACTTTCCGCATACTGCACAGCATAAGCCTCGTAAGCATCCTCCGTGCGCTTTTCAGAAAGAAAATAGCTGAAAATACCCCGTCGCATGCCTTCTACCAAAGGCTCCAGCGCTTCTTCGGAAGGAAGCCGGTGCATGGCAATGCCGCCGCCTTGCAGAACGAAGGCAAAGCGGGCATTTTCACCTGAGAAATACGCCACAACAGCCTGGCGGGATGTCAAAATGCGGTTGACTTCGCGGGCAGAAATGACCCGGTTGTCGTAGCGCAGGCGGAAATAATCCGGATGCCGGACTTCAAAAGTATGCAACAATTCCCGGTATTCTGTTTGGAGTCGTATCAGGCGGTCCCGCAATTCCCGGGAATTGTCGCCTTTGAACAAAGCATCCTCGGCAACAGATATTTCGTACTTGATCTGCGATTCGCGCTCCAGCAGGCTATCGGAGATTCCGGCCAAACGCAAGGCATTGGCGCTTCGGAAAGCTTCCAAAAGCACAATGGCTTTACTTTTTTCTGACAGTTCGAAGGCCGCTGGATAATATTCCGGCCCCAGTTCCCAGGCGATTTCCATCCCTTGCTCAAACACTTGCGCGCTCTCGCGGAAAAAGTGCAACTTGTCTTCTTCGGTTTGCACGGCGCCGGCTTTGAGCACATCAATGGCGCTTACAGCTGCCTGTACCGTAGCCCATGCGGCATCCAGCAATGCAGGATCGTTTTTTTGGTCTGCCAGGTGTTGCAACGCATCTATTTTGCGGGTAAAAATGCCCACGAGGTCTTTTTTGAGAAATGTGCGCTCAAACTTCACTGGATTGCTGTGCACATCGGTATCGTCAAATTCGCCGAGCAGGCATATCAGCGCCGCCTGATAGTGTTCGAGCGCACAGGCGTAATCGCCCTGCCTGCCGGCCAGATCGCCGAAAGCGGCGAACACCTCGGCTGTTTTGTAATGTTTGAGCCCGAAGGTTTCCACGCGACGGTCGAAGGCGCGGTTGAAACAATTATAAGCCTTCCCCAGGTCGCCTTGTGCAGCATATACTTCACCAAAAAGGAACCACACATTAAAATCAATGCCTCTGGTATTTCCATCCACCTTCTGAGCAGCCCGAAGGGCATCAAGAGCCGGACCAAAATTACCGGCGGCCTTATGCACTGCGGCCATTCCAGCCAATGTGGTACCCAACCCGTTGCGGTAAAAGGACTGCGTTGTATCTGCCCGCACGTAAATCCGTACAGCTTTCTGGTAGTGATCCAGCGCCTCTTTGTAGTTTTCTTTTTTGAAAAACAGGTCGCCGAGATGTTTGTAAGCAATGGCGATAAAACCGGAGTTGGCGGCCTTCGGGCCGCGTTGCCTTTCAAAATCGATACTTTTTAAAAAGTATGCCTGCGCAAGTTCAAATGCTCCTTGTTCCCGGTGAATCACGCCCATGCTGGTATAAGCATTGGCGATGGAAGAGAAGTCTTCGCCGGTTTTGGAGGTCCGTTCCTGCAGATAATTATTGATCCGGCCGTACCTTTCCAGGGCACGCTGCCAGTCGCCGCGATCATAGTAGTACTTTCCCCAGCGGAGCTGGGTGGTGGTCCAATACCCGTGAAATACATCCCCCAGCGAATCCCTGTTTTGTATCAGGTAGTTCTCGGCATTTCCAAGGGTTTGATAGTAAATGTCCTGGCGGTTGAAGCGATCGCTGTAATGAGCTTTCCAGTCTAAAAAATAAATGGCAGCTTCATATTCCTCCAGCGCGGCGGCCAATTGGATGAGCGAGTCGGCGTGGTTAAAAATACAGGCCTGATCGCCGGCCTGTTCGCAGCGCGGCCATATGTTGTAGAATACCTCGTTGAGATATGCAACAAAATCCTCCCGGCTTATGGGTTGAGCAAAGCCATACAGGGAGGAAATCGCCAACCCTGAGATCACGACGAATCGAAAAATGTTTTTCATGGCATGTTTTCCGGCCGGGCAACAAGGCCGGGAGTTGGCAGAGAAGCCAACTCCCGGCAAAAAAATCACTTATCTGGCAATCTGCACCCCGATATTGAGAGGAGGCTGCCTGTCGAACCCAGGCAATTGCAGCACGGCCGGTCCGGGTTTCAAATCATTGATATTCAATTCCACGTAAGTGGCCCCGTTGTCTTCAGATACGCTTGCCCGGCCTTCCACTACATTTTCGCCCTGGAAGAGACGCACCTTCACGTTGTCGCCCGCCGAAGGAGCAAACAGGATGGTCAAAGGCTTGCCCGACTTGATCTCCATGGAGAAGATGTCTGGTATTTTTGTCGGGTCTTCGATGATTGGGGGCGGAGGCGGAGGCGGAGGCGGAGGAAGGGGTACTCCTTTGCCTGCGTTGCTATATACGAGCCCCTTCATTTCAAAGAAATTATTGTATTCGTCCAGGAGCTTTTTATTCATGTCGTGCAGCAGGCCCTTGTCGGTGCGATACTGCGCCAAACGCGCTGCCAGCATTTTGCCTTCTACGGCCTGATTCCCGGCTTCCGTTTCCAATTGTGTGAGCAACGCCTCCTCAAGCCGCTGCTCGGCTTCCCAATTGGAGCGCAGGTACAGATCGGGCGCCAGGAATACATTTTCCGTCGGAGGAGTCGGGCCGGATGGCTTGCAGGAGGAAATGGAAAAAACGGCAAGCCCACACAGAACTGCGGGGAACAAATACCGTTTCAGCAACTTGATTCTCATAAGCATTCAGGTTTTGGATGGATGATGTGTTTGTTTTGCCTGATATAGCCCGCCGCCGGTTTCCCGCTCGGTAGCAAGTGGAGAATTACCTGCTGAACATCCGAAGCGGGCTGTTCAGCTTCCTTTCCAAATCAATTGCCGCCCGGTTGTAGGGATGCCCGGCATCTTGCTGAATTTGCCTGAGCGCAGCCCTTGTTTTTTCACTTTCGGGATTTTCAGCCGCCAACGCCAAAACGAGATGCCATTGGGCATTGGCGGCAAATCGCGCATCTCCGGTAGATGCTACCCGCTCAAACGCCGCAACAGCCTTTGCATATTGCCCCGATTCGTAATATGCATATCCGGCGAACAAGATAGCCTCAGCATTAAGTGGGTCATCGGCTGCAACAGCTTCAAATAGTCTCGCAGCATCCGCGTATTGTTTATTGCGGTATGCCGAAAACCCATCCGGCAAGCTGTGCCCTGCGCCTGATAGCGTAGCCGGAGTTGAAGCGGGGGCATAGTGCTCTGCCAGGATGGCTTCCGTGGAATAGCTCCTGGAGGCATACCAATTCAGCCCTGCATAAACAGCAAGGATTACCGCCGCTGCGGCAGCCAATCTACCCAGCATAAAAATGCGCTTGTTTCCTGCCTTTGCAGGAGAAACGGCCGGGGCAGCGCCGGAAAAATGACGCGCGGCAGGCCCGGCCAATAATTGGCGGAAAGCTGCTTCATTGCCGTTGGCATGCCCATTTGTCAAGACCCTGCCTTGCCTGTGCAAGGATAAGGTAAGCTGGAGTTCCTTATCGCTTTGCAGTTCTTTTAAAAATTCCTCCAGTTCAACGCCGTCGAGGGCGCCATCCAGGTAAAGTTCTGTCCAACTGTCCTTATTCTGTTCCATGTTCATTCCCCTTTTAGTTTAGCGAAATCGGGGGAGGCCCTTATTCTGTCCTTGAGTGCCTGCTCGCACTCTGATTTCTTTTTCCTGAGGTAGCCGTAACTCAGGTTGAGACGCTCGGCTACTTCGGTGAGACTGTAGTATTTGCCGCTTTCGGGATTGACCGTCCAGGCCAATTTGAAAATTTCCCTGCAGGAGTGACCAAGGCGTTCTATTGCCTGGGCAAGAACGGCAAGCCTTTCTTCGTGCAGGTATAAGTTCCTTGCGGCTGCTTCCACATTTTCATCCTCAAGTCTTCGCAATTCGGAAATTGTTACCTGCGCCTTACCGCGTTTTCTGAGCTCATCGAGCCATTTGTTGCGGCATACCGTGTAAAAAAAGGCGTTGAACCCGCAGTGCAGCACATAACCGCGCTGGGCCTGGCGATATACATCGGTGAGCGCTTCCTGGAAAATATCTGCGGCATCGTCGGCACTGCCTCCGTTGGCTACTATGAAGGACTTTACCCGCCCGGAATTCTGGCTGTATATTAAATCTATCGTGCGTTGGTCGTGGCGGATCAGCGCTTCAAGGTAGTGTTGGTCATCGTGCGGCAGGTGTGGAGCGCTCATCGGCGGATTATCTTCGGAATGGAATGTGTGATGGCAAAGATATTTAATTTTTTCGCAAAAACGGGGTAAAGGCTTCATGAACCGGTACGAACTATATATGGACAAAGGAGCCTCCAGCTTCCCCGTATCGCCGGACGTAACAGCGCATAATGCAGGCCCGGTGAACAACCGCGGACGCGGCTACAGCCCGGCAGGTTTCACTGCACCCTGCGACCTGAGCTTTCACGGCACGCTTAACGAGCCGGCTTCTTCGGGTGGCTTTTACAGCGCGCAGCTTACGCCCCAAGAGGTCTTCGGCTGGCTGCGACCCGCGCAGAACTTCTGCACCTTCAGCGTATTCCCCAGCGCTTCCTCACGCCGCACTGACGGGCAAAGCGCCAACTGGGTCAGCCATGCCTTGCCTGTGCTCTTCGGCATACAGCGCGCCATCCCGGCATCGTAGCGCAAGGGGATAACCCCAAAGAGCGCCGGTCGCCGCCGCTATGGCTGAACGACCGGCCGAATTCCGTACCGGCAGGCAAACTCGATAGAAGATTTTTTTTCAATCACAAACCTAAGCGCCGCCCCGTCAGGTTGCTGGAAACCATACCAAACAACACAATTGTAATAGAACTGGCCGGCATGAGAATGGCCGCCACCACAGGCGATAACAGGCCCTGCACGGCATAGCTCAGGCCGATAGCGTTATACACAAAAGCCAGGCCGTAGGCATAATACACCAAGCGCGTGCTGCGCCGCACCATTTGCATGAAGGCAGGCAGACGGCCAAACTCAGCAGCGTGCAAGATGGCGTCGCAGGCGGGGGTGAAGTTGTTGGTGTCTTCGGCCAACACGATGCCCGCGTCGCTTTGTTGCAAGGCGCCGGCGTCGTTCAGCCCGTCGCCGAGCATCATCACTTTCCGCTTTTCAGCTTGCAAAGCTTTTACAAACCGGAGCTTATCTTGCGGGCTTTGGCGAAAACGCAGGCGCTCCTCGCTGCCGAAAAGCGGCGCTACCAGGTCCTTTTCCCGGTCGTTGTCGCCGGAAAGCAGGTAAATGGGCGCTTTTTCGGCGAAAAAGGACAACACCTCCTGCGTGCCGGGCCGGAAGTACTGGTCTATCCGGAACCAGCCGCGCAGTTCGTCATTCACTTGCAGGAAGACGCCCTCTACGACTCCCTCTCCGGCGGGAAGTTCGGCGCTGATGAACGCCTTGGACCCGAGCCGGAAACTGCGCTGCCCGAATACTGCCTCCACGCCCTTGCCCACTTCTTCGCGCCATTGCAGCGGTTCCGGGCGCCCTGCGGCCAAGCCGGGGTCCTGCTCCTCGAGCCAGGCCAATACCTGCCGGCTCACCGGGTGCGAAGATGGCGACACTGCGGCGTGCAGCATCTGCTTTTCGGCGTAGCTGAGCGGTTCGCCTACAAACCATATCTCGCTGTTTTGCCGCTGGGTGATGGTGCCCGTTTTGTCGAACACCACGGCGTCGGCTTCTTCCAGCGACTCTATGACGGCGGTATTTTTCAGATAAAACTTGTGGCGCGCCAGTATGCGCAGCACATTGCCGAAAATGAAGGGCACCGCCAGCGCTACCGCACAGGGACAGGCTATGATGAGCACCGCCGTAAAGGCATTGATGGCTGTAGCCGGATCGCGGGGAAACCAAAAAAACAAGGTGACGAAGGCGATCAGCAAAATCGTGCCGGTGAAATACTTGCCGATGCGGTTGGCAATCCGGCTGGTGTTGGATTCGATCTTTTTGGTGAAAGCCTCGTCGTTCCACAATTGGGTGAGGTAGCTCTGCGACACCTTGCGCGTGAGGCTGATCTCAACGGCGCCGCCCATTTGCCGGCCGCCGGCGTATATCTTCTCCCCGCTGTGCCGCGGCACCGGCTCCGATTCGCCGGTTACGAAGCTGTAGTCAATCAGCCCCTCGCCGCGCAGCAGCACCGCATCGGCGGGGATGAGTTCTTTGTGCCGGATGACGATGGTATCGCCGGGCTGTAGCTT
The DNA here is from genome assembly GCA_964577215.1 of uncultured Saprospiraceae bacterium. GTDB lineage: Bacteria > Bacteroidota > Bacteroidia > Chitinophagales > Saprospiraceae > UBA2329. The sequence goes on from CAZNYK010000114.1 coordinate 12,317, forward strand.
GTCCAATGAAATGGTGACTTCCTCGCCCTCCACCTTTTTGGAGGCGGCAATGGGAAAGTATGACTTGTAATCGCGCTCGAAAGAGATGTTGTGGTAGGTCTTCTGCTGGAACCAGCGGCCCACGAGCAGGAAAAACACCAGGCCGGCCAAGCTGTCCATATACCCCGCGCCGGTATGGGTGACGATCTCGAATACGCTGCGCAGGAACAACACGGCAATGCCGAGCGCCAGGGGCACGTCAATGGTGAGTTGGCGCTGCCGGATGCCCACCCATGCGGAGTGGAAATAGTCGCGGCCGCTGTACAATACCACTGGTATGCTGAGCAGGATGTTGAGATAGCCGAAGAGCTTGTAAAAAAAGCCGTCGCTGTCCTGTTCCAATCCCAGGTATTCCGGGAAGCTGAGCAGCATGATGTTGCCGAATGCGAAACCTGCCACGCCGAGCTTGTAGTAGAAGGAGCGATTGACCAAGGGTTTTTTCTCTTCGTCCAGATCGCTGAGGGTGATTGCCGGCTCGTAGCCTATGCTGGAAAGCAGTTCCACCACCTTGCGCAAGCTGGTTTTCGATTCGGAGTAAGAGATGTAAGCTTCCTTTTTGGGGAAATTGACGGAGGAGTTGCGCACGCCGTCGTTGAGCCGGTAGAGATTTTCCAGCAGCCAGATGCAGGAGGCGCAGTGCATGGAGGGTATGTGGAAGCTGACGCGGGTGAGTTCGCCGTCGGTGTAATTGATGAGGCGCTCCTTCACGTCGGGGTCGTCTAAGAAAGCGAACTCCGCGCGGGTTTTGCCTTTGAGGCTCACGCCGGCTTTTTCGTCCAAGTCGTAATATTGGCACATCCCGCTGGAGTTCAGTATCTCGTACACCATTTTGCAGCCTTCGCAGCAAAAGGTCTTCTCCTCGATGTGGATGTGCTTGTCGGGGCAGTCTTCGCCGCAGTGGTAACAACTCGTAGCTGCGCCCGGGGCGGGCACGGGCGGCACGGGCCGTTCGGCTATGGTCATCGTTTCGGGCATTGTGATCGTTTTGCCCGGCTAAGGTAGGGAGGCTGGCGGAAAATGAGAGATGACAAATGTCAATAGGGGGTATGATTTTCGGAGGCGGCTGCGAAAGGCACACTTAAGCCCCACCACCCAAACATTTGGGTTGTCGCGCCGTAG
>CAZNYK010000115.1:0-4268 GCA_964577215.1 uncultured Saprospiraceae bacterium
TCCTTTCTTTTGCCCCATGTACAACAGCTTCCTTTCCATCGTCTCCGTCATTCATACGCATGCTGACTGGCGCGCCCTGCCCGAACTGCTGCGCGGCGCCTGGCCGGTGCTGAAAAATAACTTCAGCGACTTCGAGTTCATACTGGTCAACAATACCCCGGAACTGCGCCCCGACGAGCAGATCGAACCATTGGCCCCCGAACTCAAGCAAAATATTTACCTGCTCAACCTCTCCGCCCGCATCAACCGAAACCATGCGGTGGTGGCCGGCCTCGACCGCGCCAACGGGGATTATGTGGTCATCTTCGAACCGGGCTTTTACAAGCATCCCGAAATCATTCTCGACCTCTTTACCAAAACCCGGGAGCATTTCGACATCGTTTACCTGCGCGGGCGCAACCGGCCCATTCGTATGAACCTCAGGCCTTTTTACAAGACCTTCTACTTCATCCTGCGCCACTATTCCAGCCTCAAGGTGGACGAAAAAGCCCACGACACCCGCATCATCTCCCGGCGCGCGCTCAACTCCCTGCTCCGCCTGCGCGAAAACCTGCGCTACATGAAAGCCATCTACTCCATCGTGGGCTACAGCACGGTGGCGCTGGATACGGACCTGACGCCGGAGTGGACGGAAGAGGAGGCTTTCGGCGAGCGCTTCGGCACATCCCTGGTGGCCATTACCTCTTACACCACGTTTTTGCGCAGCCTGCTCCTGTGGATATTCCTGTTCTCCCTCACTTTCCTGATAGGCGTGGTGGCCAACGCGCTCAAGGTGAAGTTTACAGGAGTGGACGTGTTCGGCAATATCGGCGAACCTTTTTCCGGCTGGACTTTCTTAGTGGTGCTCATCGCCGTGTTTTTTGCCGCCACTTGCCTCAATCTGTACATCATGTCCATTTATTTGTCCAATATCTACAATGAGATCAAGCAAAGGCCGTTGTACATCATCGAATCCATCAAGCGATTTTGAACATGAAACCTCGCATCGTTTTTATGGGAACCCCGGAATTTGCCGTGCCCTCCCTGCGCATTTTGCTGGATGGCGGCTATGATGTGGCCGGGGTAGTGACCGCAACGGACAAGTGGGGCGGACGGGGCAAACAACAACTGCTCGAATCGGCCGTGAAGCGCTTCGCCGTGGAGCGCGGGCTGCCCGTTTTGCAACCCGAAAAACTCAAAAGTCCTGATTTCCTGGAGCAATTGGCGGCACTGCAAGGCAACCTGCAAGTCATCGTGGCCTTTCGCATGTTGCCGGAGGCAGTGTGGCGCATGCCGGCCCTCGGCGCTTTCAACCTGCACGGCTCTTTGTTGCCCCGCTATCGCGGCGCGGCGCCCATCAACTGGGCGGTGATCAACGGAGAATCTGAAACCGGGGTGACTACCTTTTTCCTCAATGCCGAAATCGATACCGGAGATGTGCTCTTCCAGGAGCGCATGCCCATCGGCCCCGACGAGACCGCCGGCGAAGTACACGACCGCATGATGGAACTGGGCGCCCGGGTCGTGCTCAAAACCGTGCAGGCCATCGAAAGTCAGTCCTATACCCTTCAGCGGCAAGACGATGCGCTCGCTTCCAAGGCGCCCAAGCTATTTCACGAAACCTGCCAAATTGATTTCACCCAAAGCGCCGGCGCCGTACACAATTTCATCCGGGGCCTAAGCCCTTATCCCGGCGCATGGACTCTGTTGGACGGACTGGAGCTGAAAATACTGAGAAGCAAACCGGGATTCGGCGCGCCGCCCCTTGCGCCCGGCCTGTTCTTTTCCGATCACAAATCCCGGCTGCGCTGCGCTACCCCCGATGGTTGGGTGGACGTGCTCGAACTGCAATTGCAGGGGCGCCGGCGCATGCCCGTGGAAGAATTCCTGAAAGGTTATCGTTTCAATGCGCAAATGTAAAAGATTTGTTGGGCGGGGCGGTTCAAATTCGTAAGTTTGAGGCGCGCTAAGGTGTCTTTATGGTCAAGTATTACATTAAGACCGATGGTCGTCTGCGGGAATTGGAAGAGCCGCAGGCCAATTGCTGGGTGAACATCTCGCCGCCCTTCAGCCATGAGGAACTGGAGGAGGTTGCGCAATACTTTGAGGCGCCTCTTGATTTCCTGACAGACTCCCTGGACTTGGACGAACGCTCCCGCTTTGAGCGCGAGGATGATGTCAGGTTTATCCTGCTCAATTCCCCGATTCTCAACGAAAACGAAGACCAAAACGACGCTATCTACATTACGGTACCCATCGGTATCATCCTTACCCTGGATGCCGTCATCACGATTTCCGCCTTTGACAATCCCATCATCCGGCTATTCCTCGATAACAAGGTCAAGAACTTTGATCCCTCTGACGAAAAACTTTTCGTGCTCCAGGTTTTTGAACAGAATGTATATCGCTTCCTCACCTGCTTGAAAAAGCTCAATTCCAAGCGCAACCTCATAGAACAGGAACTCTACGATTCCAGCCGCAACCAGGAGCTAAAACTGCTACTGAGCATCGAGAAGAGTTTGGTATATTTTCTCAACTCTCTTAGCGCCAATGAGTTGCTATTGCTCAAGATGAAGCGCACCGACCTCCTGCAAATCGCCGGGGACGAAGACCTCTCAGACCTGCTCGAAGACATTATCATCGACAACGGGCAGGCCATGGAAATGTCGAAAGTGTATTCCGACATCCTCAGCGGCACCATGGACGCCTACGGCTCCATCATTTCCAACAACCTCAACATCACCATCCGCAGGCTTACGCTCATCACCATCCTGCTCATGGTACCCACCCTCATCGCCAGCTTTTACGGCATGAATATTCCCTTGCCTTTCCAGGGGCATACTTTTGCGCTGATCGGTATTTTAACGTCTTCCCTCGTACTCAGCGCCGGCTTTGCATGGTATTTCCAGCGCAAGCGCATGTTTTGAAATATTACCCAAACCAGATGAAGATGAGTCCGCTTTCCGGGAAATATATCTTTCTGCTTTTTTGCATTACAGGCCTTATGCCCGGCGCTTTCGCCCAGAGCACACCCGCAGGCCCGCCCTGCCGCTTGCGCTTTATTACAGACATGCCCGCCGAACCCTGCAACGACTACCGCCTCCATGCGCCGCTCGTACCCGAACATACCCCTGTGAAGGTCATACGCCTGGTAGTACACGTGGTACAGCAGGACGCGGGCAGCCCGCCCCGGAATTTTGAAGACGATGCCACCGGGCGCAACTGGATCAACGCCATGCTCTGGCATCTCAACGTCATTTTCCGCAATCTCGTACCGCCGGGTCATACAGATGAAAACTGCCCTGCCGCTTACATGAAGCAGGCCCGCATTCAGTTCAGGACCGACAGCATCTTTTTCCACCAAAGCAGCCGGCATTGGAATCAAAACCCGCGGGGCGGAAGAGGCGGGGATACCTGGTGCGATATTTGGGACAACCTGGTTGCTGCCAACCCTGCCATTCCTGAAGAACTGCGCGAGAATGCCTTTCACGTGTTCCTGGTGCATTCTACCTGGAGCGAAATGCATACGGGATATTCTCCGGGAATCGGCGCGCTGCATGCCAATTTCGTGGTATTGGGCGGGTACTATCTCACGCTGTTTGAAACGGAAAACCCGGAGTACGACCACATTCCCCACGGGGCCGCATTGAGCCTGGCGCATGAGTTCGGCCATGCTTTCGGACTTTTCCACACCGACGGCGGCGATTTTTGCTGCGATACGCCCGGCGGCAACACCAACAACCTCATGCACGGCAAGGATGCCGCGCTCACCCAATGCCAGTTGGCCAGGATGCACTACCTGCTCGAATCGGGCGAAAACAAAACCGCTTCAGGGCTCGGTTCCGGCGCCTGGAAAACCATTGTCACAGATTATTGTCAAAAAGACGCAAACAACCCAATTGTGATCGGGCCGGGGCAAAGCGCAGTTTGGGCGGCAGAGAAAAAACTGAATGCCGATGTGATCGTGCAGGCAGGCGGTCAGTTGGTCATCCGCTGCCGCATCGGCCTGCCGGATGATGCGCAGATCACGGTAGAGCGCGGCGCCCGCCTCATCGTGGACGGCGGAACCATTACGCACAACAGCGCCCTATGGCCGCGATGTCCGGGCGGCGCCTGGAAAGGCATTTTCGTGGATGGAACCGTATCGGTATTGCAGCCGGAGGATGTCCTCGACGAGGCTTCGATGCCCGATCCCGGCGCGCCGGGGGCGGTGTGGTTGCGCGATGCGCGTATGGAGCATGCCGGGAAAGGTTTAGTTCAGGGAACGGGTGGGGTGGAATAATTATTCG
>CAZNYK010000115.1:4368-13306 GCA_964577215.1 uncultured Saprospiraceae bacterium
AAAAAACCAAGCGTATGAAAACTTCCCTTACCCTGATGTGCATCCTGCTCCTGAGTAGCGTCTTCACCTTCGGTCAGCGCCTCGATGAATCCAAAGGCGTTATCCTGAAACTCAAGCATCAGCCCGTCACAACCTCACAGGCCGTTGAGGTGGTGGATGGCACTGGAAACGCTCCTGTGGACCAGATCAGCCGCTCCTTCGGCGCGCTAAAAGTGGAACAACGCGCCCTGGGAAAAGGGCAGAAACAATGCATCTACGTCGTCAAGTTTCCGAATGACTCAGATATTGAGCGCATCATCGCAGCGTACTACGCAACGGGCGCCCTGGAGTATGCCGAACCCGACCACATCGGCCACCTGAGCAACGTACAGCAGGTGGTGCCCAATGATCTTTTCCATGCGCAGCAATGGGCGATGCATAACAACGGTTCCTTCACCATGCTCCCCTCCACGCCAGGCGCCGACATCAACATGCAACCTGCCTGGGCGATAGAGCAAGGCAGCAGCGACGTGGTAGTAGCCATCATAGATACGGGGATCAACCCGGACCATCCCGACCTGGTTGGGCGCCATTGGCGCAATCCTGGCGAAATGCCCGGCAATGGAACGGACGACGATAATAACGGCTACACCGACGACGCAATGGGCTGGGATTTTGTGAGCAATACCAGGCTTCCCATTGATGACCAAGGGCACGGTACCGCCGTGACAGGAATTATCGGCGCCAACGGCAACAATGCCATTGGTATCGCCGGCATAGACTGGAACTGCAAGCTGATGACACTCAAGGCATTCAGCCATACAGGGAACGCAAATTATTCCTGGTGGATAAGCGCCTTTTACTATGCAGCAGATAATGGCGCCAATGTCATCAACATCTCCGGCGGTGGATTTGAGGCTTCTTTAGCGCTGCAAGAAGCTGTCGATTACGCCCTGAGCCGAAATGTGACCGTGGTAGCTGCCATCGGCAACCAAAATGCCATCTTCCCAAGATATCCTGCCGCTTTTCCAGGGGTTATCGCGGTAGGGGCCACCAATCCCGATGATAGCCGTTGCAATCCGTTTCAAGGCTTTCCCCCCGGAAGCGGCAGCAATTTCGGCCCGCATATCTCAGTGACAGCGCCCGGCAATCTCATTGCAACGCTTCACTTAGCTTCTGCCACTGAAGTGGTATATGCCAGTGGAACCTCATTCTCTGCGCCTATGGTCAGTGGCTTGGCCGCGTTGCTGCTCGCGCAGGACGGTACAAGAACGCCCGAACAGATCAAATACATCATCGAGAGTACTGCCGACGACCAGGTAGGCCCGCCGGCAGAAGACACCCCTGGCTGGGACCCCTACTTCGGACACGGACGGATCAATGCTTTCCGCGCCCTGTCCTTTGCTCCGGTTAGCGTGGAAGAGGAAGTAGGGGCAAGCGCTGCCTTTTCCATTTTTCCCAATCCCGGCGCCGGACAGTTTACGCTGTCTTTTCCCATGCCTGCCTCGCGGGTCGAAGTGTTTAATGTAACCGGGCAAAAGGTGCTGGACAAGCCATTGGCCCAGGTGTCGGAAGACAACCTGTTCCTGTCCGATCCGGGACTGCACATAGTGGTGTGCTATTACACCGGCGGCGGCGTTTCTACCCGGAAGCTTCTCGTCAGGCGGTAGAATGAATTTTGAGGCGCCAAGATTCTATTGAGTGTCACCACGAGAGAGGGTCTCTCTCTGCCCGCTTCGGCCCCGCAGAGAGGCCCTCTCTGCCCGGCAAATATTTAACCGCAAAATATAAAACCGCCCCCGACACGCGTGTCGGGGCAAAACCGCAAAAGGACGTCTCACAAGCCCTTTTGCGGTTTGAAATTTTAAATTTTGCTGTTTTGCGGTTTATTCCTCCAGCATCTTCCTCAACTCGTTCAATTTCAGCATACAATCAATCGGCGTAAGGCGGTTGAGGTCGAGGTCGAGCAGCGCCTGTTTGATCTGCCCGGCGGTGGGGTCCACTGTTTCGAAGATGCTGAGTTGGTAAGCCTGCGGTGCGATCTGCTGGGTGGAGGCGCGTTTGCTTTGGGGGCCGTCGCCGGATGGGGTAGGGGAGTCGTCCACGGATTTGAGTTCCAATTGCTGGAGGATATGGGCGGCGCGTTCCACGATGCTGCGGGGCATGCCCGCCATGCGCGCCACGTGAATGCCGAAGCTGTGCTGGCTGCCGCCTTCGGCGAGCTTGCGCAGGAAGATCACCTTGTTGCCCAACTCGCGCACCGACACGTTGTAGTTGCGGATGCGGGGGAATTTCTCCGCCAGTTCGTTCAGTTCGTGGTAGTGAGTAGCGAAGAGCGTTTTGGGCCGCGCCGCGCCGTTCTGGTGCAAGTACTCGGCGATGGCCCAGGCGATGGACACCCCGTCGAAAGTACTGGTGCCGCGCCCGATCTCGTCCAACAGGAGCAGGCTGCGGTCGGAGATGTTGTTCATGATGCTGGCCGTCTCGTTCATTTCCACCATGAAAGTGGATTCGCCGGAGGAGATATTGTCGGAGGCCCCCACCCGGGTGAAGACCTTGTCCAAGAGGCCGAGCCGGGCTTCCGTTGCCGGCACGAAGCTGCCCATTTGGGCCATGAGGCAGATGAGCGCGGTTTGGCGCAGCAGGGCTGATTTGCCCGCCATATTGGGGCCGGTGATGAGCAGTATCTGCTGGTCTTCGCTGTCTAAAAGCACGTCGTTGGGCACGTAGGATTCGCCGAGCGGCAATTGCTGCTCGATGACCGGGTGTCGCCCGTCTTTGATGTCGATGACTAAGCCGTCGTTGATTTCCGGGCGGCAGTATTTGTGTTTTTCGGCCACGCGGGCAAAAGCGAGCAGGCAGTCTAAGCGGGCGATGAGTTGTGCGTTGTGTTGTATGGGTTGCACGTAATCTGCTACGGCAAACACGAGTTGCTCGAAGAGCTGTGATTCCAGTTCGAGTATCTTGTCTTCCGCGCCGAGTATCCTGGTTTCCAGGTCTTTGAGTTCCTCGGTGATGTAGCGCTCGCCGTTGGTGAGGGTTTGTTTGCGTATCCAGTCGGCGGGCGCCTGGTCCTTGTATTTATTGGTCACTTCGAGATAGTAACCGAATACGGTATTGAAGCCCACCTTGAGGCTGCTGATGCCGGTGCGTTCAATTTCGCGTTGTTGGATATCGAGGAGGATGTCCTTGCTGTTGTTGATGAGGCGGCGCAGTTCATCCAGGTCGGCGGAGAAGCCGTCGGCGATCACCCCGCCTTTGTTCAGGTTCACGGGCGGGTCTTCCACCACCTGTGCTGCGATTAGCTCGCGCAGGGTTTTGCAGGGGTTCAGCCCGTCGGCTATTTTCGCCAAAGGTTCCAGTTCGGAAGATTGCAACAGCGCTTTCATCGGCTCTATCACGGTGAGCGCGCGTTTGAGTTGCATCATCTCGCGCGGGTTGATCTTGCCGAGGGGCGCTTTGGAAATGAGCCGTTCCAGGTCGCCGATCTGCCGGATGTGCTGCTCCAATTCCATCGCGATGTCGAAATGACTGATGAAAAAGGCTACGATATCCAATCGTTCCTCAATGGGGCGCTTGTGCCGCAGGGGCAGTACAACCCATTTCTTGAGCAGCCGGGAGCCCATGGGCGACACGGTTTTATCCAGAACCTTGATAAGGGGCGAGCCGGTTTCGTGTTGGCTGTAGAGCAGTTCGAGATTGCGGATGGTGAAGCGATCGAGCCAGACGTATTTTTCCGGCAGGATGCGGCTGATGGCGTTGATGTGGCGGAGGTTTTTGTTTTCCGTCGTTTCCAGATAGTGCATGATGGCGCCGGCGGCGATGGGCGCGAGTTCCATTTCCTCGATGCCGAAGCCCTTGAGATTTTGGACTTCAAAGTGGTCGATGAGTTTTTGGCGGGTGAAGTCGGGCGTATAGACCCACTCGTCCAAGGCGTAGGTGTAAAACTTGTCGCCGAATTTTTTTTCAAACTCCTTGCGCCGGTCTTTAGAGAAGAGAATTTCGGAAGGCTTCAGGCTTTGCAGCAACTTATCGGTATAGGCCAGGTCGCCTTCGCATACGAGAAATTCGCCGGTGGAGATGTCCAGGAAGGCCATGCCTACTTCTTCGCGTTTGCCGAAGGCAAGAGAAGCTAAGTAATTGTTGGTTTGGTGGTCCAGCAGCTTGTCATCCACTGCGACGCCGGGCGTTACCACCTCTGTCACGCCGCGCCTGACGATCTTTTTCTGCGGGCTGGGTTTTTCCAATTGGTCGCAGATGGCCACGCGATGCCCGGCGCGCACGAGGCGGGGCAGGTAGAGGTCCATGGCGTGGTAGGGGAATCCGGCCAATTCGATGTCGGAGCCGCCGTTGTTGCGTTTGGTCAGCACGATGCCGAGCGCCTGGGAGGTTTTCACGGCGTCTTCTCCGAAGGTTTCATAAAAATCGCCCACCCTGAAAAGCATGATCGCATCGGGGTACTTGCTTTTCATTTGGAAATACTGTTGCATCAGCGGAGTAACGCTGCTGTCGGTAGCGGGAGTGGTAGCGCTTTTTCTGGCCAATGGTCTCGATATTTATTCAAGCGGCCAAAGATATTATCTTTGCCGCAAAAAAGTAATGAGATACGCCATTGTACTGTTTTTGCTGGGCACTTTGTTTGCCTGCAAGCCCGACGCTGCGAAGATGAAGGCCGAGTTGATGGAGATGGAGGAAGTGTTTTCCACAACTACCACGATATCGGATATCAAAGCTGCGAACAAGTTTATCTCCATGTCTGAGCGTTTTGCTGCGGCATTTCCCGCCGATTCGCTCTCGCCTCAGTTCCTGTTCAAAGCGGCGGGCGTGGCCAAGACCACTGGTAAGTTTGACGATGCCTACCGGATATGGGATAAACTGATTGAGAAATACCCGGACAATTACTGGTCGCCGGCAGCTGCCTTCCTGAAAGGGTTTACCGCTGAAAACGATCAGATGGACAGAGAAAAGGCCATTCAATACTTCAAAGACTTTTTGGAGCGTTATCCCGAAAATGAATTCGCCGGGCAGGCCAAGCGGCAGATCGAGTTATTGCAAGGCGACAAATCCCCGGATGACATGGTTCGGGAGTTTGAGCAAAACTTGCAGGATACCACTGTTGTTGAATAAGCCGTCAGCGGTATCCGGATAATCAAACCGGCCGCTAAGAACCAGCAATTTTAATGCCATGAGATCAACGAAACTGATTTTCCCCTTGCTTCTCCTCGCCACCATGCTGCGCGCCGAGGGCATTCGATTCTTCGAAGGCACCTGGGAGGACGCTTTGGCCGAAGCCAAGCGTTTGGACCGGATCATCTTTGTGGACGCTTACGCCGTTTGGTGCGGGCCATGCAAAAAAATGGCCGCCGAGGTCTTTCCCGACGACGAGGTGGGCGAGTTTTACAACAAAAACTTCCTCAATGTCAAATTGGACGCCGAAAAGGGCGAAGGACTGAAGTTCCGCGAAAAGTACCCTATTTCAGCTTTTCCCACTCTTTTTTACATCGACTACACCGGCGAGGTGGTGCAGCAGGTGAAGGGCGCCCAGCAAATTGAAGCGTTCATTGAACTGGGCAAAAAGGCGCTCTCCCAAATAGACCGCAGCAAGCAATATGTGAATGCCTATGAAGGCGGCGACCGCGATCCGGAATTGGTGTTCAATTACATGCGCGCCCTCAACAAGGCCGGCAAGTCCAGTCTCAAGATTGCCAACGAATACCTGCGCACGCAAAAAGACCTGACAACGCCTTTCAATTTGCGCTTTATCCTTGAAGCGGCGGTGGAGGCCGATTCCCGCATTTTTGATCTGCTCGTCCAGCACCGCAAAGCCATAGAGTCTGTAGAGTCTTCGCAGGCGGTGAAAGACCGCATTCGCGAAGCTTGTGAAGCGACAGCCCAGAAGGCTGTGGAGTTCCGCAACCGCGAGCTGTTTGAAGAAGCGGCAGACAAGATGAAAAAGCACTACCCGGAAAAGGCGGCATCCTTCCGCCTGAACATGGAAATGGACTATTGGTCGGCCATGGGCGACGTGGACAAATACATAGCGGCTTGCAGCAATTACGCCAAAAAAGAAGCTTCCAAAGACGCAAAGGCCCTGTCGCGGTTGAGTAGTTCCTTGGTGCAGCAATTCGGCCACAATCCCAAAGCCGTACAGGCTGCCGAGGATTTCGCCAAATCTGCTGCCGAAAGCGGCAAAGACTACAAGATGTACCTCAATTACGCCGGCATTTTACAGCGCAACGGCAAGAAAGACAAGGCGATGGAAGCTGCCCGCAAAGCCTTGGAACTGGCGAAGGCGGAGGGCGACCAAGCCGCGCGCATGGTGGAATATTACATTCAACAACTCAACAGCAAATAATTCTATCCAATGAAAAACACCATTCTTTTTTTCGCCGCAACCCTTGCTTTCGGCACGCTCCAGGCCCAGGGTATCGAGTTTATGAAAGGCTCCTGGAAAGAGATACTGGCCGAAGCCGCCCGCCAGGACAAGATCGTTTTTGTGGATGCCTTTACCACTTGGTGCGGGCCCTGCAAAATGATGGACCGCAATACCTTCACCAACAAGGAGGTGGGTGAATTTTTCAACGCCAATTTCATCAACGCCAAAATTGATATGGAGAAAGGCGAAGGCCCCGCCCTGGCGCAGGAGTACTCCGTGCGCGCCTATCCCACTTTCCTTTTTGTGGATTCGGAAGGTACGCTGGTGCACCGCACCTTAGGCTACCAGGAGTCGTCCATGTTTATCCAGAATGCACAGGCCGCCCTGGATCCGAACCTCCGCATGTCGGGTATGAATGCGCGCTATGCCGCCGGCGACCGCAGCCCTGAGTTTCTGCGCAAATACACCGAACTGCGCGCAGGTATGATGGACGGCAGCCACGTGAAAGTGGCCGAGGAGTACCTTCAAACCCAGAAAGACTGGACGACGGAAGAGAACATGGAGTTCCTTTTTTACTACGCAGAGGATGCAGATTCTCCCATGTTTGATTTTTTGTTCAAGAATCGCCAGGCATTTGAAAATGCGTATGGAGAGGAAATGGTGCGCGGCAAGATACAGGAAGCAGCATTCCGCAAGGTGATGCAGTCAGGGGATGAACTGCCCGAATCCATTGTGCAGAAATTGGATGCATTTTTTACAGAAAAATGCCCGGATATAGCCCCCCGTCTCAGCGCCGAAACTGCTATGTCTTTGTATCGCATGTCCGGGAACCCGGATCTCTTTGCCGAAACTGCGGTGAAATACTACGATAAGTATCCATCTGAGGACTTCCTGGAATTGAATGAGGCAGCCTGGGGCTTTTACGAAAATGTGGACGACAAGGCCAAGCTGGAAAAAGCATTGGGCTGGGCATTGAAATCTGTATCCATTGAAAGCCACTACTTCAACAACGATACGGTTGCCGCTCTTTACTACAAGCTCGGCAATAAAAAGGAAGCCATGAAGTACGCCAAAAAAGCCATCGCCATTGCCAAGAAAAACGGCGAAGACGACTCGGAAACACAGGCGCTGATACCCAAGATCAAAGCTATGAAGAAGAAGTGAGGCATGGCTGAAAATACTTCCCGTACCGACGTCAGCACCCTCGGTGAGTTCGGCCTCATAGAGCATCTCACCGGGGGTTTTGATTTGCGCAACCGCTCATCGCTCAAGGGCGTAGGCGATGACGCCGCCGTAATAGACAACGGCCACTTCCTCACGGTCGTTTCTACCGACCTGCTCATCGAAGGCATACATTTCGACCTGATGTACACCCCGCTCAAGCACCTGGGCTACAAGGCGGTGGTGGTCAACCTCTCCGACATTTACGCGATGAATGCCCGGCCCAAACAGGTCACCGTGTCCATCGCCATTTCCAACCGCTTTTCGGTAGAAGCCTTAGACGAACTCTATGCCGGCATCCGCGCCGCTTGCGAGCACTACGCCGTTGACTTGGTGGGCGGCGATACTTCTTCCTCCAACAAGGGACTGCTCATCAGCGTGACGGCCATCGGGCAGGGCGAGCGCGACAAGATCACCTACCGCAATACCGCCCGCGTGGGCGACCTGGTATGTATCACCGGCGACCTCGGCGCCGCCTACCTCGGCTTGCAGATATTGGAGCGCGAAAAGCAACTTTTCCTGTCTGATCCCGGGATACAACCCGAACTGGAAGACCAGCGCTACCTCATCGGCCGGCAACTCAAGCCCGAAGCCCGCAAGGACATGATCGAGATGTTTGAAAAACAGGGACTGGTGCCCACTGCCATGATTGATATCTCCGACGGACTTTCTTCCGACCTGATGCACATCTGCAAGCAGTCGGGAACGGGGGCGTACATCGAGGAAAGCGGCGTGCCCATCCACCCGGAAGCGCAGCAAATGGCCATCAAGTTCGGCCTCGATCCCATCACGGTGGCGCTCAGCGGCGGGGAGGACTACGAGTTGCTCTTCACCATCGACCCTGAAGATGTGGACAAGGTGAAGTACCTGCCCGACATCTACATCGCCGGGGAGATCTCTCCCGCTGAGGATGGCTTGAAACTGCACACCAAGGGGGGGAATATACATGCGATCACCGCGCAGGGCTGGAGGCATTTTGAGAATCGGTAGCTGCGAGCCTTTAGCTTGCCTGCCCCGATGGAGTCGCATGAGCGGTAACCTAACGCAGATGAATTGAAAATCAACCCTAAGGTCTTTCTTTTTGACGCTGATTTATTATGATCTATAGGATTTACGCTGTCTTCCTGGCCCACATAATCGAACATTTTTGATTTGCGTCTTTCATTGTACGAGACTTAACATAACCAATCATAAAAAACCAGCGTCCTTCAGCGTCAAAACAGGCTCGCGCCCTTGCTCGCATGGCTTAAGTTACCGTGTATGCGATGGAGTCGGGGAGCTTCGAGCCAAAATGTTGTAAATCTTTAAGTATTCAACTCAATTGAAAGATTTGAATCTCCCAAAGTGCATAGCCATCTTTTT
>CAZNYK010000116.1:0-13268 GCA_964577215.1 uncultured Saprospiraceae bacterium
AGAGCAGAGAGCATGGAGCAGAGCCGCCTACTGCCTCGGCCCCACTGCAATTTCCCTCGTATGCCTTATCTTCACAAAAGAAAGAATCCCCAGTCCAATCACAAAAAAAACGGCCAGCAACAACACGCTGCTGCGCATGCTGCCGGTGATCTGTTCGATGAACCCGAAGCCAAATGTGCCGATAATGATGGCTATCTTTTCCAGCACATCGTAAAAGCTGAAGAAGGAAGTGGTGTCTTTCGTGCCCTCGGGGATGAGCTTGGAATAGGTGGATCGCGACAGCGACTGAATGCCGCCCATGACCAGGCCCACTGCCGCAGCCAGGATATAAAACTGCGTTTTGGTGTACACCTGGTTGGCAGCCAAGCAGATCGTCACCCAGATAACAAGCATGATTATGAGGGAAAATTTATTGCCTATCCATTCTGAGATTTTGGAAAATAAATACGCGCCGCCGATGGCCACCAACTGCAAGATGAGGATGATGACGATAAGCTCCGTGGTTTCAAACTTCAGTTCGTTCTCGGCGAAAGTAGCCGCCAAAAAGATCACGGTTTGCACCCCGGCGCTGTAGCAAAAGAAAGCGCTCAAAAACAAAAGAATGTTGCGGGACTTCGATACGGTACGCGCTACGGCGGCCAATTCCCGGAATCCGCGGCTGAGCAGTTTCTCGCGGGGCCGGTCTTTGGGATCGCCGGGCAGGCGCCGGAAGGGAATTTGCGCAAAACCGATCCACCACAGCCCCACCATTACAAAGGCTATGCGCGTGGCCACGCCCTCATTGGCAAATCCGAGTTTTTCGGCATTCAGGATCATCCACAAATTGACAAGGAGCAGCAGCACGCTGCCGATGTATCCATATGAAAAACCCTTTGCACTCACCCGGTCGTAGCGATCCTCCGTTACAATTTGGGGAAGGTAGGAATTGTAAAATACCAGCCCTCCCGCAAAACCTATCATGGCCACTATAAAGCCCACCACGCCGACAGCCAGCGAAGGCATGCCGCGAAACATATACAGGGAAAGGCAACCGATAGTACCCATTGTGGTAAAAAAGCGGAGGAAGAACATGCGCCGCCCACCGTAGTCGGCTATGCCCGACAAAATA
Source organism: uncultured Saprospiraceae bacterium (assembly GCA_964577215.1). Taxonomy (GTDB): domain Bacteria; phylum Bacteroidota; class Bacteroidia; order Chitinophagales; family Saprospiraceae; genus UBA2329. The sequence goes on from CAZNYK010000116.1 coordinate 1,109, forward strand.
GGCGAGGCAATGGCAATGACCAAATACGACGCAGAGACGGCATATGCATACAGCGAACTGTTTGACATCCCTATGCCGAAAACGCTGACCCGGTCGTCGGTGACGGCAGCGAAGTACGCCGGGAAAATGGCCGCGGTAATCACTAAGGCGAAGGCGGAGTTGGCCCAATCAAAAAATGCCCAGGCATTGATGGTGCGCGGGTTGTTGAGGGTAGCGGCGGCGGTGGTGTTCATACAGATGGCTATAGTGTTAAGGGCACGAAATTAAATTAAAAAAATTGTTTTTGTTAAAAATCCATCAGCATAAGCAACGGTTGTGCGCATGACGGCTGTCCGTTGTGCAAGGTATGAAGCATTCTTTTATCTTTACCCCGATAAAACGATCTCGCATGAAAACCATCAAAGGCCCTGCTATTTTCTTAGCCCAGTTCATGGGCGATGAAGCGCCTTTTAATTCCCTCGACGGGCTTTGCCGTTGGGCGGCCTCCCTCGGATACAAAGCCATCCAAATTCCCACTTGGGAATCGCGGCTGATAGACTTGAAAACCGCCGCCGAAAGCAAAACCTACTGCGACGAACTCAAAGGCCGCATTGCTTCGCACGGTTTGCAAATATCCGAGCTTTCCACGCACCTCCAAGGACAATTGGTAGCGGTGCATCCCGCATATGACCTGTTGTTCGACGCCTTCGCACCGGCAGAGTTGCACGGCGATCCCAAAGGCCGCACCGATTGGGCGGTGCAACAACTCCTGTACGCGGCCCAGGCCTCGCGCCACCTGGGCTTAGATGCGCATGCCACCTTTTCGGGCGCCCTCATCTGGCCTTTTATGTACCCATGGCCCCAGCGGCCCAAAGGCCTTGCAGAAACCGGGTTCACGGAATTGGCCCATCGCTGGCTGCCCATCTTGGACCAGTTTGACGCAGCGGGCGTGGACCTCTGCTTCGAGATACATCCCGGCGAAGACCTGCACGACGGCGTCACTTTCGAGCGCTTCTTGGCGGCTACGGGCGAACATCCAAGGGTCAATATCCTTTTCGACCCCAGCCACTATGTACTACAGCAAATGGACTATCTTCAATTCATTGACATTTACCACGAGTTCATCCGCATGTTCCATGTAAAGGACGCAGAGTACAACCCCAACGGCCGCACCGGCGTCTATGGAGGCTATTTAGACTGGGCCGAGCGCGCAGGCCGCTTCCGCTCTCCCGGCGACGGACAAGTGGACTTCAAGGGCATCTTCAGCAAACTATCCCAATACGACTTCGACGGCTGGGCCGTGATGGAGTGGGAATGCTGCATCAAAAGCCCGGAACAGGGCGCCCGCGAAGGCGCCGAATTCATCCGCCGGCACATCATCGAAGTGACGGAAAAAACATTCGACGACTTTGCCGGAGGCCACAGCGATGAAGCCCAAAACCGCCGGATACTGGGCTTGTAAACCGGAGCGCGTCATGCCACCAAAACACACGCACGAACCAGGCACTTCCCATCCCTTCCGGGAGCGCTTATTCACTATTATTTTCGAGGCGGACACCCCGGCCGGTAAGCTGTTCGACGTCTTCCTGCTTGCGGCTATCGTACTCAGCGTATTGACAGTAATGCTGGAGAGCGTCAAAACCTTTTCCGAGACTTATCGCAATTTCTTCGTGGTATTGGAGTGGGTATTCACAGGTATTTTCACCATTGAATACATCCTGCGTTTGTACTGCGTGAAAAACAAGTTCAAGTACGCTACCAGCTTTTTCGGCATTATTGACTTTTTGTCTGTCTTACCCACCTATCTGAGCATTATTTTGGGCGGCGCCCAGAGCCTGATGATCATTCGCGTGCTGCGTTTGCTGCGCATTTTCCGCATTTTCAAACTCACCAGCCTTATCAACCAGGGTAATCTCATCGTTTACGCATTGCGCGAGAGCCGGTTTAAAATTTCAATTTTCCTGTACGCGGTCATTTTGATCACGGTTGTGTTCGGCTCGGTGATGTACTTCGTGGAGGGCGGCGTCAATCACAGGTTCGACAGCATCCCGCGCAGCATTTACTGGTGCATTGTGACGATCACCACGGTTGGTTACGGCGACATCTCACCCGTCACTGCCATCGGCCAGTTCCTTGCCAGTATGCTCATGATCATCGGCTACTCCATCATCGCCGTTCCCACCGGAATCATCACTTCCGAAATGGTAAAAAAGGTGAATCCCCGCAATGTGAGCACACAGGTGTGCCCCAATTGCACCAAAGAAGGCCACGATAATGACGCCGGGTTTTGCAAGTTTTGCGGGGAGAGGCTTAATGGCACTTCGGCCGGTGAGGTCGCGGGGTAAAGCGGGGGAAAACTGAGGGTAGATCAAATGAAGTAAAAACGCAAGGCGGTACGCAGCCTTTTTTCCAATTCACAACAATTCCCTAACTTTGCCGCAAACCACATCACGAGGCATGAATCTCCTCTTTCGCCAGGCTACGATCATTGACCCCGCATCTCCTTTTAACGGTCGTGTTGCTGACATCCACGTTTCAGAAGGCCGCATCAAGGCTATTGGCGAAAAACTCTCCGTTCCGGATGCAGAAGAAATTCCCGCCGCCGGCGCCTGGTGCAGCCCCGGCTGGATAGATTTCGGCGTGCAAAGCGGCGACCCCGGCCACGAATACCGCGAAGACCTTTTCAGCTTGAGCGAGGCAGCCTTAGCCGGGGGTTATACCGCCCTCGTTTGCAATCCCAATACCGAGCCGCCCATTCACTCCAAATCCGAAGTGGCTTACCTCCTGCAGCGATCCCGCGAACTCCCGGTAAACCTGTACCCCATGGGCGCAGCATCCCTGAACTGCCAGGGCAAGGACATCACCGAAATGCTGGATATGCACGCCGCCGGCGCCATAGCTTTCGGCGACGGCCTCGAACCCATGCAACACAGCGGACTCATGATGCGGGCCATGCAATATATTACCGCTTTTGACGGCATCGTCGTCAACCGGCCTTCCGACCAGACCGTTGCTGCCGGCGGGCACATGCACGAAGGCGCCGTAAGCACCTGGCTGGGCCTGCGCGGCATCCCTTCCCTCGCTGAAGAACTCATGGTAGAGCGCGACCTGCACCTGCTGGAATACACCGGTTCGCGCCTTCACCTTACCGGAATTTCCACTGCAGGCGGCGTAGAGATGCTGCGGAAGGCCAAAAAATCCGGTTTGCGGGTGACTGCTTCCGCGGCCGTTTTAAATTTATTGTTCACCGACGAGGCGCTTGACGGTTTCGTCAACAACTTCAAAGTGCTGCCGCCCCTGCGCAGCGCCGGCGACCGCGAAGCGCTGATAGAAGGGTTGTTAGACGGTACGATCGACTTCGTATTCAGCAACCACGTGCCCCTGGATACGGAAGCCAAAGACAGGGAGTTCCCCTATGCCGATTTCGGCGCCATAGGGTTGCAAACCTCGGTGGCAGCCTTGCATACGCACTTGCACGACCGCATCAGCCCGGAGCAATTGGTAAGATGGCTGGCCTTACGCCCGCGCGAGGTGTTTGGTTTGGCCGCTCCGCGCATTGCCGAAGGCGAAGCAGCAGAGCTGACCCTGTTCCACCCGGATGCCCCCTGGACGTTCCGCACGGAGCATATTCGCTCCAAATCACTCAACTCGCCTTTTATCGGGCATACCTTCCATGGACGCGTTTTGGCGACGGTATCCGGAAAAAACTACAGAAAATTCGGCACTTCGTAGAAATCCATTTGGCGTTCTTATTTTTTCGCCGCATCTTCGGGGCAAATCAAAAACCACGACGATATGAGTGTACTCGACAACCCTATTCTTCCTCAAAAACCGGCATCCAAATGGCCGGTAGCCCTGCGCTGGGGCGTGATCGGAGGTCTTGCCGGCATCGCATTGCAGATGATATGGCATGTGGCCGGATGGTCGGACTACTCCAACAATTTCAGCGCCGGGAACCTGGCGCTCATGCCCTTGAGTTGGATCATCACCATCGGGGCCATTGCACTGGGCATCAAGCAATACCGCGACGATCACCAGGGCGGCTACGCCACATTCGGCAGCGCGTTCGGCACCGGCATCCTGGTGGCGCTCGTCATGGCGGTATTAAGCGCCATTTTCGTGGCCTTTTTCATGGGTGGCATCATGCAGGAAGCCATGACGGAGGCAATGCAACAGCAATTTGAAAGCCAGGGATTAGACGATGAACAAATTGAAGAGGCTACTAAAATGGCCGGGATGTTCACCAGTACGCCCATGCTCGCCATTTTCGGCTTTTTCGGTAGCATGGTCGGGGGGCTTATCTTCTCCCTGATCGCCGCCGCTATTATGAAGAAAGACCCGCCCGTGGGTATGTAAAAGTAACCTGACCGCTTAGTGAAGGGGTGACTCGAAGTCACCTTTTCACTACACGCCCCTTAGGAAATATGAACGCAAACATTCTCAAATACGGACTATATGCAGGGGCGGGTACCATAGCGTACCTGCTCCTGTTCTACTTCATAGACCCCAGGGTTATGCTCAACACCTGGGTGTCCTGGAGTTCGCTTCTCATTTACATCGCTGCCATGATAAAAGCCACGCTTGAGGAGCGCAAGGCGTCCGAAGGCGGTTTTTCCTTCAGGCAGGCCGTGCGCCCGGCTTTCGGCGTGTACGTGGTGGCAAGCGTGGCATACTTCCTTTTCAATTATGTGCTTTACAACTATGTGAACACCGACTTGACCGAGATCCAGCGCGAAGTCATGGTGCAACAAGCCCAGACTTTTGCAGAAAAACTCGGCCGGGAAGAACTGAAAGAACAAATGGAAAACATCAAAGCCGAAGACTTGCGCGTCAGCATTCGCAACTCCGCGCTGGGCTTTATGTGGAGCCTCATCGGCGGCTTTGTACTCTCCATGATCATTGCGCTGGGGCTGAAAAAGGAACAATGATAAGATGCATGTATCCATTGTCATACCGCTGTTCAATGAGGAGGAATCCCTGCCCGAATTAGAAGCCTGGATCCGGCGCGTAGTGGCAGAACATGATCTCTCCTACGAGATCATTTTTGTGGATGACGGCAGCAAAGACAATTCCTGGCAAATTATAGAGCAATTGGCACAGGCCAATCACCATGTGAAAGGCATCAAATTCCGGCGCAACTACGGCAAGTCGGCTGCCTTGCAAACCGGGTTTGAACAAGCCCGGGGCAAAGTGGTCATCACCATGGACGCCGACCTGCAGGACAGCCCCGACGAAATTCCCGACCTGTACCGCATGGTCACCGAAGGCGGCTACGACCTGGTGTCCGGCTGGAAGCAGAAGCGCCACGATCCCCTCTCGAAGACCATACCCTCCAAGTTTTTCAATGCAGTGACCCGCTGGATCAGCAAAATAGAGCTGCACGACTTTAATTGCGGACTGAAAGCCTACCGCAATGAAGTGGTCAAGAGCATAGAAGTTTACGGGGAAATGCACCGCTACGTGCCCCTGTTGGCCAAGTGGGCCGGTTTCACCCGGATCGGGGAAAAGGTGGTGCAGCACCGCCCGCGGCAGTACGGAGTGTCCAAATTCGGCCTGGAGCGATTCATCAACGGTTTCTTAGACCTGCTCTCCATCACATTTGTAGGCAAATTCGGCAAGCGGCCTATGCATTTCTTCGGCACCATGGGCATTACGTCCTTTGCCTTGGGCTTTGTCATTTTGCTCTATCTCAGCATCGCCAAGCTGATCTATCAAACCTACGGCATAGCCGACAGGCCGCTGTTCTACTTCGGCATACTCACGCTCATCATCGGCACGCAGCTCTTCGTAACGGGCTTTCTCGCCGAATTGGTAACCCGCAACGCCCCGGAGCGCAACCAATACCTCATAGAAAAACGGATAGGTAAGGGGAAATGAAAAAAATAGCGATCATCTCGCCGGCCCATCCGCTCCGCGGAGGCATTGCCGCTTCTACCGAGCGTTTGGCCCAAGAACTGCAAGCGCAGGGGCATGAGGTTTCCATCATTTCCTTTTCCTTGCAGTACCCCGAGTTCCTCTTTCCCGGCAAGACGCAATATACCTCCGACCCCGCACCGGAGGGACTGTGCATCCGCCCGCTCATTAATTCCATCAATCCGCTCAACTGGCTGCGCACCGGCCGCCTGCTGGCCCGCGAGCGCCCCGATATTCTGCTGATCAGGTACTGGCTGCCTTTCATGGCGCCATGCAAAGGCAGCATTGTAAGGCTGCTTAAGCGAAACGGCCATACCAGGGTCATTGCCTTGGTGGACAACCTCGTGCCGCACGAGCACCGCCCCGGCGACCGCCTGCTCACCCGCTGGTTTACCCGCCCGGTAGATGCCTTCATCGCCATGTCGCGCACGGTGGAAACCCAATTGCTTGAATTCGAGCCGGGCAAGGAAGTGGCGTATGTGCCGCACCCCATTTACGATAATTACGGGCCAAAGGCAGAACGTGCCAAGTCGATTGCCAGGCTTGGCCTTCCGCCTGCTGCCGGCTACCTGCTTTTTTTCGGCTTCATCCGCGATTACAAAGGCTTGGATCTGCTGCTCAGGGCTGCTGCTATGCCCTTGTTGCGCAAGCTGGACCTTCATGTCGTCGTAGCCGGCGAGTTTTACGGCAACGAAGAAAAATACCGCGCCCTGATCGCCGAACTGGGCCTGGAAAACCTCCTCACCCTGCACAACCATTACATTCCCGCCGAGGAGGTGCGCTACTATTTCGGCGCTGCCGACCTGGTAGTGCAGCCCTATCGCTCGGCTACGCAGAGCGGCATTTCGCAGTTGGCCTACCATTTTGAAAAGCCCATGGTGGTGACCCAGGTGGGCGGCCTGCCGGAGATCGTGGAGCACGGGCGCTCCGGCTACGTGGTTCCGGTAAGAGAGGAAGACATTGCCGAAGCAGTGGCGGATTTCTTCCAAAACAAGCGGGCCGAGACCATGACCAAAGCGGTGAAAGAGGCCAAGGCGCACTTTTCCTGGAAGGCCATGACGGATGCCTTGTTATCTTTGCACCAAAACCTGCTGCCACATGGCCAAAAGAACAGTGCATAAGGAAAGCCAGATAGAGGAAAAGTACCTGAACGACTCCGTGTTGTGGCGCGCTACGGGCATTGCCGGTGTGGCACTGACCCTTTTTCTGACTGTGGCGTCCTGGCTGTGGCCGAAGGTATTCCCGCAAGAATCATCCTTTTCGCGGGCGGTGCTTGCCGGATTGAGTTTGTTTTTGATCTGGCTGGTAGTGACCGGCGTGGTGCGCACCATCCACAAGATCAGGCCTAAGATAGAGCTGTGGCGCCTGTACCTCGGCGGGGTGGTGACGGCGCTTTCGGGGGTGATTCTCAAAGAAGTGATCTGGAGCGGCGTCCAATACCTGAAGGGCGGCTCGGAAAGCGTGGCCTTCAGTTTCAAAAGCCTGTTGTTTTTCATGGGCGTAGCGCTCGTGGCTTCTACCGTGGCGCTCATACATTTGCGCATCCGCAACAGGCGGCTGGGGCAGGTGCTGGAAGTGGGGCTTATTGCACTGATCATCTTTTTGTTTTTCCAGGTGATGAGGTGAGGTCAAAGTCCAAGGTCAAAAGGAATTGTCACATGCAACAGAAAGTGTCAGATATTATCAAGGCGAGTATCGGGGTGAAACAAGCGATGCTCAACGATTCCGGGCTGCTGGCAGGTATAGAAGCCGCAGCGCAGGCCTGCGTGCAAACCTTCCAACTCGGCGGCAAGATGCTGCTGTGCGGCAACGGCGGCAGCGCAGCGGACGCCCAGCACATCGCGGCGGAGTTGTCGGGGCGGTTTTACCGCGACAGGCCGCCGCTGTACGCCGAGGCGCTGCACGTCAACTCCTCCTACCTCACGGCGGTGGCCAACGACTACGGCTATGAGGAGAGCTTTGCCCGCATGCTGCGCGCTGCAGGGCGGCCCGGCGATGTGCTCATCGCCATTTCTACCTCCGGCAATTCGCCGAACGTGCTGCGCGCTGCCCAGGCTGCCCGCGAGATCGGCATGACCGTCATCGGAATGACGGGCGCAGGGGGAGGCAGGCTCGCCGATATGTCTAACCATTTACTCGCCATCCCTTCCGGCGACACCCCCCGCATACAGGAGTGCCATATTCTCGTTGGGCATATTTTGTGCGAATTGATAGAGGAGGAAATTTTTGGTGAGGCATAAGGCCTAAGGGTTACAACCGACAACCCTTTCAGAAAAAAAAAATTAATAATTTAGTTGCATAACTAAAACTTTAGTCATAGCTTTGCCGCATGTTTCGTTCCGTTACCATATTTGCGGCGGTTTGCTTATGCTTGTTCCTTCTCCCCCTGGCGGGACACGCCCAGGACGCGCCATGCAGCCAGTACCCCGTTGCCTTGACCGCCATCCGGCAATACCAATACGAAAAGGCCCTGCAACTACTGAGTACCTGCTACATAGCAGACCCCGGCAATCCGGAGTACCTCTTGCAAATCGGCTACTGCCACAGCCAGCTTGGCCGCTACAAGGATGCCCGCATGTTTTACAGCCGGATACTGCGAGCAGACTCCCTGCATGTGGAAGCCATAATCTCATTGGCAGGCATCAGCGAGCGGGAAAACAACTACCGGCAGGCCCTGGATGGGTACCGGACGCTCATCAGCTTAGACCCCGAAAACAGCTATTACCACAAAAAGGCCGGCTATGCGGCGCTCAAATTGGGCAATCCGCTGGGCGGCGTGTTCAGTTTCCTCGAAGCCTGGCGGCTCAATGAAGCCGACATGGAAGCGGCCGAACAACTCAGCACCTTATACATTGAATTGGAAGCCGACAGCAGCGCCATGCAGGTGTTGCGAAGAGGGCTGTTGTTAGACCCCGGCAACGTGCGCCTGCTGCAAAACAGCGCCCGCCTCGCTAACAAGCGCAAGGAGTACCCTGAGGTGGTTTCGGCCATCGAGGCAACCCGCGCCCGAGGCGACAGCAGCCATTACTATCAAATGCTGCTCGCAGTAGCTTATATGCAGTTGGACAGCACAGATGCGGCTATTCCCCTGCTGGAGGACCTGGAAGAAAAGGGAAAAGGCAGCGAACACGTGTATCATTACTTAGGCTTGGCCTACCGGAAAAAGGGGCAATTGGATGCAGGCGTCGCCTGGTATCGCAAGGCCATAGATGCGGCCATCTCCAAAAAAACGGGCCTCTATTACGCCGACTTGGCCGCCATTCTCGCCGAACAGAAAGACTACAAAAGTGCCGTGGAGCATTACGAAAAGGCTTACGGCTACTCCGGGCTGCCCAAAGACCTGTTCTTCTGGGCGCAATACTGCGACTTGTACTACAAAGACAAAAACATAGCGCTGCGGCACTACCAACGCTACCTGAACACCAACGATAAAGAATTCCGCGATTTTGTGGAGTCGCGTATTCGCCAGATACGCGAACACCAACACTTCAACAAATAACTAATATGCAAACACTGACAAGGGCTGAGGAAGAGATCATGCAAATCATTTGGAAATTGGAACGCTGCACCGTAAGCGATATCCGCGACGTGATGGAAGAGGCCGAAGGCGCCCGCCCGCCGCACAGTACGGTTTCTACCATGGTGCGCATACTGGAGGAAAAGGGCTTCCTCGACCACAAGGCCTTTGGGCGTACCTACGAATACTTCCCTCTCATATTCAAAACCGACTACACCAAGCGAAGCCTGAACAAGTTGGTGAGCGATTATTTCGACGGGTCCGTCAACCGGCTGGTGTCGTTTCTGGTGGAGGAGGAAAAGCTGAATGCGGAGGAATTGGGCCGGTTATTGGAAAAATTGGACGATGAAACACGGTAGAGACAACGCGGTAGAGACAACGCATGCGTTGTCTCTACCGCTATACCCATCAGCACATCGGCAAATCAGCAAATTGATAAATCAGCAAATCAAAAGATATGTTTGAGTACGCCATTCTAGTTACCCTGTACTGGGCCGCATTTTACGCGTTGTACGCCGTGGTGCTGCGCCGGCACACCTTTTTTCAGCTCAACCGCCTGTACCTGCTCGGCGCCTTGGCTGCGGGCATGGTGCTGCCCTTGCTCAAGGACATCAATTTGCAATGGGGGGCGAAGGAGGAACCTGTATTTTACGCAGCCCCTGTGGTGGAGGGCTTTGAATTCATTTACAACTTGGAGGCTGTGGTGATTGCCCCTGCGCCCGCATCGGCGGCCTTTCCCTGGAAGACGGTACTTGCCTCCATCTATTTGCTCGGCGCCGGCTTGTGCCTATTCCGCTTTTTTGTCGGGCTGTATAAGTTGTGGCGTTTGCGGACCGGAAGTGAATTGGTGCGTGTGCAGGGCAGCAGGGTTGCCTACACCAAGGAGGGGCATTTGCCCTTTTCCTTCGGTCGTACCATTTTTTTGAGCAAGAAGACCCCGTGGAAGCCGGAAGAAGAAGCCGGCATCATAAGCCATGAGCGGGCGCACATCAGCGACGGCCACACCATGGACGTACTGGCGCTGGAATTGCTCGGCGTGGTGTTCTGGTTCAGTCCGCCCCTGTACTTGTACCGCCGCTCGCTCCGGCTCCTGCACGAGTACATAGCCGACGCCATCGTGTTGCGCACCCGGGCGCGCAGCGACTACGGGCGGCTGCTCATCCGGCAGGCCTTGCCCAGCTTGCATCCGTACATTGCACATTCCTTTCATTCTTCATTAAAACAACGAATAAGCATGATGACTAAAACACAATCCAATCCCGGGGCGCGGTGGCTCTACCTGGCTGCCGCACCCCTTGCCTTCGGGCTGGTGCTCCTGTTCTCGCAGCGCAGCGCCATAGCAGCCTCCATGCCAGAGCTATCTTCCCTGCTGAACTTTGTAGCCGATGCAGGTAAAAATACGCCCGCAGAAGTGCCGGGCAAGATCAGCATTGCTGCGCCGGCCATTTCCGGCGGAGACCCGGATATGCCTCCCGTCTTTGAGGGTTACGGAGAGATTGATACCGAACTAAAAGAAATGCGCACTTCCATTGAGGGTGTTCCTACTGTTTTCTTGTTGAATGAAGATTTATTGGAGGAGTACTCGCCAGCCGATACTTCCAAAATTGAGGACATCTTCAAAGTAGTAGAAGAAATGCCCCGCTTTCCCGGCTGTGAAAATGAGCCGTCGGAGGGCAGAAAGCAATGCGCCGACCGCAAGATGCTGGACTTCATCTATCAAAACATCCGCTACCCGGCCAAGGCCCGCGATGCCGGCGTAGAGGGAACCGTTGTAGTTTCTTTCATCGTAGAAAAGGACGGCGCAATTACCAATCCGCAGGTGGTGCGCAGCATCGGCGGCGGTTGTGACGAGGAGACCCTGAGGGTGATAAACATGATGCCCCGCTGGATAGCCGGCAGGCAGCGCGGCCGCGATGTGCGGGTGCAATACAACCTGCCGGTGCGTTTTAAACTGGAAGGAGCGTCTCCGATGCCCGGCGACGTTGAAGATAAAGTACCATCCCCACCGCTGCTCATTGAGGGAAAAGGACCAACCAGCCTTACCGGAGATGGCGAAAAACCTTTGATTTACGTAAACGGCACAAGAATACCCGAGGGTGATATCCGGCTTGTTTCGCCAGATCAGATTGAGAAAATTGAAGTACTCAGAGGAGACAAGGCTATTGCATTTGCCGGCCCTGAGGGCAAAGACGGGGTAGTATTGATCACCCTGAAGCCCAATGCCGGTAAGAATGCCACGCCGGCCACCGCTTCGGGCAGCCCGGGAGTTTACAAAGTCGTAGAAGAAATGCCCCGCTTTCCGGGATGTGAAGATGCCTCGCTTCAAATAGTGGAGAGAAAGAATTGCGCCGACCGGAAGATGCTGGAATTCATCTACCAAAATCTCCGTTATCCGGCACTGGCCCGCGAAAACGGCATTGAGGGCACGGTGGTCATTTCTTACATCGTGGATACAGACGGATCGCTCAAGGACATCAAAGCTGTTCGCGGTATTGGCGGCGGCTGCGAAGAAGAAGTAGTGCGCATTGTCAATCTCATGCCGCGCTGGATACCCGGCAGGCAAAAAGGCGAGGCTGTTGCCGTGCAATTCAACCTGCCGGTGCGCTTCAATCTCGATGCGGAAACCCCGGCAAACACTGGGCCCGCCGGCTCTCAAGCGCTGAAAGTGGAAGGCTTCAAGCTGTTCCCAAACCCCTCCGACGGGAAGTTCACCCTTCAGTTCAAGGCGCCGGAAAAGCCCACGCTCATACA
>CAZNYK010000117.1:0-1926 GCA_964577215.1 uncultured Saprospiraceae bacterium
CCTCATAACGAGTTTCAAGTCGCCCCCGCTGCGCGGGGAAGACTTGAAACAACGGAGGTCGGCACAAGCAGAGTTATCCATATAAACGCTTACCTTGCCATCAAAAAACAATGGACCCATGCACAGACTACATGCTCGACATCGATGAACCCGCCCAGGGCATCATGCTGCACCTGCACCACCTCATCACCCAGTTCCCGGAAGTGACGGGCAAGATCCGGTACCGCATTCCCTTTTATTACCGCAAAAGCTGGATATGCTACCTCAATCCGTTGCCCCGCGGCCAGGTGGAACTCGCCTTTACCCGCGCAAACGAACTGTCGAACGAACAGGGCCTGCTCGATTTCAGGGGGCGGAAGCAGGTAGCCGGTATCGTATTTTCTGCGGTTGAGGAAATCCCGGAGGAGACGCTGATGGAGGTGCTGTCCGAAGCGATCTTGCTGGATGAAGAAGTTCCGTACAAAAGCAAGCGGTCGAAGTGATCACAACCGCACCGCCGCAAGGCATGAACAGGTAAATCTATTTCTTTTGTAACATACATACTGTTAAATTTGGGTGGTAGCGCCGTAATGCACAGGCCCCCTTTTTGATCATCCCCCCTCTTTAGGCGTCCCCGTCAAGTAGTAAACAGGCGCAGGTTGCCCCGTTTTGCTGCCGATCTCCCAGTGAAAAGAATCAGCGTTGTCCAACTTTTCAATCAGGCCATGCAATTCCTTTTTCGAATAAGTCCTCAAAATAGAGACGCAGCCGTCCCAAAGTATGTACAGCGGGATGAGGGGCAGCAAATAAATGAAGGGAAAGACCTGCCAACGCAGCGGCCGGATGAAGGGCGCAAAGATCAGCACATTGGGAATGACGAAAAGCATGGAAAACCAACTTACAGCGTTCCTGCCCACCGGCTCAAATACCGCGATGGGCGACTTGCTGTCCACGGCGTCTTGCAGTATTTTTTGAGCGGCTCCGGGCCTGAAATGGTGAAAAGCCCCGAATAAAGACCTCAAAGGGCCGTGAAGTTTTTCGGGTAGGTGTGTAGCGTCCACCGGCTCCGTTTCATAATGGAACAATTGTTCGTCCGCTGCTTTTGTTCTTTCAAATGCCTTGATGTTCGGGTAATAGTCGGTGAGGGTCACCTGTAAGCCGGGCAGTTCCTCTTTCAGCTTTTTGGCTATCTTGACCAAGCCGGCTCCGCCGCCGGATGCGCAATCCACCCATTGTTCTTTGCCGGAAGCCAATATGCCTCTCTTGATGAGCGGAATAACGGAGTCGTAGATGTTGAACTTTAGCGCAATAAACCGGAGGTAGTCCGTTCCGAAGTCTCTCCAGCTTTTGGGAAACCACTCCTGGTCTTCCCATTCAAAGAGATGTATTCGATTCATTTTTGGTCAATATTTGTGCTCGGCAAAATAAGATAAAACCCGGCTAATTTCCCGTGCTTAACTCCGCCTTTACCGTTTTCTCCACCCTAATCCCTATCTTCGCTCTGCCAAAAACAAAGATCATGCGTCGCTACCTGCTTTTTCTGCTTTTGCCGGCATTGCTGTTTTTACATGCGTGCCGCACCGTGCAATTGCCCATTGAGAACATCGAGTTCACCATACTGCAACTCAACGATGTGTATGAAATCTCCCCCCTGGAAGGCGGCAAGGCCGGCGGCTTAGCCCGCGTGGCTACCGTGAAGCGGGAATTGCTGCGCGAAAACCCCAACACCATTGCCGTGCTGGCAGGCGATTTCCTCAGCCCTTCCTTCATCGGCACGCTGCGGTTGGACGACGGCGAACCCATAGCCGGCCTGCAAATGGTGGAAACCCTCAACGCTATGGGCCTCGACTATGCCACCTTCGGCAACCACGAGTTCGACCAGCGCGACCCCGAATTGCTGCGCAAACGCATGGACCAGAGCAGCTTCCGCTACACCTGCTGCAACGT
>CAZNYK010000117.1:2026-13021 GCA_964577215.1 uncultured Saprospiraceae bacterium
TATATACACCGCTTTACCTACAACCCCGCCGCCCGCATGACCCGGGTGCGCTCCACGCTCAAGGTCATAGACGACAGCATACCCGACGAGCCGGCCACGCAGGCTGTGGTGAAGAAGTGGGAAATCGACGTGTTTGCCCGCGCTGAAAAAATGGGCTACCAACCCCGCAACATCGTGATGATGGCCACGGAGCCGTTAGAATGCACCGAATCGGTCATCCGGACGAGCCAAACCAACTATGGCCGCTTGGCTACCGAAGCCCTGCGCGCCGCCATGCCCGGCGCCGATGTGTATGTGATCAACAGCGGGGCCATGCGCTTGGACGACAAGCTCAGCGGCGCCGTTACCGAGTTCGACGTGTTGCGCACCTTCCCCTTCGGCGGCAAAATCGCGCGGCTGCAAGTTCCCGGCTCGGTGCTGCAAGAAGTGCTGCGCACCAGCATGACGCTCAACTTTGGCAAGGGCGGCTATTTCCAGGTATTGCAGGCCTCCACCGAGCCGGATGCCCAGGGGCGCTGGTTGGCGGGCGGCAAACCCATAGAGCCGGCGCGCATGTATTCGGTGGTCATGCCGCAGTTCGTGGCGGAGGGCAAAGAGGCCAATCTCGGCGTGTTGGGGCAGTACAAGTTTGATGCGCCCGAGCAGCTCGCTGCCGGGGGAAAGGCTGTTCGCAACGACATGCGCGACATCGTCATTGCGTATATGAAGGCGCGCTGAAATTGGTGCAATCGGGTAAATCGGGGGAATCGGGGGAACTGGTGTTTCAAAGAAGGCTCTTGTTCCCAAAGCCGATTTCCCCGATTCAACCAGTTTCACCGATTTCCCCGATTCAACCAGTTCCACCGAATTGATTTACGATTGATAATTGGCCGCGCCCGGTTTTTGAACTACCTTTGCGCAAAGTTTCGGCATGAAAATTTTGATCACCATCGCGCTGATTTACCTGGCCTACCGCTTCTTCTTCGCTCGCCCGGCCATACCGCAGTCTTCCTCGTTCCGGGAGCCGGCCCGGCCCGATGCAACGCCCAAAGCAGATAAGCCCAAAGAGGGGGAATACATAGACTACGAAGAAGTGGACTGACCATATGCAACACACAGAACAGGCGAACCACGATTTTCGCATCGGCGACTTGTTGTTGTACAAAAACAACCAACTCATCGCTTTCAACAAGCCGGCCATGCTGCCCGTGCAGCCCGACAAAACCGGCGACAAGTCTCTGCTGGAACTGGCAGAGATGTACTGCCATAGCAAACTCCACATGGTGCATCGCATAGACCGGCCGGCAAGCGGCGTGGTGCTTTTTGCCAAAAACACCTCAGCCCTGGCAGCGCTTCATGAACAGTTTCGCCTGCGAGAGGTGCAGAAAACCTATCTCGCCGTAGTGCAACAGGCGCCCGCTGAACCGGAAGGCGAGCTGCAACACTTCCTGCTGAAAAACGGGCGCACCAACAAAAGCGCTATCGTGTCGGAAGACACGCCGGGCGCCCAGCTTTCCACCATGCGCTATCGCCATCTGGGCAGCAGCGATCGTTACCACCTGCTCGAAATAGAACTCCATACGGGCCGCCACCATCAGATACGGGCGCAACTCGCCGCCATGGGCTGCCCCATAAAGGGGGATGTCAAATATGGGTTCCGCCGCAGCAACCCCAATGGCGGTATACACCTGCACGCCTGGAAACTCTCTTTCCGGCACCCGGTGTCCAACGAGGCGGTACTCATCACCGCCCCGCTTCCGCATGATCCTGTGTGGGACGCGCTTAACCCCGGGGCCTGATGGAGATAATTTTGAAATACTTCCCCGATCTGGATGAGGAGCAACAAAGCCGCTTCAGTCAATTACTTCCTCTCTACAAGGAGTGGAACGAAAAGATCAACCTCATTTCCCGCAAGGATATCGACGCCCTTTATGAGCGCCATATCCTGCATTCGCTGGCCATTGCCAGGGTGGTGCGCTTTTTGCCGCAGGCTTCGATACTCGATCTCGGCACCGGCGGGGGTATCCCCGGCATTCCGCTGGCCATTATTTTTCCGGAAACCTCTTTTACCCTCGTGGACAGCGTAGGTAAAAAGATAAAGGTGGTGCAGGAAATCGCAGGCGTCTTAAAACTGGGCAACGTGAAGGCCCTGCCCGTTCGCGCCGAAGCGCTGAAGACCCGTTTCGACTTTGTGGTGACCCGCGGCGTAGCACCCTTGGACAAGCTGCTGCTCTGGAGCCGGCCCCTGCTCAAAACCAAACACCGCCACGCCATTCCCAACGGCATCATCGCCCTGAAAGGCGGCGATCTCAAACCAGAATTGGACCTGCTCCATCGCCATGAATACGTGGAAACCTACCGGATCGCCGATTTTTTCGAAGAGCCTTTCTTCGAGGAGAAATTATTGGTGTACATCCAGGGCTGAAGCCAAATCCAATAACTAATTTTTTGATAATGATGCGCAAAGCCTTTTCTTTGCGCAAAAATCCGGAATATGAATCGCGAAATACACTCCTGGTACAGCCCGAGCCTGAATAAAAACATGGAAGTAGTGATGTACGGCCATTACGGCTTCGCCCTCGTATTGCTGCCTACCGCCGCTGCCGATTATCTTGAATATGAGCGTTTTCTGATGATCGACGTGCTCAAGCCGCACATCGAGGCGGGAAAGGTCAAGGTGTTCTCCATCAACAGCATCAACTCTGAAAGCTGGCTCAACCCGCGCATGCATCCCCGGCACAAGAGCATACGGCACGTGCAGTTCAACGACTATGTGTATAAGGAAGTAGTGCCTTTTGTGAAGCACAAGACCAGCCCGGAAACGGAGATCATCCTCTCAGGCGCTTCCCTCGGCGCATTGCACGCCGCCAACCTTTTCTTCCGCCGGCCCGACCTCATCGACGGCGTCATTGCCATGAGCGGCAACTACGATCTGGGCACCTACACCGGCGGTTATCACGACCAGGACGTGTATTTCAATTCGCCCATGCAGTACCTGCCCAACCTGAACGACGAGTACTGGCTGAACCACATCCGCAAGAGCAAACACATTCACATTCTCACCGGCTCCGGCGCCTGGGAAACGCCCGAGGCTACCGTCAATTTCTCGCGCATGCTCAGCGCCAAAGGCATCCCGCACGAATTGGACGTTTGGGGCGCCGATATGCCGCACGACTGGCCCACCTGGCGCCTGATGTTGCCCTACTATGTGGCTACGAGGTTTTGATTGATGGCTGCACCGGCTCCTTTCTACTGACCGCCTCCGGCTCTTTCCACCGCCTCTGCTTGCACCGGCAATATTTCCTCCGGGCGTATAACGCGCTCTTTTATGGAGAGGTGTTTGCGCAGGGCAGCGCCATGCCGCTTCAGGGCGGCCAAGTCGGTTTCCGGCAGGCGGGGCAGGGCGCTCTCCTGCTCAAAAGCGGATACAGGGAGAATGCGGTAGGTCTTTTTGCCTCCGGCGGATTCTATCCACACCCAGGTGGGAATGAAGGCGATGTCGTTGACAAAAGAATGGCCTATGGAAAGGTCTTTCAAGAGTTCCACTTCCAGCAGCATGCCGCCGTCGGTGTTGGGTTTGCGCTGGCCTGAGATGAAATTGCCGAGGGAGTAGGCTGTCCAGGCTGTTCTTTCAACGCCATTTGCGCTGCGCGCCTTCTCCTGTCTTACCGGTTGCACCACATGCGGATGAGCCCCGATCACGAGGTCGGCGCCCCAGGCGATGAGTTTGGCGGCAAGCTCGCGCTGGCGGGCATTTTCGTTGACCTGGTACTCGTCGCCCCAATGCATGATGACGATGACGAAGTCGGGTTTGAGTTGTGTGGCGATGGCCAGGTCGGCGGCGATTACCTCCTCGTCAATCAGGTTTACGATTGAAGGCGGCTTGGTGGCCAGGCCGTTGGTGCCGTAGGTATAGTTGAGAAAAGCGAGTTTAAAGTCGTTTTTATACACGATCAGCGGGTAGAATGCCTCGCGCGCGGCGGCATTGGCAAAGGTGCCGGTATGGTAAAATCCGTAACCATCCAAGGTGTTGAGCGTGCTGAGCACGCCGTCGAGACCGGCGTCGTTGGAGTGGTTATTGGCCGTTACCAGCAGGTCGAAACCGGCATGGCGCAATGCAAGGGCAAGTTCTTCGGGGCTTTTAAACATGGGATAGCCGGTGTAAGGGGGCTTTCCGGGCAGGGTGAGTTCGAGGTTGCCGATGACTAAGTCGGTTTTTTTGAGGATGGGGGCTACGTACTCAAAGCAGGGCGAGTAGTCGTACAGCAGGTCCTTTTCCACTTCGGCGGAACGTATCTGCGATTCGTGCCCCATGATATCCCCGGCAAAGACGAGGCGCAAGCTCCGCAAACCTTCTTGTGCATGAAGGGGAAAAGCCGCTGCAAAGAGCAGGGCTGCGCAAAGGGATTTTAACAAAAAACCCTTAAGGAATGGCCTTTTGGAATTGCAGCAGATTGGCATCGAGCATTCGTTTTTCAAGGTACTTTCGCGGGGTGCTGATGGTATCGTTCAAGTATTTTTCCACCATCAGACTGGCTATGGGCGCTGCATAGGTGCCCCCGAAGCCCGAGTTTTCAACGTACACGGCAAAGGCGATTTTGGGATTGTCTTTGGGCGCAAAGCCGAAAAAGACGGAGTGGTCTTTTCCGTGGGGGTTTTCGGCGGTGCCGGTTTTACCGCAAATGGGAATACCGGGGATGTAGGCCGAGCGCGCCGTACCCGCAATAGTAACCTTTTCCATGCCGTCCACCACTGGGGTGAAAAACTTTTTGTCCACACCCACATAATTTTTCTTCAGGTACTGCTCGGGAATTTCTCCCATGCCGTTCTTGAAGCCTTTGAGCAGGTGGGGTGCGATGTAATAGCCCCGGTTGGCAATAATGGCCGCGAGGTTGGCTATTTGCAGGCCGGTCATCAGCAACTCGCCTTGCCCGATGCCGTTGGAGCGGATCCATACCGAATTCCACTTGCCGCCGCTTTCGCGATACTCGCGCTCGTAATATTCCGAGGTGGGGAAATTGCCGCGGCGTTCGCCGGGCAGGTCTATGCCCAGAGGCTTGCCCAAGCCGAAATCGAGCAGGTGCTTATTCAATTCATCCAGTCCTTTCTCCGGGTTGTAGAAGCCATATTTATCTACCATCTCGCGGTAAACCGTCACGAAGTAGGCATTGCAGGAGTGCTGAATGGCCGTTTCCAGGTTGCTGCAGTAGGGGTGGCCGTGGCAGCCCACCAGGCGCTGCCCGCCGAGATAATAGGCGCCGCCGCAACTCACGCCCCTGTTGACGTCCCATACGCCTTCCTGCAGGGCGATGAGGCCCAGAACCGACTTGAAAACGGAGCCGGGCGGGTATTGCGCCATCATGGAGCGATCGAACAGCGGCTTGAGCGGGTCTTTGTTCAGGGCGGCAAATGCCTCCCCCCGCTTTTGGGTGATGGTGAGGAGATTGGGGTCGTATGAAACGGAACTCACCATGGCCAGCACTTCCCCGCTTTCCGGCTCAATGGCTATGATGCTGCCGATCTTGTTTTGCATCAGCAATTCTCCGTAGGCCTGCAGTTCCAGGTCTAAGGAAGCTATAATGTCCCGGCCGGAGTTGGCAGGGGAGTCGTGGTCGCCATCCTTGTACTTCCCCATATTGCGGCCGAGGTTATCTTTGAGGATGTAGCTCCAGCCTTTTTCTCCGCGCAACAGGTCTTCGTAATAAGCTTCGAGCCCGGATGCCCCGATAAAGTCGCCGGGAGCGAAAAGGTCGGGTTTTTTTTCGATATCCCGGTTATCCACTTCCCGGATATAGCCGAGCACATTGGCGGCATGGCTGTGCGGATAGCCGCGTATGCTGCGCAAGACCATTTGAAACCCGGAAAACTCGAACATGTGCTCCTGGAAGCGGGCGTAGGTTTCGGGGCTTATCTTGC
The DNA here is from genome assembly GCA_964577215.1 of uncultured Saprospiraceae bacterium. Lineage (GTDB taxonomy): Bacteria > Bacteroidota > Bacteroidia > Chitinophagales > Saprospiraceae > UBA2329. Next base: position 7,922 of record CAZNYK010000117.1, read on the forward strand.
TCATGAAAATAAAAGGTACGCTCTTGGAGAAGCGCCCGCTCGACCAGTCCTTGCGAAGCGCTTCCCGGAAATATTCGGGCGTGATGCCGAGCAATTCGCAGAATTTTGCCGTATCCATGCCGGGCTTGACCTGGTTGTAGGTGACCATGAGGTCGTAAATGGGGTTGTTGTGGATAAGCAGGCGGCCTTCCCGGTCGTAAATTAGACCGCGGGCGGGATATACGGGATTGCGCACTACGGCGGCTGCGCCGGCTTTTTCGCGAAACGCCTTGTCGAACAATTGCAATTGCATAGCCTTGCCGATAAGCGCCAGCGCCGCCAGGATGAATATGGCCTTAATGACCTGTTGCCGACCTTTTAATGCATCCGACACTACAATAGATATTTATTTGTGAGAATCATGCGCCGCACTCCGGATACTGCTCAGGCCTCAGCCCGGGCAGGTCCCTGACGGCGCTTCATGATTCCGGGTTGAACATGAACATCACAGCAAACAGGAACCCCATCGAAACAACTAAACTGAATACCGTTCTCAGCAATGTGTCTGCAAAGTACGTAAAATTAAACGCTTCCATCGAAAAATAAAATAAAAGGTGCCCGGCCATGAGCCATGCGGCATATGCGGCAAACCATTTCAATCCCATGCGCGCTTTGGTCGGGCTGAAATTTACATTATAGCCGCCCCTGGGCTCCATCTGGTACAAAACAATGCCCCGCAAATAACCTGTAAATACGCTCGCTGCCGCATGAACCCCCGGCGAGTCGTAAAACATATCTATGGATAGCCCCAATGCAAACGACAGCAAAAGAACCAGCGCCTGCGGCGTGCGCAAGGGCAGCAGGATAATAAAAACAGGATAAAGTATGACGTGAATGTAGTTGAATGACTCGATGCCCGGCGACAATTGCTTGAACACAAGCACTTGCAGCAACAGTAAAACCACGAACCGGATGCCATTTGTGATAACTAAACCGCTCATTGCCTCCCCTCCTGTTTTTGCAATTGGCGCAATTCCTCAATCCATTTGTGCCGTACTACATACACATGGCTCACATTGGCCATATCCGATGCCAATTCCACCCGGATCTTTTTGAAATTGTCGCTCATATTCTCTGAAGAAACTACCGTGCCAATGAAAATGTCGGCGGGAAAAACCCCGGAAAATCCGCTGGTCACCACCGTATCCCCTACTGCGACAGGAGCATGGTTGGGGATAGCCTCCAAGTTCATAAACTTTGGGTTGCCGCTGCGCCAGACCAAGGCGCCGAAATAGCCCTTGTGCCTGATGGATGCGGAAACGCTGACCTGGGAATGCAGGATAGACAACACGGAGGCGTAGCGGTGGGAAGTGTCGCGCACGATACCCACCACTCCTTGAGGCCCGATCACGCCCATGCTTGGCGCGACGCCCTGGAGCCCGCCCCGGTCAATAGTTATCGTGTTGTTGGTGATATTAATGGAGTTGGAGATGACGCCGGCCGGAATGAAAGTGTACATCTGGGTGGCTAAAGTGTCCCGCATGCTGAGGCTGTCGCGCCGCAATGCCTGGGAGTAGATCGAATCCTGTTTGCGCACGGCTACGGCAATGGTGTCTTCCTGGTACTGGGGGTTGTACTGGGCATTGTCCAGGCGGGACAGCAAATCGCTGTTTTCCTTTTGCAGCAGTTCGATCTGCTTCCTTAGCCCGAAGTAACCTGCCACGGAGTGGTAATTGCGGTAAAAAAAGCCGGAGACGGCATTGGCGGAGTTGAAGAAAGTTTGCTCTTTGGCCTCGTTGGAACGCACGATGAGAAACAAGCAAATCGCTTCCAGTATCAGGAACAGGAAGAAACTGCCAAACCTGGCGAGAAATTCGAGCAGGTTGCGCATAGCTGTTAATGTTTTTCACAGGCGTCGCAGGCCCGGCGGGCATCAAACGCTCCTCCTGTCGATGAGGAAAGCGAAGCGATCTGTATTTTTTAATGCGATTCCTGTACCGCGCACCACTGCCCTGAGCGGGTCGTCCGGGATGTGTACGTTGAGTTTGGTCTTGGCGGCAATGCGCTTGTCCAAGCCGCGCAGCAAAGCGCCTCCGCCGGTGAGATACAAGCCCGTCCGGTAAATATCGGCAGCGAGTTCCGGCGGCGTCAATTCCAAAGCTTTGAGAACTGCGTCTTCGATTTTTGCAATGGACTTGTCAAGGCAATGAGCTATTTCGACGTAAGAAACCTTTATCTGTTTGGGGATGCCGGTCATGAGGTCGCGGCCGTTTACGGCATAATCCTCCGGTGGATCTTCCAGTTCGGACAGGGCGGAGCCCACGTGGATTTTGATCTGTTCGGCAGTGCGCTCCCCGATGAGGATGTTGTGCTGGCGTTTCATGTAGCTCACGATGTCGCTGGTAAGCTCGTCGCCGGCGATGCGGATGCTCTGGTCGCAAACGATACCGGAGAGAGCGATAACGGCGATCTCGGTAGTGCCGCCTCCTATGTCAATGATCATATTGCCCATCGGCTCCTCCACATTCAGCCCTATGCCGAGCGCGGCGGCCATCGGTTCGTGGATGAGATAAGTCTCTTTGGAGTCAACATGGTCGGCGGAGTCGAATACGGCGCGTTTTTCCACTTCGGTGATGCCTGAGGGAATGCAAATGACCATTTTGAGGTGAGAGAAGAATCGGCGCCGCTTGCCGATCATGCCGATCAATCCTTCAATCATGCTTTCGGCGGCCTGAAAGTCAGCAATCACGCCATCTTTGAGAGGGCGCACCGTTTTGATCTCTTCATGGGTTTTTTCGTGCATTTGCATAGCGCGCTTACCCACTGCGATGGTCGTGTTGGTTTTTCTGTCAATGGCTACGATGGAAGGTTCGTCCACCACCACTTTATCATCCTGGATGATGAGCGTATTGGCTGTCCCTAAATCAATTGCCAGTTCCTGGCGAAAAAAACTGAAGAGTCCCATTGAAGGTCTTTACCTGATTTTGATACCTGCTGCCGGGTTGCCCCGGGCAAAATTATTGTGTTGCGGGCAAATGCAATGCGTCCCTGCCTTCAGAGGCGGTACCGCGAATCCCGCGCAAAAGAACGGAAATTATGTGGATTATTATATCGCAGGGGCCGTTTATTTATCCCTTTTGAGTTTTGCACAAAAAAAGGAGGCAATCCTTTGTTGAATTGCCTCTTGTATAACCCCAAAAAACCAAATGAAAACAATCTTTCGTATCTTCAATCCCGAAACGGGAATCATATCATCTTTTTCCAGCTACAAATGTAAGTACAAGTTTTCATTCCGGACGCGGCGGGGACAGAACATTTTTCAGCGAAAGTTAAGCTTCTAAAACCAGATAAACCTCTATTGCAACTCAAATAAAATTAATTTTCATTTGTAATATATTGCTTTAAAAACAGTTATTTCCGACATTAGAGTTTGATGGAACTTTAAGCCGGATAATAGGTTAATGATTTGAAGTGTCGCACTCAAGTGATTTGTCTGGCTTATTCGCCGCAGTAGCCGATATTCCCTGCGAGACAATTATTTTTTCTCCGGGCGGATAAGGAGGCCCTTTCTTCCGCGTGAAGTTGGCGAAAACCCCGCAGTTTCGGGGCAGAACCCGCCGGATTTTATCAAAATTTGCATAAATTGCAGCAAAAACCGGAGCCATGAAAAAACTGCGGCTTGTTTTTTTATTCTTCTGGGGCGCCATTTCCCCGGCATTCGCCCAGGATGCGAGCGTGTCTTACTGCGTATTCAAGGCAGAGGAAAGGGGTTTTGTTGAGGTGTATCTGCACGTCTCCGGCGCCTCCGTGGAGTTTGTGCCCGCTTCCGATTCTACCTGGCAGGCCGGGGTGGAGTTGTTGTTGTTTTTTAAAAAAGGCGACGAGATAGTGCGTTATGACAAATTTGCGCTGCACAGCCCAGCCATGCCGCAGCCCGGCGATTTTATTGACATAAAAAGGTATGCGCTGCCCGACGGCGATTATGAATTAACCGTAGAATTGCTTGACCTGAACCGCGCTGAACCCCCCAAGACCTACCGTTCCTCCCTGGCTGTGCATATGTCCGGCGAAGAACAACTTTTGCAATCCGATATCCAGCTCTTAGCCGCTGCATACCGGGATTCATCCGGCAATCCCTTTTGCAAGAACGGCTTGTTCCTGGAGCCGCTCGGTTTTCACATGTATCAAAAAAACGCCTCTACCCTCCTTTTTTACCATGAGGTTTATCACGCCGACCAGGCACTGAAGGATGATTTCTTAGTCAGCTTTCGCATCGAAACTACGGCAGACGACCCTCCGCGCACCTTGATGATCGCCCACCGGCGGCGCGCTCCCGACCCTGTAGTGCCCCTGCTCATCCCCATGGACATAGGGCAATTGCCCGGAGGAGACTACCGCTTGGTGGTGGAAGTGCGCAACAGGTTGCAGGAGCTTGTCAGCAGCAAGGCCACGCGCTTTCGCAGGGAAAACCCCTATCTCCGGCTGGCCCCGCTCGACCTGGAAAACATCAACCTCGCAGAAGAATTCGTCGGCGGGCTTTCTCCCGATGATATACGGTACAGCCTGCGCGCACTCACACCCAAATTAGCCGGAAAGGAACAGGAGGGTTTAAACCAACTCATTAAGAGCGATAGCCTGGATGCGCAAAAGCGATTTCTCTTCACTTATTGGGCAGGGCAAAATCCCAATGCCCCGGAATTGGCCTACCGGCAATATATGAAAGTAGTGGAATCTGTTGACAAGACCTTCATCTCTGGGTTCCGCCGGGGCTTCGAAACCGACCGGGGTTTTATTTACCTCAAATACGGCCCTCCCGACGATATGGAAACCCGCGAACAGGAACCCTCCGCCCCGCCCTACGAAATCTGGTCGTACTACCATTTTCCTGCCACCCGGCAAAATAACGTCAAGTTTATCTTCTACAACCCTTCCCTCGCCCCCGGCGATTTTGTGCTGCTTCATTCTGACGCCATCGGCGAACGACAAAATCCGCAGTGGATAAGGGATCTGTACCGGAATGCCCCCGCAGATTGGGAAGGCAACCCCATTGACGGCAATGATATCCGCGACGGGTTCAACAGAAATGCCAAACGGGTGTTAAGGGATAATTGATTGATGATT
>CAZNYK010000118.1:0-9942 GCA_964577215.1 uncultured Saprospiraceae bacterium
CAGGAAAAAAGCTGTCCGCACCGGGAAATGCGGCGTGCACCTGGGTGATGATCAGTTCATCGGCTATGCCTATGGTTTGCCGGTAAATTTCCGCCCCGCCCAGTACGCAGAGCCGCGGCGCACCGCTTTGCCGGGCCTGCTGCACGGCCTCCTCCACGGAAGCGGCAACCCTGACCTGGGCCGGCGCCTGAAAATCCGCTTGCCTGGTGACGACGATGACCCGGCGCTCGGGCGTGAACATGGCCCTCCCCTGCGGCGAATCATACGAGCGGCGGCCGCTGAGCAACAGGCAACCCTCGATCTGACGGTAGAAAAAATCCAGGTCGGCAGGCAGATGCCAGGGCAGGTCGCCCTTGAAGCCAATGGCGCCGTTGGAGGCCACGGCAGCGATCAGTGTGATGCGCATGTGGATCGATCAAGGTTTTACCGCCACCACCATTTTGCGGTCGTAGTCGCCGGTAATAAGCGGCGATTGCTGTAAGCCGGTGTACGTACGCACGTTGTTGTGAACGTATTCGTAGAGCTCTTGTATGGTGACTAATTGGTCTCCGTCTGCATCGGCTTCGCCTTTGAGGCCTCGGATCAGGAAGTGGCTGAACACGCCTTGGCGCAGGCCGCTCGACTCTAAGGAAGTCTCCTCTGATTTGGAAGAAAGGAAGAGCGCCGTTCCGCCCTGCGCCTGGGCGAGTTGGTCATAAAAAGTAGTGATAAGTTGCTGCGATTTGGCGCCCCGCATGGCCAGGAGGCTGCCCGAGTGGCAGGCGTCCACTATGCAGAGCTTGTACCGCGCCTTGCTTTTGTTCAGGGCGCCGGTGATTTCTTCGTGGTAGAGTTTGTTGCCGAAGCCGTCAAAATCTATGGGCAAAAAAGCACCTTTTAGGCCGTGGCCGGAAAAGTACATAATGACCATATCGTTGGGACCGGCGCGGGAAAAAATATCATTCATAGAGCTGAGTATGCGCTCCCGGGTGGCATCTTCGTCGATGAGGATGCGGAGTTGTTCATCGGGCACGGCGCCGCCGCCGGGGCTTTTGAGGAAAGCGTACAGCCGGTAGGCGTCGTCGTCGGTATAACGCAGTGCCGGCATATGGTTGTAAGAAGCCACTCCAACGACCAAAGCCCACACCTTGACCTTGGGGCGCGGCAGCGGAGGCTCGGAAGCAGGAGGCGATGTGAAGGGCGCCGCCGGGGGCGAAACCTGGGGGTCTTGATAAGCAGGCGTCCTGTGGGGTTGCGCCTCCGGAACATTTTCCCCCATCCATGCGCCGCTTTGCCAGTACCCTGTCACAGGAGTGCCGTCGGCAAGGTAAAGTGTGCCCCGGCCGTGGAAGGAGGCCTCTGCCATTTCGCCGGTGTACTTTTCGCCGTTGGGATATATCACCGTGCCGTAGCCGTGGGGAAGGTTGTATTGGAAAGAACCGCTGTAGCGCGCGCCGTTTTTGAACACGTAAACGCCGGCGCCGTTTCGGCAATCTCCCTCTATACAACCAGTGCGTTGCGGCGCCAGTGCGTTGTCGGGGCCGAGGAATTCGCCGCTCTCCCAGCGGCCGGCGAGCATGGTGCCGTCGGGGCGATGCAAGGTGCCGGCGCCGTGCGGGAGGCCGGCCTGGAAATTTCCGGTGTACCACGATTGATTGATGTACCGGAACTCGCCCCGTCCATTGGGCTTTCCCTCCGTGAAACTGCCTTCATAGCGACTTCCGTCCGGGTATGCCATAACGCCGTTTCCGGAGATACAATCGCCTGAGAGGCAACCGGATTGTATGTCGGCGGCATCGGTGCGGGAGGGGTTCATGCGGATGAGCGCGTCCAGGAGGTTGCCCTGATCGTCAATGGGCTGGCCGCGCTCCCAGCGTCCGGTACGGCGGCTGCCATCGGGCCAGGTTTTGGTACCCGTGCCGTCGGGGAAGCGGTTTTTCCACTCGCCCTGGTAGCGGCTGCCGTCGCTGTAATCGCATACCCCCACGCCGTGCACTTCGCCGTTTCGAAATTGGCCGATATATACCGCCCCGCTGGGGAAGATGTAGATGCCCTCGCCGTTGGCGCAATCGCCGGAAACGCAACCTGTGATCTGGCTGCGGGGGAAGAACTCTCCTGAAGCGCCTTTCACCTCATCCTCCCTTACCAATTTGCCCGTGTTCCACTCGCCCCGTTTGCGACTGCCGTCGGGGTATATCATAAGGCCTTTTCCATGCGGATATCCTTTGAACCACTCGCCCTGGTATTTCCGGCCATCGGTATAGGCGCAACTCCCTATGCCGGTTGGTACCCCGTCCTTAAATTGTCCCACATAGCGGGCGCCGCTGGCAAATGCATACACGCCGCTGCCGTTTGCGCAATTGCCGGACAGGCACTGGCCGGCTAAAAAGGCGGGGAGAAATACAAAGCAAAGAGAAAGTAGGAAGTTAGCGTTCATGAGCGGCTCGGTTACAGCGTTTTCAGAGCGTGAATAGTTGCGTTGCAAAACAAATGCACATATCTCAATAATCCTCAATTGTCAGTCATAAGAACACTTCTCGCCCGCGGGTTATTGCTCAGCGGTCGCGTTGTTTCATTTGCCCGGCAGGAATGACCGGTATCAGCTTTTCAGCCAACGGGGAAAGCGTGCGACGGATACCATTCCCTGCAATATCATTCCGCCCAGGAGGGCGTAAAAAATCGCCGGCGATTGCGCTGCGTCGGTGCGAGCCAGGATGCCGTACAATGCCCATATGATCACAAGGGCATAGGGTACGTCCGATCTTTTCCAAAGGAAAAAAAGCCCGGCTAAAGCGGCCACTGCGATCATGGCCACCGTCCACACTTCAGGGCTGATGCCGAATCCCCCCCAGTCATAGTGCACCAGCACCGCCGCAGTATTGGCAATGGTAGCCACGCTGATCCAACCCAGATAGACGCTTATGGGCAGCCGCACGGCGTATTTTTCGCCGGCGCCGGCCTGCTCGTTGAGCGCCTGGTACAGGCGGATGAGCGACCCCAACAACGCCAGCATGACGGCAAGCGACAGCAACGGCTGCAAGGCATGCCATGCGATGATCCACAGGCCGTTGGCCATGCTGGACAGGAGAAACCAGGGGCCAATGCGCGCCACGAATGCCGGCGCCGGTTTTCCGGCGCTGAACGCGCCCTTCATCTGGGCAATAGTGAACAGGAGCAACAGCAGGTAGATCAGCCCCCAGATGCTGAATGTAAAACCCGCAGGCACGAATAAATTGGGAAACAGGGCGGAAATCTCGCCCGTATTGCGCCCGAAAAGCGGAAGCGCATTGGCCAGGGTGTTCATGGCGATCATGAACAGAAAGCCGGCCAGGTTCAGGAATTGCCACTTTTTCATGAAGGCAAATATATACCTTTGTCCTCGCCTCATACAATTTGGACGATGAATACCGCTGACAAATATATATGCATTCACGGCCACTTCTATCAGCCCCCGCGCGAAAACGCATGGTTGGAGGTGGTGGAAATGCAGGATACTGCCGCTCCTTTTCACGACTGGAATGCCCGCATCAACTTTGAATGCTACGCGCCCAACGCCGCCGCCCGCATTTTGGATACCGGGGGCAAGATTATCCGCATCACCAACAACTACGGTCGCATCAGCTTCAACTTCGGCCCCACGCTACTGTCCTGGCTGGAAGAGGCCGATCCCGAAACCTATGCCGCTATACTGGAAGCCGACAAGATCAGCCAGGTGCGCTACGGAGGCCACGGTTCGGCTATGGCGCAGGTACACAGCCACGTCATTATGCCCTTGGCCAACCGCCGCGACAAGGAAACCCAGGTCCGTTGGGGCATTGCCGATTTTGAATACAGATTTGGGCGAAAGCCCGAAGGCATGTGGCTGGCTGAAACTGCAGCGGATACGGAAACGCTGGAAGTATTGGCGGAGCAGGGCATCAAGTTCACCGTGCTGGCGCCCCGGCAGGTCAAAGCTGTGAGAAAAAAAGGCGAAAGCGAATGGCGCCCCGCACACGAAGGCAACTTGGACACCCGAAGGGCCTACCAGTGCCCGCTGCCGTCGGGGCGCAGTATTGCCCTGTTCTTTTACGACGGCGAGCGCTCGCAGGCCGTGGCCTTCAAGGGGCTGCTCAACAACGGCAAGCACTTCGCGGCCTCACTCTTAGACGCCTTTGACGACAACGACAGCCCGCAATTGGTACACATAGCCACCGACGGGGAAAGCTACGGCCACCACCACCGCTATGGCGAAATGGCACTTGCCGATTGCCTGTACACCATCGAGGAAAGCCGCATGGCTCGCCTCACCAATTACGGGCAATTCCTGGAGTTATTCCCCCCGCAATTTGAAGCGCAAATCCACGAATCCAGTTCATGGAGTTGCGTACACGGCGTGGAGCGCTGGCGCTCCAATTGCGGTTGTAATTCCGGAGGCAAACCCGGCTGGACCCAGGCATGGCGCGGGCCGCTGCGAAATGGGCTCAACTGGCTTCGCGACGAATTGATCGCCATATACGAAAAACAAGCCGGCCCGCTGCTCAAAGATGTATGGCAAGCCCGCAACGATTACATTGCTGTGCTGCTCAATCGCAATGATGATACGGTGGATGAATTCATCCGACTGCATGCGCGCAAGGAAATAGAAGGCGCTGATAAAATGAAGCTCATGCGCCTGATGGAGATCCAGCGCAACGCCATGCTCATGTTTACCAGTTGCGGCTGGTTCTTCGACGAGATATCGGGCATCGAAACCAACCAGATTCTCCAGTATGCCGACCGCGCCATGTACTATGCCGCGCAGGTGAACGGCGGCGTGGACCTGCGCGCCACCTTTGTGAAAATGCTGGCCGAAGCGCCGAGCAACGTGCACAAAAACGGAGCGGTAAGCTACATTGAAAACATCGAGCCGGCCCGCGTCAACCTCCGCCGCGTGGGCATGCACTTTGCGGCTTCCTCCCTCTTTGAAGCATACCCGGAGCATATTGAACTGTTCAACTACATCGCCGACAGCGAAGACTTTGAGCGCTTGGAGGCCGGAATCCTCCGCCTCGTCATTGGGCGTACCATCGTCCAATCAAAAGTCACCTATTCGGAAAAGCACTTCAGCTTCGCCACCCTCTATCTCGGCCAGCAAAATATCATCGGCAATATCTCTCTCAACATGAGCCGGCCCATCTTTACCGAGATGCAGGAGCGCCTGCGCCATGCTTTTCTCACGCCCGATTTAGCCGGCGTCATCGGCATCATGCAGGAGTATTTCGGCCCGGAAAAGTACTCTATTGACCATCTCTTCAAAGACGAAAAGCGCAAAATTCTCACCCTCATTGCCGATAAAAGCCTGCGCCAGATCGAACGCGACTTCCGGGATATCTACGCCGACAACTACCAACTCATGGCCGGCATCGCCCGCAACGACATGCCGGTGCCTCCTGTTTGGCGCAGCGCCGCCCAGTTTATCATCAACCACGATATCCTTCAATATTTCGAGGGCGACCCATTCCGCATCCGGGAACTCAAGCGCATAGCGCGGGAAATGAAGACCTGGGGCTTCTCCTTCACCAACGAACCAGGGCTGAATCTGAGCATCAGCGAGCGCATTTACCGCGAGATCAAGCTGCTGGAATCTCCCGATACGCCCCTGCGCCACTTGGAAAAACTCATACAGGTACTGGAGATCATCCACGACATGGAACTAAAGCCCGATGTGTGGAAAAGCCAGAATGTGTTCTACTCGCTTTTTAAAGGCTATAAAAACGGCGAATGGGTGTTCAGCAGCGCCGAATGGGAGGCGGCGTTTTTCAGGTTGGGGGACCTACTTAGTTTCCGGCGGTAATTAGGGCTAATGCCGCAATGACTTGACCCTAAGCTTATTAGGCTCGAGTACCGCAAATTTCATCCATAAACGCTCAGGATGCTCCCGGAAAATATTTAAAACAAGAGAAGCCTTCGCTTCACTCAAGACTGCAGGCATACGGACAAGCAAAATTCCGTTGCTCGGCTTTTTTAGCCGGTAAGTCAACTCGCCAAAGTCCTTGTCTTCTGTAATCAGAAATGCCTCCATCTGCAAAGCTAATTCGAGTACTTCATCATCCGGCCATCCGAAGTGATTTTCCATAATTGAGTACACTTCAAACTCGTGTTGACGAAGGATTTCGATAACGCAAAATCCACGCTTTCATCTGCGATGATCTTCATGCAGCCGGGACTTCATACACCACTTCATTCTTTACCGCATCCGCTGCAAATGCTAAACAGGCGAGTATCTGCTCCTCTTTAAGGCGGGGGTAAGCCTGGAGCAACTGAGGGATGGTCTGACCGGCGGAAAGTTTTTCCAGGATCAAATCAACGCCTATGCGGGTGCCCCGAATGGCTGGCTTGCCGTACAAGATGGCGGGGTCGGAGGAGATATAAGTTGTCCAGTTCATTTTCCAATGCTTTATATGTGGCAAAAATACGCAACTTTCAAGGAAAAATCTTAAACTTGCGATCCGAAAACACTATATTTTGAAGCGATACGTACTCCCATGGCTTTTCCTGTGGCTTTGCGCCGCCGCAATAGCGCAAGACCATAGTCCCTCTGTCTCCTTCTCCCTGCCGGGCGGCTTTTACGAGGAGCCGCTGGAACTTGCCCTATCCGCCAATCCGGGCGCCAAGATATTTTACACCATAGACGGCAATAAACCCACCCCTCAATCGCACAGGTACAGAGTCCCGCTCAAACTCACAAGCACGGCAGCCGTGCGCGCCGTTGCCGTATCACCCGACGGGCGCACGGGCAAAACCTTTGCGGAAACCTACTTTATCGGAGAGCCTCCAAGCGGCATTCCGGTTATCTCTATCGCTTCGCCTCCCGGCTTGTTGTTCGACCCGGAGATAGGCCTGTTCATGGCCGGCGCCAAGTCAGGGGATGAGAGCTGGATGCAGCCCGGCGCCAATTTCTGGAGCAGGAAAGAGTTGGTGGCCCATGTTGAGATATTTGAGGATGACGGGCACTGCGTGTTCAACAGCCCGGTGGGTATGCGCCTTTTCGGGGGAATGAGCCGGCTCTTTCCCCAAAAATCCCTGGCCATAGTGGCCCGCGAGCGCTACGGCGAAAAGCGTTTTAACTACCCCGTCTTCGGCAAGGACGGGCCGAATAGCTTCAAGTTCCTCGTTTTGCGCAACTCCGGCAGCGACTTCGGCCGCGCTCACTTCCGCGACGCGCTCATGACCGGCCTGCTGAGCGATTGGGACATCGACAAACAGGCTTACCGGCCCGCACACGTCTATATCAACGGGCAATACTGGGGCATCTACAACATCCGCGAAAAAATAAACCGCTATTTTATCGCCGGCCATCACGATGTACACAAAGACAGCATTGACCTGATCGAACACCGCTACAACCTGCGCCGCGGCGACAAGGCGCACTACATGCGACTGCTCAGGTTCCTGCAAAATAAAGACCTGTCTGATCCTGCCAATTACGCCTGGGTAAAAACCCAAATGGACGTGGACAACTTCATGCATTTTCAGATAGCGCAGATATATTTTGACAACCAGGACGCAGGCGGCAACGTCAAATTCTGGCGCCCCCGAACCCCCGAAGGCCGCTGGCGCTGGATACTGTACGACACCGACTGGGGCTTCGGCCTGCATGATCCCAAAGCGTATCGCAACAACAGTCTCGAATTTCATACAGAACCCAATGGCCCATTCTGGCCCAATCCGCCCTGGAGCACGTTCATCTTGCGCAAACTGCTCGAAAGCCCTGAATTTAAAGCGGATTTCCTCATGCGCTTCACCGATCATCTCAATACCACTTTCCATCCCGACCGCGTGAATGCCGCTATCGAAGAAAAATATCAGCAACTCCTGCCGGAAATGCCCCGGCATTTGGCTCGCTGGCGCCTCAGCCGGCAGAAATGGGAGCGCCACGTGGAGACCATGCGCACATTTGCCGCCGAACGGCCGGCATACGTTTTGCAACACTTAGCCGGGCGTTTCCGGCCGGGGGCCTTGCGCGAACTTCGGGCAAGCGCTTCTTTCGGAGGCACGCTCCTTGTAAATGACATCATAGAAGTAACCGAAGCCGGCGGCGATTTCGCCGGGCGTTATTTTGAATCCCAAAACCTGCGATTCAAGGCCGCGGCACTGCCGGGATACCGATTTTCACATTGGGAAGGGTTGCCGGTAAGCACTGAGGAGCGGGAACTGTCGCTCCGGCTGCCGAAAGAAGGGCTTTTCATCCGGGCCGTATTCGAACCTTACATCCACCCTCTCGCCGACAAGATCATCATCAACGAGATCAGCCCGAGCAACTCCCGGACAGGCGACTGGATAGAGATTTACAACACCACCCATGAACGCGTGGATATGAGCGGCTGGATTCTGGCCGACGCCCGCCATGAGGCAGCCCTTCCGGAGGCGAGTATCGGGCCGCGCGATTATCTCATCATCTGCCGCGACGAAGCCCGCTTCCGGCAGGTATTCCCCCAGGCGTATAACGTGTTCGGCATCATGACTTTCGGGCTGCATAAGCGCGAAGACCAGGCTTTCCTGTTCAGCGCCGATGGCGCATTGGTGAACGGCGTGCATTACCAGGCGCCGCCTACAGATTCCGTAATCACCCTGAGCCTGCTCATGCCGCACCTGAACAACAAGAACCCGCAAAACTGGGAAATTACCATGGATGAAGGTACTCCCGGAGCCGCCAATCCCTTTTACGTGCAAAGCCGCATATCCGCCATGCAGAAAGACTGGCTGGAAATTGGGATCGCCGCAGGCGTCTTCATGATATGCCTGCTGTTATTGCTCTTTCGCCACAACGGGCATTGGGGCTAACCCCGTCCTCCGTATCCAGTTGGGTATCAGGATGGCGCCTGCAAACAGGTACACATAATAGGAAACCAAGCGCCATACGGTGGCGATAATAGTGGAATACGTATTGTTGGTCACGTAGTCGGAGAGAAACCCGCCGAACAGGAGTTCAATTAAACCGGCGCCGCCCGGGGTAGGGCTGAAGGCAATGACAAAAAACATGGTTTTCAGGCGGGCGTAGAGTTCTACCTGCGTCATTAAGTCAAGGGGGAGCGAAGGAATGAAGGCGATGATGATAGCGCTGAGCAGCAAAAAGCGAGGCGCCCAGGCTAAGCCTGTGTGCCAGAAAGCAAGGAGGTGAAACCGGGCGCTTTCCTGCCTCAGCTCACCCGAAGCAATTACGAATTCATTGCCCAACACTACGGCGCGCCGCCGGAAACGCCGCAAAAACGACCAGGACGTGAGGCTGCCCAAAAAACGCTTTACCCGTTGCGGGCCGATAAATATTCCATAGAAAAACAGGATGGTATAGGCCGACATAACGGCGTAGGCGATCAGGAAATAATAACCCCAGGCGCCCGTCTCAGCAAAGCTCGTGGCGCCGGGACGCATGATGGCAGGACCGATAATGAGATAAAAAACAGGCAGGCTCAGCAATAAAAATAAGCTGTCGAGCACAACGGTATAGAGCACGATAGCCGTCGATTTGGCCAAGCTCACCTTTTCCCGGCTCAGGATGAGAAAGGCCACCGCCGAGCCGCCTACGCTTGTGGGCGATACGGCAGAAGCAAACTCCCACAAAAAGATCAACTCTATGCTTTTCCGCCAGGAAAAAGCGCCGTGAGACAAAGCCCGCAAGCGGGCCGCGTACGCTAAGTGCCGCACCACGGCAAGCGCCAAAGCCACGCTCAGCCAGAAACCCATCCGGGAGGTCCAGCGCAGGGACGCAAACTCCGCCGGATCAAACTGCCGCCAAAACAAATAGGCCACCACGCCTACTCCTATGAGCGCAGGCAATATAATGCGCGAACTGCGCACGGAGCGGAGCCTGCGTTGTGTTTCAATTTCAGGAAGCAGGTCCTTGGGTGTTTCTTCCATGGGTTGAATTGTACCGGATTAATGCATAAAGATCAGAACTTGTCGCAAAAATCTCTATTTTTTCGGCCTAAAACCAAAAAGATATGC
>CAZNYK010000118.1:10042-12896 GCA_964577215.1 uncultured Saprospiraceae bacterium
TCAGAACTTGTCGCAAAAATCTCTATTTTTTCGGCCTAAAACCAAAAAGATATGCTATTATACCTGGCGAAAAAATAAACAGGGTGGAAGAACGGCTTCACAAATGGCGGCTGATCCTCGGCGAGAAGGCCGACCCGGAAGGGCAAATAGCCCTGGGCGCCCAGGCGCAGGGAATGGACAATGTACTCGACGCCCTGTACGACAGCGACAGGCAGGGCGGCTTGGGCAGTTCCGCCCCGAACGTCAATCGCTGGCTGGGCGACATACGGCGCTACTTCCCCTCGCCGGTGGTACAGATCATGCAGCGCGACGCTCTCGACCGGCTCGGCATTCAAAAAATGCTGTTGCAGCCCGAACTCTTAGAGCGTATTGAACCCGACATCCATTTGGTTTCCATGTTGCTCTCGCTCAACAAGGTCATCCCTGCTCAAACCCGTGAAACCGCCCGCGCCGTGGTACGCAAAGTGGTGGAAAGCCTGGAAAAGCGACTGCGCAATCCGCTGCGCCAGGCTGTTGAGGGCAGTATCCACCGGGCCGCTACCAACCGCCGCCCCAAGTTCCGGGACATCAACTGGCATCGCACCATTCAAGCCAACTTGCGCCATTACCAGCCCCAATACCAGACCGTCATCCCCGCCCGCCTCGTGGGGCACGGGCGCAAGGGGCAGCAACTTCGACACATTATTCTCTTATTGGACCAAAGCGGCTCCATGGCCGAGTCTGTAGTTTATGCCGGCGTATCGGCATGTGTGCTGGCTTCCCTGCGTTCTGTAAGGACCAACGTGGCGGCATTTGATACGGCTATAGCCGATCTGAGCGATTTCCTCCACGATCCGGTAGAACTGCTTTTCGCCACCCAGCTCGGAGGCGGCACCGACATCAATAAAGCGCTCGCATACGGCCAGACCCTCATTCGCCAACCCACAGATACCATCCTCGTTCTTATCAGCGACCTATACGAGGGCGGCAATGCCAAGGAACTCATCCGCCGCTGTACCGCTGTGAAGGCCACCGGCGTACAATTCATAGTCCTGCTTGCGCTCAACGACAAAGGGGCTCCATCCTACGACCATCACATCGCCGGGCAATTGGCCGCCATGGACATACCTGCATTTGCCTGTACGCCCGACCAGTTTCCCGGCCTCATGGCCACAGCCATCCGCAAGGAAGATATCCGGCAATGGCTCGGCAACGAAGGCATTGCCGCCAAATAACCCATCTCAACTTCTCAACTTCTCAATTTCTCAACCTCTCAACCTCTAAACCTCTCCTGAAATAGCCCCCCGTATCCTCAACAACCGCTCCATCAAGCCCTCCATCTTATCCAGGGGCAGCATATTGGCGCCGTCTGATTTGGCTTCGGCCGGGTTGGGGTGCGTTTCGATGAAAAGGCCATCCACGCCAACGGCCACGCCGGCCTTGGCAATGGTCTCAATGAGTGCCGGCTTGCCGCCGGTGACGCCGCTCGCCTGGTTGGGTTGTTGGAGCGAATGCGTGCAATCGAGGATGACGGGCACGCCGAAGGACTGCATGACCGGGATGCCGCGAAAATCCACCACGAGGTCCTGGTATCCGAAGGTGACGCCCCGTTCGATGAGCATGACGCGCTCGTTGCCGGACTGCCGCACCTTGTCCACGGCAAATTGCATACTCTCCGGGCTGACAAACTGCCCCTTTTTGACGCTAACGGCCTTGCCGGTGTGCGCGGCGGCTACGAGCAGGCTGGTTTGGCGGCAAAGGAAAGCAGGAATTTGCAACACCTCCACGTATTCGGCGGCCATGGCTGCTTCGGCTTCGGCGTGGATGTCGGTAGTGACCGGCACGCCGAAGGTTTCGCCCACCTTGCGCAGGATGCGCAGCGCTTTCTCGTCGCCGATGCCGGTGAAGGAGTCCAAACGCGAGCGGTTGGCTTTCCGGTATGAACTTTTGAAAATGAACGGAATGCGCAGCCGCTCGCAAAGAGCAACCAGCGTTTCGGCGGTTTCCATTACCACGGCTTCGCCTTCCACGGCGCATGGGCCGGCGATGAGGAAAAAGTTGCCGGAGTCAGTGTGGCGCAAATGAGGAACAGGGATATTCATGGCAACGGCTGTTGAGCAAGTCTGCAAACTGCACTACGCAGCACATCAAAAATCATCAATCAAAAATCATCAATCAAAACCAATTCCCGTCAAGCCCGCTGCGGAAGGGCCAGGGAATAGCGGCAAAGATCACTGCCAAGCCGATGAGGTAAAACCAGAAGGTGGTTTTGCCTTTGGCGGCGGCATCGGCGGCCCTTTTGGCACGGCTGTAGCCCACCGTGATCAGCGCAACGGCGATGAGCATCATGGTGATGTGCTCCACCGTATAAAAGCGGAGAAGGGTATCTTTCATGACGCCCGCCTCGAAGCGCACGTAAGGGCTGAGGAAAAAGTACAGCACAAGCCCGAGCAACAGTTGCACATGTACGGATATCAGTGCATATAAAGACAGTTTGGAGGCGCCGGTCCGCCCGCCTTTCCAGGCTTGGAAGGCATTTAAGATGGCGGCAAGGAGCAGCAGCAGCACCACCCAGCGGAGGCCGGAATGAGCGCGGTCGAGAATTTGATACAGCATGACGATGAATTTGTTGACGAATTGACGAACACGCGCAAAGATGCATTGTTCATCATACAAAAGTCCGAAAAAAGGCAAGAAAGATCGGTTTTTGCACTTTTCCTTTTGAATTGCAGGAAAATCTTTAGTTTTGTTCGCCGGGTGTAAAGCAGCGCTCTATGCACTTCGACTTGCTTCGGCAAGCTCAGCACAAGTCGCTCAGTGCGCCGCTCTATGCTCTATGCTCTATGCTCTATGCTCTATGCTCTATGCTCTATGC
>CAZNYK010000119.1:0-1151 GCA_964577215.1 uncultured Saprospiraceae bacterium
CAAAATGAAACCATTCGACGTATATCCCCTTTTCGACATTGAGCCTGTGCGGGCTGAGGGGTCCTGCATTTGGGATGCTGCCGGGCGCAAATACTTAGACTTGTACGGCGGGCACGCAGTCATTTCTATTGGGCACGGGCATCCCCACTATGTGCGCGCGTTGGAGGAGCAACTCCATAGGATCGCCTTTTATTCCAACTCCGTGAAAATTCCCATCCAGGAGAAGCTCGCTGCCCTGCTGGGTCGCATGTCCGGGTATGATGACTATGCGCTGTTCTTGTGCAACTCCGGCGCCGAGGCCAATGAAAACGCGCTGAAATTAGCATCTTTCCACAATGGCCGGAAAAAGATCATCGCATTCGGAAAGTCCTTTCACGGGCGCACTTCGCTGGCGGTGGCTGCCACCGACGACCCGGCCATCGTTTCGCCGGTCAACGCAACGGAACACATCGTTTTTTTGCCGCTGAACGACGTGGCGGCGCTGGAAAAACAACTGAACAAAGAGGTGTGCGCCGTCATGGTGGAAGGCATCCAGGGCGTAGGCGGCGTACATGTGGCCCAAGAGGCGTTTTTGCAATCCATCCGCGCACTGTGCGACAAAACCGGCGCAGTCATGATCCTCGATGAGGTGCAATCGGGCTACGGCCGTTCGGGCCGGTTTTTTGCCCACCAGTTTGCCGGCGTGCGCCCCGACCTCATCACCGTGGCCAAAGGCATGGGCAACGGCTTCCCTGTTGCAGGTGTATTGATCTCTCCCAGGTTTGAGGCGCGACACAGCATGCTGGGCACTACTTTCGGCGGCAATTATTTGGCCTGTGCCGCTGCCATCGCCGTTTTGGAAGTGATTGAAAAAGAAGGGCTGATAGAGCATGCGGCTGAACTCGGCGCTTACCTGGTGGATGCCATCCGCAGTTTTCCCCACGTGGTGGAGGTGCGGGGCCGCGGGCTGATGATCGGCGTGGAAATGGACGCGCCCTGTGCCGACCTGCGCAAGCGCTTGCTGTTTGAGCACGGCATTTTCACCGGCTCTTCTTCTGACAAAAATACGCTGAGGATACTGCCGGCGTTAAACCTGAGCCGGGATGATGCCGATGTTTTTCTGCACGCTTTGAAATTGGTTTTGGCTGCGGCCTGAGCCTCATCGCGCCGAT
>CAZNYK010000119.1:1251-6412 GCA_964577215.1 uncultured Saprospiraceae bacterium
TATCATCGCAAAATATAAACAACCAACCATGCAATACTTCACCAGCGCAAACGACGCAGCAAACTTAGAAGAACTTGTGGCGCTCGCCCGCGCTGTCAAACAGAATCCCTTCAGCGCAAGCCGCCTGGGTAAAAACAAAACCCTCGGCCTCATCTTCATGAATCCCAGTCTGCGCACCCGCCTGAGCACACAGAAAGCAGCCCTCAACCTCGGCATGCATGTGATGGTGATGAACGTGGACAAGGACGGCTGGGCGCTCGAACTCGAAGACGGCGCGGTAATGAACGGCACAACGGTGGAACACATAAAGGACGCCGCTGCCGTGATGGGACAATACTGCGACATATTGGGCCTGCGCGCCTTCCCCCTGCTAAAAGACCGCGAGGAGGACTACAGCGAGCACCTGCTCCGCAAATTCATACAACACGCCAAGGTTCCCGTCGTCAGCCTCGAATCCGCCACCCGGCACCCGCTGCAAAGCTTCGCCGACCTGATCACCATCCGCGAAAACTGGCCGCATGAACGCCCGCCCAAAGTAGTGCTCAGTTGGGCGCCGCACGTCAGGGCGCTGCCGCAAGCCGTGCCCAATTCCTTTGCAGAGTGGATGTGCCGCGCCGGCGTGGATTTCAGCATCGCCCACCCGGAAGGACTGGAACTGGCAGAGGAGTTTACTGCCGGGGCGCGCATCCTGCATGATCAGCGAGAGGCACTGGAAGGAGCCGATTTTATTTATGTAAAAAACTGGTCTTCGTACCACGACTACGGCAAGGCGTACCCCGGCGGCGAAGACTGGCTGCTGGACGCAGCCAAAATTGCCCATACCAATCAGGCCAAAATCATGCATTGCCTGCCCGTGCGCCGCAACGTGGAACTCAGCGACGAACTTTTGGACGGCCCGCAATCGCTCGTTTTGGAGCAAGCTGCCAACCGCACCTGGGCCGCGCAGGCTGTGCTCCAACAAATGCTGGAGCACCAAAGTATTTAACCATGAGCCAACTCAGCATCGTCAAAATCGGAGGCAACATCATTGACGATGAAGCGGCGCTCCATCGCTTCCTCGACGACTTTTCCCGTATACCGGGGCCTAAAATCCTTTTGCACGGCGGCGGCAAAAAGGCGACTGCACTGGCCGCCCAACTCGGCATTCCCACTCAGATGCACGAGGGCCGCCGGATTACCGACGCCGCTACCCTTGATATTGCCGTGATGGTATATGCCGGGCTGATCAACAAAAACATTGTGGCTGCCTTGCAGGCCCGTTCCTGCCCGGCCATAGGCCTCTGCGGCGCTGATGCAGGCTGCATTGCCGCCGAAAAGCGCCCCGTGAAGGAGGTGGACTTTGGCTTTGTTGGGGATATCATCCTCGAAAGGATAGATGCCGGCTTCTTTCAACAGGTGCTCTCGCAAGGCATTACTCCCGTAATAGCGCCCCTCACCCACGACGGGCAGGGCCAACTCCTCAATACAAATGCCGACACCATGGCCTCGGCGGTAGCCATTGCAATGGCCTCAACGCAGGAAGTGCAACTGATCTACTGCTTTGAAAAGCGGGGCGTACTCCGCGATGTTAACGACGAGTATTCGGTGATTCCGGAGATAACCGCGCAGGAATACGAAGCGCTCAAGGCCGGCGGCGCCATCTCGGCAGGCATGATCCCGAAAATGGAAAATGCTTTCAATGCCATCCGGCAGGGCGTTTCGAGTGTTGTTATTGGGCACGCCGGGCTGTTGCAGGCCATCATGGCCGGCGAGCGGGGCGCAGCTTCGAGGTGCGTCAACCAACCGCAGACCCAACTTCCTGGGGAGCAATAGCTGTCTTCCCGCAAAACCGGTAATATGAAAATTAAACTAACTGCTATCCTTTTCGCCATATGGCCCTGCTTGCTCAGCGGGCAAACTTTCACCGAAGTGATTCCGATGGCCTGCGGCGATACATCCATCGTGGGCGGCCTCGGGTATCCCACCTGGAGTCCGCCTTCCATCATAGACCGGCCCGCTTACGGGCATGCTTCCCTGCTGGGCGATTTCATAGAACCCAATATCTTGCAGTATATCGCGCCGCCGTATTTCGCCGGTTCCGATACCGTGGTGATCGAATGTGCGCACGCCACGCAAATTCTCTGCGAGACCGGGATTTATGTATTTGACATCAGTTGCCCAGAGGTCATTCAACCGGTGTATGCAGGCGAGGTGGACTGCCGGGATTCCGTTTACATGCCCTACCTGAGCGGCTGGGCAACTCCTGTCCTCATCGGGGAACCCCAACACGGCAGCGCTCATATTGTAGTAGAGCCTGCCGATGGCGCGGGCGTGGTGTACCGCCCGGATCCCGGCTATGAGGGTTTGGACTGGGTGCTTGTCAATCTTTTCCAAGGGCAAGACACGGCGCTGTTCATCTTTCAAGCGTATTGCAACCTGGCCTCTGCTACTTCAAACGAGGCTATTGTGAAGCCCTTTTTCTACCCCAATCCGGTTTCCGACTTGCTCAACATCCATATCACGCTGCCGGCCAACCCTTCCGTTAAAGTGTTTGATGCCTTGGGGCGCCGGTTGCATGTACCGATTCAGCTAATGCATAATAGCGTGGAACTTAACGTAAGTCATCTTTCAGCCGGCCTCTACCGGGTTTCAGGTTTTGATGATCTGGGGCGCAGGTTTGTAGTTGGATTTGTAAAAAAATGATGAAGGCCAAATAGCCGGGCGATAAATTCAATTACAGCGAAGCTGTGCAACAGCGTGGAAAGCGATAAACCATAATGAACGAGATTACCCAAATTCTAAAAAAACTCATCTCCACCCCCTCCTTCAGCCGCGAGGAACAGGGTACGGCGGAACTCATCGCCGGCTTTTTGGAAAGCCGGGGCATCCCCATACAACGCAAGCACCACAACGTGTGGGCTGTAAACCGCCATTTCGACCCGGCTAAACCCACCATCCTGCTCAATTCCCACCACGACACCGTAAAGCCCAACCCGGCTTACACGCTCGACCCGTTCAGCCCCATTGAAAAAGACGGCAAGTTATTTGGCTTAGGCAGCAATGATGCCGGCGCCCCTTTGGTATGCCTGCTGGCTGCATTTTTGAACTTCTACGAACGCGATGACCTGAAGTACAACCTGATCTACGCCGCCACCGCCGAAGAGGAAATTTCCGGTCCCAACGGCGTGGAGTCCATCCTGCCGGAACTGGGCGACATCGCCTTCGCCATCGTGGGCGAACCTACGCTGATGCACATGGCCATAGCTGAAAAAGGGCTGCTGGTGTTGGATTGCATTGCTGTGGGCAAGGCAGGCCACGCTGCCCGCGAGGAAGGCGTCAATGCCATATACCAGGCCCTACCCGACATCGAGTGGTTTCGCACCTATCAATTTCCGAAAGTATCGCCCACGCTCGGCCCGGTGAAAATGAGCGTCACCGTAATACAGGCCGGCGCCCAGCACAACGTGGTACCCGCCAAGTGCTGCTTCACCGTGGATGTGCGCTGTACCGATGCCTACACGCACGAAGAACTTTTAGATATCATCCGCAGTCACGTCTCCGCTGAAGTGCAGCCCCGCTCCCTGCGCCTGCGCCCTTCATCTACTGATGAGGACCACCCTGTAGTGCAGGCCGGCCGCACACTCGGCATCCCTATGTACGGTTCTCCGACCACCTCCGACCAGGCGCTTATGCCTTTTCCCAGTATAAAAATGGGGCCGGGAGATTCGGCGCGCTCGCACAGTGCCGATGAGTTTGTTTATTTGCGTGAGATTGAAGAAGGCATAAGCGGGTATATCCGTTTGCTGGAACAACTGCTTTGAACCAACTATCTTAGGCTTTGGCAATTAGCCATTTGCCTCAAAATGACCTTGCAATAGATATGAAAATCTGGCAAAAAGACCCCTCCGGCGATTCCGACTGGAGCCAAATCGTAGAGCGATTCACCGTGGGCCGCGACCTGGAATTCGACCTGGCGCTGGCCGAATACGATGTGCTCGGCTCCATCGCCCACTCCCAAATGCTGCAACATATCGGGCTGCTTACCGCCGTGGAGTTGCATGCGATACACATGGAGCTGAATCGCATACTTGAGGATATCCGGGCCGGTCGCTTCTCCATCGAGCCCGGCGTGGAAGACGTGCATTCCCAGGTGGAACTCCTGCTCACGCGCCGAATCGGCGAAACGGGCAAGAAAATACACGCCGGCCGCTCCCGCAACGACCAGGTGCTTGTGGATATTAAACTCTACCTGCGTGCAGAAATCCGCGCCGTTGCACAGGGCGTTCAAGTCCTGTTCGATCGTTTGCTGTTGCTGAGCGATATGCATAAGCACAAGCTCCTGCCCGGCTACACGCACTTCCAGATCGCTATGCCTTCTTCTTTCGGGCTGTGGTTCGGCGCTTTCGCGGAGAGTTTCTGCGACGATATGGAACTGCTGCTCGCCGCCTTCCGCATCGCCGACAAAAACCCGCTCGGCTCCGGCGCCGGCTATGGTTCTTCTTTCCCTTTAGACCGGCAAATGACTACTGAGCTATTGGGCTTTTCCGGCATGAACTACAACGTAGCGTATGCGCAGATGACGCGCGGCAAAACAGAAAAGGCGCTGGCCATGGCCATGTCTTCAATAGCAGCCACCTTGTCCAAGATGGCTTACGACGTATGCCTGTACATGAACCAAAACTTCGGGTTCCTCTCATTCCCGGATGCGCTTACCACAGGCTCCAGCATCATGCCGCACAAGAAAAACCCGGATGTGTTCGAACTGATCCGCGCCAAATGCAACCGGATACAGGCCCTGCCCAACGAACTCACCCTGCTTGTCAATAATCTTCCATCGGGGTATCACCGGGATATGCAACTGACCAAAGAGATGCTCTTTCCCGCCATCGCAGAGCTGAAAAGCTGCCTGGAAATGTCTGAATTCATGTTTCGGCACCTCTCCGTTAACGACCATATCCTCGACGACGGTAAGTATCAGTATCTCTTCAGCGTGGAAGCCGTCAATGCCCTGGTATTGGCAGGCGTCCCCTTCCGGGATGCGTATCGCCAGGTGGGACGGGCCATCGAGGAGGGTGAATTTGTGCCGTCCAAGGAGTTGCACCACATACACGAGGGCAGCATCGGGAATTTGTGCAATGATGAGATTCGGAAAAGAATGCAGGGGTTGATGGAGCGCCTGTAA
>CAZNYK010000119.1:6512-12821 GCA_964577215.1 uncultured Saprospiraceae bacterium
TGTACCGGCGATCTTTAGTCGCCGGAAAAAGATGTACCGGCTACCTTCAGTCGCCGCTTTTTGATTGGAAATTTTAAACCTCCCAAAGAGAAATTCTTCGAAAGCCCCTATTTTTGTGTACCCGACGAAAAATGGTTCGCGAAAAAATGAGAACCATTTTCACAGGGATAACTGATAGCTAATGATTTGCAAAAAACCAAATTCGCAAATCACTGGCCATCGAGAATAATGCTTATAACCAGTACAACGCATGCACACCCAAAACCTCTATCAAAAAGCCATCCGCTTCGCGGCGCAAAAACATGCCGGGCAAGGCCAAACCATCTCGGGCACCATCCTGCCGTATGTGGTGCATTTGAGCAACGTAGCTATGGAAATTTTGCTGGCGGCGCCGCATTCGCCAGGCTTCGACATAGATTTTGCCGTTCAACTTGCGCTGCTGCACGACACCCTTGAAGACACGAATACTACTATCCAGGAATTGGAAAGCGAGTTTGGTACGGACATTGCCGAGGGAGTGCAGGCCTTGACCAAAAACGAAGCGCTGCCTAAACCCATGCAGATGGCCGACAGCTTGCAGCGGATCAAAGCCCTGAAAAAAGAAGTGTGGGCGGTGAAATTAGCCGACAGGATTACCAATTTACAGCCGGCCCCACCGCATTGGGACGATGCCAGAATAAACGGCTATCGACTGGAGGCCCTGGAAATCCTGAGCGCTCTGGAAGGTGGAAATTCCTATTTGGAAAAACGCTTGAGCCAAAAGATCGGACAGTATGGTCTTTGATGCCGCCAGTTTTGAATAGTTCGGAGTGCTCCGGCAAAACGGGCCGGTTCATTTCCTTCACAGCGCTTCCGGTCGCATTTTTACAGCCCCGCTGTTGGTTTTCATACGTAATGGAACATATCTGTTATAGAATGTAACATTTGGGATAATGCTCCGGCTTTACCGGGCTTTACATTTGTAGCGCCTCCCTATTTCAATCATCTTAAAACTTTTATTAACCATGAAGTTCAAAAACATCCTCATGGGGGCTGCGCTACTGGCCCTATTGCATTCCTGCAGCAAGGACAACCAATTGAACCCGGCCGGAGAGTTGGACCCCGACCTCGAATCCCGCGCCCAGGTGCTGCTGCCTGCCGGCTCGGTGGACGGGCTTGCCGGCGCCATCGCCGCCGCCGGGCCTAACGGCACCGTAATTGTGCAATCCGGAACCCACTACCTGAACTCCACCGTGGAGATCACCCACCGCGTCACCATCAAGGGGCAACCGGGCGCCGTGATCATCGCAGATGTGCCCGCCTTACTCACCGCTAATGCCGTACTCGAACCGGCATTCTATATCAACGGAGGCGCCAAAACAGTCATCGAAGGGCTGGATATCCGCGCCGCAAGCGATCCGGCCGGCACCGCCGTATTGGTTTACAATGCCAATCAGGTGACCATACGGAACAACTCCTTCACGAACTTCCAGTTCACGATCTTAGTGGAGCAATCCAACCAGGCCACCATCACGGACAATATTGTTACCGCCACCTTTACCTGGGCCACTGTTAGCTTTTATGCCGTACACGGCATCGTGATCATCAATGGTAAAAACGCTCAGGTCAGGGATAATACGGTGAGCCAGGCCATCTTCGGCATCTGGGCCTGCGATCTGGATGGCATAGCTACTGGCAATACCATGTTCGCCAACGTACTCGGGCTAATTCTGTGTGCCGTTCCTCCGGGTTCATTCCCCTTGCCCAACGGCACTTTTGCCGGCTCGGCCAACCCCGCCGGCAAGTGGACGGTGACGAACAACAATTCCCACAGCAACTTTGAAACCGGCTATGTCGTCATCGACGGCGCCAACAACTGCACGTTGAGCAACAACAGTGCCTCCAACAACGCTGCTTATGATATAGAACTGACCGGCGATACCTGGCGCTTCGGATTCCTGGCGCCCGCCAGCTACAACAACCAGGTCAACGTCGGGGGCGCCAACTCCGCTATGACCGTAAAAGATTGCGGCAACAACAATAGCGTAAATGGCGGTACCCAGGTTGATACCAACGCTGACCCCTGTAATTAATTAAACAAACTCATCGGTTTGCCGCCGGGGAAGAATGCGCTCCCCGGCGGTTTTTTTTCAGTAGAAAAAAATCATTCATCCACGGCATGATACGCCTGTAATCCCTCCATGGGCGCAGCCAAAAATGCCCCGGGTTGCAAGCCGGTTTCCTTCAACGCTCTTTCCAGGGCCGGGCGGAAATAATACGCCACAGACCCGGTAAAATGTACCGGCAATTCTCTTGCCGGGGGATACACCATCACACAACGCCGGATGAACAGGGAGAACTGCCGGTGCAACATGTCGCGGCAAAGCTCATGCGCTTCGTGCCTCGCCAGAAAAGGCACGAATGAGGCAAGGAACCGGCTCGGAGTCTCGCTCCGATATACAGATTCTATAACGGTTTCGGGTGCGATGCGGTACTCTTCATCAAATGCGGTAAGTAGTTCCGTGGGCAATTCCTTATTGAGCCAGGCAATGAGCAGTTCCCGGCCCAGCACGGCGCCGCTGCCCTCGTCGCCCAGGATGTAGCCGTAGCCGCCGGTGTTTTGCCGCTCCTTTTCCCCATCGAACCAAACGGAATTGGAGCCAGTACCGAGAATGCAGGCTATACCCGGCTGCCGTTGGCACAGCGCCCGGGCAGCGCCCAGCACGTCTGTCTCGATTTCAATGCGTGTAGCGGAGGGGAAAACGGCTTGAAACTGGTCTTTTAGCCTTTGCCTGGAGCTTTCGGCCTTGCAGCCGGTGCCGTAGAAAAAAATCTTGTCTGCCGCACCGCCCACCTGTTTTTTGACGCCCTCCAATTCGGTCCTGATCTCTTCATCGGACAGAAAAAAAGGGTGGATACCGGGCGTTTTGAACGTATCCTTCAATGCCCCGGCCTCCATCAGCGCCCAGTCAGCTTTGGTAGCGCCGCTGTCGATGACGAGCAGGCGGCCATTCATACTTCAGGCAGTAAATCGCCGTCCAATCGGGATTCCAGGGCCTTGCGCACGCTGCCGTGCTCCAGCAGGAGGGCTTGGGCGGCGTCGTAGTCCAAATGCAGGGCATTCATGAGTATTTTGGCGCCGCGCTCCACGAGTTTGGCATTGCTCAGTTGCATATCCACCATTTTGTTGTCGAGCACGCGCCCGAGGCGTATCATGGCGGTGGTGCTGATCATGTTAAGCACGAGTTTTTGCGCTGTGCCGGCTTTCATCCGCGTACTTCCCGTGACAAACTCGGGGCCCGTGATCACTTCTATGGGGAAGTCGGCATGTTCGGCAACCGGTGCGCCGGGATTGGATGTAATGCAACTGGTGAGAATGCCATTGGCGCGGCAAGCTTTCAAGCCGCCTACCACATAGGGCGTTGTGCCGCTGGCTGCAATGCCGACGACTACGTCCTGCTCATTGATAAAATACCGCTTGAGGTCTTTCCATGCCTGGCCGGGATCGTCTTCTGCGAATTCCACAGCTTTGCGAATGGCAGTATCGCCGCCGGAAATGATGCCCACCACCCAGCTGTCGGGCACCCCGAAGGTGGGCGGGCACTCCGATGCATCCAATATGCCGAGCCGGCCGCTGGTGCCTGCCCCGATGTAAAACAAGCGCCCGCCTTCGTTCATTTTTTCCACCAAGGCTTCTACAAAACGCTCGATGGCAGGAAGCGCGCGTTCCACCGCAAGGGGCACGGTTTTATCCTCATTGTTGATGTGCCGCAGCAGTTCTCCTACCGACAATTGCTCCAAATGCCGGTAATTGGATGGTGATTCTGTGATTTTTTGCATGATTTGACGATAATGGCAGCGCCAAAGTAGCAATTTCTTGCAAAAGTATATAGAAAAAGCAATAAAAACTGCAAAAGCCGGCAGCCCTTTAGTAGATGGCAGCCGGGAACCTGAAAACATTTCGTGCAAATTTTATTTTGATCCGGGAATTTTTCGGGCCGAATTGAGGTTTCTTCTTCAAACCAACTCAATAAGACGCTATCATTCAATTTTTTACGCGTCGAACCGGACACAACTTGTGAGGTCTGGTCGAATGGAACGCTATTGGCTTTAACATAGGTAGTTCATCTCAAAAACAGCTATACCATGGAGCCGATCGCTATCTTCATCATTTTGGCCGTAGGCCTCACCGTCCTGGTTGCCTGGAGCGTCTTGTTCTCCACGAGGGACTGGGGCGGCTACGATCCGCATTATCCGGGGCACGGCTACCCGTACCAGCCGCCCTGGACGTACCCGTACCAGCCGCAGGGCTCTGCCCCGGGCGCTATCCTGAATCTCGTCTTTGCCGGATTTATGCTTTTTGCCGCCATGAGGTACTGCGACAGGATGGAGAAAAACGCCTGGCCTGAGGATCAGGACGAGCCGAGAGTAGAGGCAGAGCAGGAATACGCGCCGGCGAACGAAATGCAGGTTGGAGGGGATGAGGAATTCAGATTGCAAACACCTCCTCAATCTTATGACGAAACAGGACCGGATGTTTCGCCTCCGGCGCCTTCAACGTCGCCGGCGGATAAGCCGTTGTCGCAGCAATTATTCGTTCAGATCAGCGCTTCCAACTCTGATACGCGCGTGCTCGATGCCGCTATGCAATTGCAGCATGCGTTTCCCGGCAGGGTTTGGATCGGCGAAAAGGAATCCGATTGGGAAAATCCGTTCAAAATCCTTGTGGGCCCTTACGATTCCGCAGAAGCAGCCGGAGCGGCACACGGCGCCGACGCATGGGTTCGCCGTCCCGCTGCTGAGGGAATCACACTGTATAGACCTGAGTAACTGACATGAGTCATCCCAGATATTCACGACATGCCGAAGGCTTGGAGGGAATCACTCTGTGACCTCTAATCTATTGGACACAGAGGTGCATAGAGTTATAAGGCGATTCACGGAGTTTTCTCCGTGTGCCTCCTTTTCCTCCGTGTAACCCTGTGTTCCCCAACAGCGTGAATGGGTTTCAGAACAGAGAGCGAACCGAGAACCTCAGGGATCGCAGAGGTCTCCGTGTCTCTCTTTGCGGTTTCGAGTAGAAAATCCGGGATGACTTATGTTTTTCTTACATGGAAATACTCCCCTTTCGGAAGTCTGTGGAGCCGATATCAGCATTGATCAAGTAAGGTATGCCCTTGTCCATTGAGTGAATGGCGTGCTGGACGGCCCAGGCGAATGCCTCAAGGGTATCTACCCGCTCGCCGGCAGCCGCAAAAGCCTCGGCTACGCGTTGATAGTCGGACCGGGGCATGGCGGTTGCGGCAGCGCTGCCCAGCATGGTCACCTGGTCGCGGGCAATTTGCTCCCAGGAACCATTATTGCCGATAATTGCGCATACTTTCATGCCGTTTTTGGCAAATGTATCAAACTCGGTAAGGCTGTAAGCGGCGCTGCCGTCGCCGTAGATGATCCAGATGTAATGGCCGGGGTAGTGGACGGAGGCGCCAAGCGCAAATCCCCCGCCTACGCCGAGGGTGCCGAAGACCCCGGGATCGAGCCAGCACAGCGGCCTTCGGGGCCGCAGCGTATAGGCTGCCGTGGCGGCAAAGTCGCCTCCATCGGCAATGAGCACCGAATCGGCAGGCAGCATTTTTTCCAACACCATAAACAGGGTGACAGGGTTGATGCCCTCCTTGACCGAAGCGCCACCCTGGCGGGCAATTTCCTGCTCGCGGGCGGTTTGCCATTCCTGCAAGTGCGTTTTCCAGGCCTCCCAGCCCGGCAAACCGGAAGCCGAATTGGCTAAGGCTGTCAGGAACCGGCCGGGATCGGCATGTACGGCCTGTTGCGGCTTGATGTTTTTGCGCAGTTCGCTGCGGCTGCGGTTCACTGCAATTTTTACAGCCTTGCGGTTGAGGTGGTTGCCATAGTCTAACCTGAAGTCGCAGGGCACGCCGGCCAGGAGGATGAGGTCGGCTTCGCGCAAGGCTTTTTTCCGTTCATGCAGATGCAGCAGCGGGTGTGATTGCCCCAACAGCCCCCGCGCCATGCCGCTCACGTAGGCGGGAATGCCCAACTGTTGCACAGCTTCTGAAAGCGCGGCTGCCTCCTTGGGCATGAGCATGGCGCCGCTACCTATGAGCAATACTGGCCTTTGGGCTTTGCGCAAAGCAATTTCGACCTTCTGAATGGCATCGTTTCCGGCAATGGGGATGCGTGCAGGATGCGGTTCAGCCTGGATACCTTTCTTTGTATCGCTGAACAGGCGGTTGACGTGGCGGTTGATATACCATTCCAGCGCTTTGCCGGCGAGATCAGAGGCGCCTTTGCTCTTCTGTCCGTACCACT
>CAZNYK010000120.1:0-9147 GCA_964577215.1 uncultured Saprospiraceae bacterium
CAGGTAATTCCCCACGCCCCGGAACACGTCAACTGGCTGGTCCGGAACCTGCCGGAGGGCAGTACGCTGGGGCTCGACGGGCACCTGTTTTCACTGGGGCAATTGCGCTATCTGGCGAAAAACTTACACGATAAAAGCATCGAGATCAACTCCGGCTTGGACTTAGTTTCCGGAATTTGGGAAGACCGGCCGGCTTTGCCCGCGGAACAAGTATTCGAGCTTGCGCCCGCCTACACCGGCCATTCCCGCGCCGAAAAACTCGCCCGTATCCGCTCCGCCATGGCAGAGAAAGGCGCCGGAGCATATCTCATCAGCACCTTGGACGACATTGCCTGGATACTCAATATCCGCGCCGCCGATGTGGAATACAACCCTGTATGCATATCCTACCTCGTACTGGATGGCAAAGCTGCGCACTGGTTCGTCCCCGGGGGCAAGGTGGGCGAGGATTTCCAGCAAACCCTGCTCGCCGACGGAGTCATCCTTCATGCCTACGATGCCGTGGAAGATTGGTTGCGCCGTTTGCCGAAAGACCAAAAGATATGGGTCGATACCACCACGGTAAGCGTCCGGCTATTTAATACCATTCCGGATGGACAAGCCCTCCAGGGAGATAACCTGGCAGCTCCCATGAAGGCTTTGAAAACAGATCGGGAAGTAGCCCAACTGCGCCGGGCCATGCGCAAAGACGGCGTAGCCCTTACGCGCTTATTGCGGTGGCTGGAAGCCGAACTGGAGCACAGGCAGGTCTCGGAGTACGAAGTTGCCTGCAAAATTGCCGAACTGCGAGCCGAACAAGGCGAGTACTTCGGAGAGAGCTTCCCCGCCATTATCGGCTACGAGGCGAACGGCGCCATCGTGCATTACCGCCCCATGCCGCAGGAATCGGCCATGATCGAGCCGCGCGGCATCCTGCTTATGGATTCAGGCGGCCAATACCTGCACGGCACCACCGATATCACCCGCACCATCGCCTTGGGTGAACCCGCACCGGAGCAGAAGCGGGCCAATACAGCCGTGCTTAAGGGCCATATTGCACTCGCCATGGCCTGGTTTCCGGAAGGCACCAAAGGCGTGCAATTAGATACGTTGGCCCGAATGTATCTATGGAGAGAAGGACTCAACTACGGGCATGGTACAGGGCACGGCGTCGGGTTCTTCCTCAACGTGCACGAAGGGCCGCAGGGCATCACGCCCTCCCCCTCCAACAGCCGGGGTCTGGCCGAGTTCGTGCCGGGCATGCTCACTTCCAATGAACCGGGTTTCTACGCCGAGGGGCGATACGGCATACGCATCGAAAATCTGATCCTGTGCGTGGAGGCTGCACAGACGGCGTCCGGGCGTTTCCTGCACTTCGAAACGCTCACGCTCTTTCCCATAGACCTTCGCCTTATAGATATGAGTATGCTCGATGACCCGGAGAAGCGATGGCTGGACACCTATCACGCGCGCGTGCTGGAGGAATTAAGGCCTTTGCTGACAGGGGAGGAGGCGGAATGGCTGGCGGAGCGCTGCATAGCTTGCGCCGGCCGCGGATAGGCGCCTGGGAATGCTGCCGTGAAGCAGTGTCGCCATTTAGCCGGGCACAAAAGGAAACGTTAATTCTCCGGCCTTCTCTTGCCCCTGCCCCTATATTGCCGTACCTTCGCCTTTCCCTTTGTTATACTCGATAGCCAGTGGTTTGCAAAAGTAAAAATGCGCAAACCATTTTTCGTCGGGTATAAACTGGCTGCTTTGACAACTTTTTGTGCGGCAGGCGGGTTTTTTGGAGACATAAAAGGAATCGCCCACATGGACAACTACCGGCTGTTAGTCGAGAAACTCGACCAGTTCATTCGCAAGTATTACGTCAACCAACTCATTCGCGGCAGCTTGTACAGCATCGGGCTCATCCTGTTGCTGTTCCTTGCCCTGGCATTGCTGGAGTACAACTTCTACTTCAGCACTTCTGTGCGCAAGGCTTTGTTTTTCTCCTTCGTCGGCATCAGCGGCGTAGCGCTGACGGGTTGGGTTTTCATTCCATTGTTGCGTTACTTTCGCCTCGGCAGTATCATCAGCCACGAGCAGGCGGCACAGATCATAGGCAACCATTTCAGCAACGTAAAGGACAAACTTCTCAACGTACTCCAGCTCCGCCAACAGGCCGACAGCGCCGAAAGCAAGGAGCTTATCTTAGCCAGTATCAACCAGAAATCGGAGGAGATCAAGCTCGTTCCGTTCAAGGCCGCTATCAATTTGGGCCAAAACCGCAGGTACCTGCGCTACGCCCTGCCGCCTCTGATGCTTTTGCTGGTATTGTTGTTCGCGGCGCCCAGTGTCATCCGCGACAGCGCCAACCGCCTGCTCAACAGCAATATTGAGTTTCTGCGCCCGGCTCCGTTTTCCTTCGTAATCCCTGCGGACAGCCTCAGCGTGGCTCAATTTGACGATTTCCCTCTATTGGTGCGGATCGAAGGCAATCAGCTCCCCGGCGAAGTTTTCATCGAATTAGACAACTTCAAATACCGGCTCACCAAAGAAGCACCCAACCTGTTCAGCTATCGCTTCGCGAACGTGCAAAAAGACACGGATTTCCACCTTTTCTCTGGTTCGGTGCGTTCTGCCAAATACACCCTTGACGTACTGGAAAAGCCCAATATGCTGGGTTTCGAGGTCAAGCTCAACTATCCGTCCTACTTGCAGCGCCCCAGTGAAACGCTCAACAGCATCGGCGACCTGGTCGTGCCTGTCGGCACTTCCATTGACTGGGTATTCAATGCAGAAAACACCGACGATGTTTCCCTGGTCTTCGGCGTACAGGAAAAAGCCAAGCAGGCCAATCGCTTCTCCGACGACCTGTTCACCTTCAAGCGCCGCGCCATGCAGGACGAAAGCTACAAGGTGCTCATTTCCAACAAACTCCTGCCCAAAGCGGATGCGGTCAACTACGTCATTACCGTCATCCCCGATCTGTATCCCACCATCCGGGCTGAAAAATACCAGGACAGCACAGACTTCAAACTGCTGTTCTTCGTCGGCGATGCCGGCGACGACCACGGCATCACCCATCTCACCTTCAACTACCGGCTCAAAAAACAGGGCCAACCACAAGGCGAACTCAATACGCTCACCCTTAAGCGCCCCAACGCCAAACAAACCAACTTCGACTATAGCTTCGACATGGAGAAACTGGGGCTCGCCCCGGGCGACGAAGTCACCTATTACTTCGAAGTTTTTGACAATGACGGCGTAAAAGGCTCCAAATCCGCCCGCACCAACCTCATGATCTTTGCCATGCCCACAGTGGAGGAGTTCAAGGCAATGGCTGCCGCCAACGACCAGCAGATCAAAGACGAGCTGAGCAAAGCACTGGAAGAATCGCGCAAACTCCAGGAAGAACTCAAAAAAATGCGCGAAAAACTCCTCCAGGAAAAGGATATGACCTGGCAAAACCGCAAGGAGTTGGAAAAAATGATGGAGCGCCAGCAAGAGCTGGAAAAGCAAATTCAGCAGGCGCAAAAAGCTTTCCAGGAAAACTTGAAGAATCAGCAGGAATACAGCGAAACGGAGCAAAACATCCTCGACAAACAAGAAAAACTGCAACAGCTCTTCGAAGACGTGCTCAGCGATGAAATGAAAGAACTCATGCAGCAGATCGAGGAACTCATGCAACAATTGGAGAAGGACAGTGCGCTGGAAATGATGGAAAATTTCCAGTTCAGCAATGAGGATATGGAAAAAGAACTCGACCGCCTGCTCGAACTATTCAAACAGTTGGAGGTGGAAAAAGCCATGGAGGATGCCGTCGAAGAACTGCAAAAACTGGCTGAAGAGCAAGACAAATTAGCCGACCAAACCGAGAAAGATCAAAAATCCCAGGATGAGCTGACTCAAGAACAAGACCGCATCAACGAGAAATTTGAAGCAATCAAAGACAAAGTTGAAGAGGCTAAAGAGAAAAATGAAGAACTGGAAAGTCCCCAGGAAATAGGCGACTACCAGGAAGAAATGGACGACATCCAGAAGGATCTGGACGACAGCCAAAAGGACTTGCAGCAGAACCAGAACAGCAAGGCATCCAAGTCTCAAAAAAAGGCTTCCCAAAAAATGAAAGACATGGCCAACAACATGTCTATGCAAATGCAGGGCGCTGAGATGCAGCAAATGGAAGAGGACATGAAGTCGCTCAGGCAACTCCTGGAAAACCTGGTCGGATTGTCGTTTAACCAGGAGACGCTCATCAAAGACTTCGGTAAAACGCCCATCAATACACCGAAGTACGTCGAGCTGACGCAAACTCAATTCAAGCTCAAAGACGACTTCGGCCTGGTTCAGGACAGTTTGCAGGCGCTGGCCAAGCGCGTTTTCCAAATTGAATCTTTCATCACTGAGAAAGTATCCGATATCAACGGCAACATGCGCAACAGCATCGCCGACCTGGAAGAACGCCGCAAACCGCAAGCCGCCGATCACCAGCAGCGCGCCATGAAAAACCTGAACGACCTGGCCCTCATGCTCAGCGAAGTGATGAACCAGATGCAGCAGCAGATGGCGGGCATGATGTCGGGCAACCAAATGTGCAAAAATCCCAATAACCAGGGCAAACCCTCCGACCGCATCACCCCCGGCCAGCAGGAATTGAACGAGCAGATGAAGCAGATGAAAAACCGCTTGGACAAAGGCGAAAAAGGCTCCAGCAAAGAGTTTGCTCAAATGGCCGCCAGGCAGGCTGCCCTGCGCAAGGCTCTGCGCGAAAAACAAAAGGAATTGCAGGAGCGCGGCAAAGGCAGCAAAGAACTCCAGGACATCATAGACCAGATGGACAAAGTGGAGATCGACCTGGTGAACAAAAAACTCAGCAACGAAACCCTTCGCCGCCAACAGGAAATCCTCACCCGCCTGCTCGAACACGACAAGGCAGAACGCGAACGCGGCCTGGACGAACAGCGCAAGGCAGAAGCCGCCCGGGAGAAAGAACCGAAAATGCCGCCCTCCCTGGAGGAGTACCTCCGCAAGCGCGAAGCCGAGATCGAGATGTACAAAACCGTCTCTCCCGCTCTCAAACCATACTATAAACAACTGGTGGAAGAGTACTTCAAATCGGTGAAAACCCAATAATGCAATATTCCGGCGCGTTGCAGTGAACTGTTTGCAACGCGCCGGCGTTTATTCTTTTGCATTAAATTTTTCTACCCAAAATTTCCATCTGAAAGCCTGAACCCCTTGCGCCGTATTGGCTTTCATCTTAAATTGCGTGTTCAATGGAAAAAAGAGCGCAACAGGTCATGCTTAAACTTCCTTCCGATCCGCGAAACATCGAAGTCGTGGAGTCCTTTGTACAAAAAATCGCCGAAAAATACCGGCTCAGCCCGGATCAATTCGGCAACCTTCGCTTGAGCGTTACGGAAGCCGTCAATAACGCCATCATTCACGGCAACCGGCAGGACGAATCCAAAACCGTCTGCATAGAGCTGCGAAAGAAAAAAGACGCTATAGCCATTCGCGTTTCCGACGAAGGGCGCGGGTTCGATTATAAAAGCGTACCCGACCCTACCCTGCCGGAAAACATCTGCAAATGCGGCGGACGCGGCGTTTTTCTCATGCGCAATTGTTCCGATCGCATCGCTTTCCGCGACAACGGCAGCACCGTGGAAATGCAGTTCAAACTATGGTAGAACCCGGCAACCCGCAATTCCCGGAAGATTTTCCCGCCCACGACGATTCCTCCCTTGAGGAATCAGCCGTTGAGTTTTACTTTGAAGACACCGAGTTCGTTCTTCATGATCCCCCGCGCCTTCGACAGTGGATCCAGGATGTCATCGCCCGCGAATCCGGCGTTTTGCATGCCCTTTCTTTCATCTTTTGCAGTGACGGGTACCTGCACCAACTCAATGTGGAGTACTTAGACCACGACACCCTCACCGACGTGATCACCTTCCCCTACCTCGATCCTCCCAATGTAGAAGGCGACATATTCATCAGCGCCGACCGCGTGCGCGACAACGCCGCCGAATTGGGTATCACTTTCGACCGGGAACTGCGCCGGGTGATGATACACGGCGTACTGCACCTTTGCGGGTATAGCGACAAAACGCCGGAGGAAAAGGAAATCATGACCCAAAGGGAAGACGAGGCGCTTGCCTTGCTCGATTAGCCTGCCATAAACCGCTGCACCAACCGGTGAAAATGATGTACGCCCGGTTCTTGTTTGGGCGAATACCGCCCGGCGTGATAAAAGCGCGACCGGATGCCTCGTTGCACGCTCTCTACAACGGCTTCATCTTCCATTTCTGTGGTGTCGATCCGGTTCAATGCCCGCTCTGCTCCGGTTCCCTCAAAATAATACGTGCGAAAACGTATGCGCGTGCGATCGTGTGACAGCGGCTCCACCACGTTGAGCGAAAGCCCCCAGGGATAAAAATTGAACATCAGGTTGGGAAACACCCAAAAGTAGTACGCATAGATGCGGCGCCCGTGATCGGGGGCGCCCGGCGGTATGTCAAAACACGGCTCGCCCTCTTTCGCAATGCCCACTTGCAGGTTGCAGTATGGGAACAATTCGTACTCATACTGGCCGAAATCAATGGCCTGATTCAACGCGGGATGCACAAAGGGAATGTGGAAGCCTTCAAGGTAATTGTCGCAGTACAAAGCCCAATGAGCCGCCACCTCATAATCCCGGGATTCTTCAGGGGCAAATTGCAGGCTATCTAAAGGCATCCAGCCGATGCGCTCCGTCATGGGACGTATCAGTTCGGCGAATGCCATGGCCGGCTGCAAAGACACAAAAAGCAGCCCGGTCCACTCAGCAAAAGGCACGGGGCTGAGATCGTCGGCAGGAGACGGGAAGTTTTCTACGCCCTCAAATTCCGGCATACTGCGAAACCGCCCGTCCAGCCGGAAGCAACGTCCGTGATAGCCGCATGAAAGCAGCCGTTGTTTGCCGGGATGCTCCACCACGATTTTACCCCGGTGGGTACACACATTCGACAGGCAGTGTACAGCGCCTTCTGCGTCGCGGGTAAAGAGCAACGGCTCGTCGAGGACGCCGGGAAGCAAGGTGAAAGGCCATACTTGTTGCGGGCCGGCTACCACCCCGGCCTCGGCCACCCAGTGCCATGTAGAGGCAAAAATGCGCTCTGTGGACTGCTCGAACGCGGATAAGTCCCTGTAAAAGGAAGCCGGGAGGGTGTGCGCCTGCCGGATATCTTCGGCAATGTCAAGGGCACTCGGTTTCATGCGGTGTCGAGATAAGTTGTTGCGTTGCCGGCAGGCCGGTCACAGCAGCAGAAAGATGCTCAGCAACAACAACAGGGCGATAAAAAGCAGGATATAGAACCCCGTACTGCGGCCGGCCTTGTCATAGAGAATTTCCATAGACTCTCTCCAATTGGTCTTTTTGCCTAAGGGTTCGTGAATCATAAAGAAGTAGGCCCGGTTGCCGAGCCGGCGGTGGTCGCCGTGTTTGCGCAGTATGAAGAAATCATCATCCAGGAAAGCCAGATCGAAAAGTTCTCCTTCGCAATCTTTGGGCATCACGAGAAACTTGTTGGAATCTGGGAGGTAGCGCCATTTGCCGCAGGAGATTTCGCCGTCTTCCGATTTGAGATACTCACCGCCGGCATTGAAGAAGTGGACAACGGTTTTATGAAAGTTGACGTCATCGCGGAATTCCAGCCAGGACTTGTTGAGGTAAAACTTCTCCTCCCGGAGATCTTCGCTCCAGGGTCGCACCTTCGGCAGGATTTTGTCTTCCAAATATTCATCAATAGAATTGGCTTCAGGGAGCGTTTCCTTGAGCGGTTGTACGAACTTATCGAAAAGTTTGATCTCCACAGCGCAATGAAATTGGTCAACAAAACCCAGGTTCTAATCCCACCATGTTCACTTCCTAACCACCAAAGTGCTTGCGATCATGTCGTGAAGCCCTTGTTTTTTTTCGGTAAATGCCACCATGATATAACCAACGAGCAGCACCAGCGAAGATATGATCTTGGCAAAATGCCTGCCTGTGGCCCTGCCGAATGAAAGGCGACGGCCCTCCATATCGCACACTTTAATGCCGACGGCCATTTTGCCGAGCGTGCCCTGGTTGGGAGAAGATTCCATCAGGGCGAAGTAGAGCCAATATATGGCAAAAGAAAGCACGTACATCGGGATGATCCTGGCAATGAAAGAATTGGGATCGTCGCCTATGCTTTCCGGGTTAATAAGAACAGAGCCGAGAAAGGCAAAGGTCAGGATCATTTGCACCACATACAGCGCGATAGCGTCAATGATATAGGCGGCCACCCTTATCCAGAAGCCTGCGAATTCCGGTTCAAAGCGTTGGGGGGCTTCAAAATCATCGAGAATGAGGTCATTGAAATCAGACATGGTTAAAGAGGTTTTTGTGCAAAGAATGCCCAAAAATAACGCGCTTTACACAAAAACCAAGCTCAGGCCATTCTTTTGCTGCGTTTTTGGAAATATTTTCTCGCCACCACGAGCAAACCGAAAGATTCGCAGTCGTCTTTCGTTTGCTTGGCGTGGTGCGCGCCGTGTGCCCGCAATATAGCCCGGCTGTAGGGACTGTCCAACTGCCTGAACCATTTGAAGCGCTGGTGGATATACACATCGTGGATGAGGAAGTAAATCAATCCGTAAATGGAAATGCCGATGCCCACGAACAGGAAGCTCAGGTACGGCGTGGCTGTGCCGATGATGTAGCAGGCCGCGCTGGGAATGGCAAATACGAGGAAGAACAAGTCGTTGCGTTCAAAGAAACCGTCTTTGTGTTGGTGCGGCTTGTGGTGATCGGCATGCCATGACCATAGAAAGCCATGCATGACATATTTGTGCGCAAACCATGCCACGAACTCCATACAGGCCACTGCTGCCAAGGTGATAAGAACATATCCTGCTGTCTGCATAGTTGTCAGTTATTTTAAAAAAATGCCAATGGAACGATTTTGCCGGCCGTTTCGTTCAGCAGGCGATTGTATAAAAAATAACCCCGGCAAATTGTTGCGTTTTTGGTTCGATTAGCTGTATATTTGCGCTCGCTTTTTAAAAAGGCACGGTAGCTCAGCCGGTCAGAGCGTCCCGACTTCAAAGTCGGGAAGGTCGGGAGTTGCTGAGCCGGCGACAGATTATT
Source organism: uncultured Saprospiraceae bacterium (assembly GCA_964577215.1). Classification (GTDB taxonomy): domain Bacteria; phylum Bacteroidota; class Bacteroidia; order Chitinophagales; family Saprospiraceae; genus UBA2329. The sequence goes on from CAZNYK010000120.1 coordinate 9,116, forward strand.
AAAAAGGCACGGTAGCTCAGCCGGTCAGAGCG
>CAZNYK010000120.1:9247-12776 GCA_964577215.1 uncultured Saprospiraceae bacterium
TGCTGAGCCGGCGACAGATTATTAAAAAGGCACGGTAGCTCAGCCGGTCAGAGCGTCCCGACTTCAAAGTCGGGAAGGTCGGGAGTTGCTGAGCCGGCGACAGATTATTAAAAAGGCACGGTAGCTCAGCCGGTCAGAGCGCATGATTCATAATCATGAGGTCGGGAGTTCAAGTCTCCCCCGTGCTACAAATCCGCCCTGCAGCGTTTTTCGTTGCGGGGCATTTTTTTTGACAAGACAAGACAAAAAATCCTTAGCTTTGTAAAAACAATCCAAAATGACCGCCTCCACTGCTACATCCAAAAAAACGCCTCCCACAACTGCGGATGTGCAGGTGGTCTGGCATATTTTCCCGGCCTACCGGCAAGTGCAAATCCATACCGGCGCCCGCTTGGAACACAGCACTGTCTTTGAGGGCGATCAACTTTGCTCCGCCGCGCCTGCCCTGCCTGCCTTCGAAATGCCGGTGAGAGAGGTATTTCGGCATCCGGGGAAGGAATGAGGCATGAAAAAGTCTTGGCTGTTTTATTGTATATCCCGGGGTTTTCCGGTAATTTTGGAAAAAATTGTCAAATGGCTTCAGAACATCCTCTCATTGAGCGCAACCCCAATGTAATGTTGGGAAAGCCGGTTATCAAAGGTACGCGCATTACGGTAGAACTCATCATGCGAAAGCTGGCTGATGGGTTTACCATAGGAGATATCCTTGAAATGTACCCGCATATTACCCCGGAGCAAGTCCAGGCAGCTTTTGCATACGCTGCTGATAAAATAGCCAATGAAATTGTAATAGAGGCTGCATGAAGATACTGGCAGACGAAAATCTCAATGCTTTATTCATCGAGGACCTCCGAACACAAGGCTATCAGGTCCTTTCAATAAGAGAGACTTCATTTGGCATTCCAGATACAGATGTAGCGGCATTGGCTGGCGATCAGGATTCTATTTTGATCACTGAAGATAAAGACTTTGGCGAGCTTATATTCGCCCATAAAGCTGTCAAAATCTCGGTGGTTTTCCTCCGCTACAGAAAAGAAGAACTCCAACTTGTACGAAAACAGATTCTACAAGTGCTACAACTTTACCATGATAGATCGGGGCACTTCTTTTTCACCATCAGTAGAGGGAAGATTAGGGTTACCGAATTATAGTATATCCAAAACGTTGATTTTTGGGGAAAGCTTTCTAAAATGCGGGTTTAAGAACAGCCAACTGCCTTTCTCTCTCCGTCGTTCTCCCTATATCCTCCAGAAACATCCCCATCGCCCGGCGCTTCGACGCGTCTAATTCATAGCTGATGTTTTCCGTAAAGTAGGCATGCAGGTCAAATCCCGGCGCAGGTGAAGGCAACAGGTACATCAGCTCCGGGATGAGTCGCAGGCCCGCCTCCAGCGCCTTGTTGAAACTGCGGAGGAACCGCTCCGGTAGCGGCCCGTTGCTCACCCATGCCGCAAACACAAAGGGCAATCCTGTGTGAGTCATCCAGGCCTCGCCAAGATCGTAAATATGGGGAAAGCGCGCTTCCATCTCTATGGCCCTGTCGCCGATGACCAGGCCGGCAGTTGTACCGCCGATCTCCTGCTCAAAACCGGGATGCGCCGGCGCCAATTGAGGGGTAAGCCGCCAGTGGTCGCGCAGCAGGATTTTGATCAACTCCACCGAGGTACGGGAGTGGTAATCCAAATAAATGCGCTCTACTTCTTCCAGCGGCTTTTCGCTGAAGATACACACCGTGCGCACTGCCCCTTTGGTGCCGATGCAGTAGTCCGACACGATCTGCGGCGCACTCAACTCCGGGATGATGGCCACCGGCACTAAGCCAAGATCAGCTTCGCCCGTTTTCAGCCTGCGCGCGCACTCCGACGGAATCTGCAATTCCAGGTCGATCTGCGAGGCCAATTCGCTCCTCAACAAGCCGTACAGCAAGGGCTTGGTGTTGAGATAGCTAACCGCGACTATTTTTGTTTTTTTCATTTCTACTTCTTACTCAACCGAACCATACGCCCTACACAACAGTAATTCTCTGCTGAGCGCCTTTTGCGGTTTTGCATTTTACATTTTTTATTTTGCGGTTTCATAACACCCCTATGCTTCGACTTCGTCCAGCATAAACCCGCCACCTGCTAACTAAGCACCGGCAACGCCAAATACCCTTTGAACTCCTGATCCTCCGGAAACACGTGACCGGTATAATCCTGGATAACGTTGTACAGGGTGTCGCGCTCGATAGGCCGGCGCCCCACGGAGCGGATCAGGTTGGCTAATTCGCGGGTGCTGAGTGCCGGCGTCTGCTCTTCCGAACCTGCCATAGAGTATATCTTCGTCGTATCGTCAATAGTGCCGTCTATGTCGTCCACGCCGAAGGCGAGGGACATCTGCGCCACCTCGCGGCCGATCATGGGCCAATAGGCCTTCACGTGGTCGAAATTGTCCAAATAAATGCGGGCGATGGCGTAGTTGCGCAGGTCTTCCACTGCGGTGCTTTCCGGGACGTGGCTCATCTGGTTGTCCTGGTTGCGGAACTTGAGCGGGATGAAGGTCTGGAAGCCGCCGGTTTTGTCCTGCAACTGTCGCAGTTGCTCCATGTGGTCCACGCGGTGCTCGTAGCGCTCGATGTGGCCGTAGAGCATGGTGGCGTTGGAGCGGCGGCCGAGGCCGTGCCATATTTCGTGGATGCGGAGCCACTGCTCGCCCGTGCATTTGTCGGCGGCAATTTGTTCGCGTATTTCCGGGTGGAATATCTCCGCGCCGCCGCCGGGCAAACTGTCGCAGCCCGATTCTGCCACCAGGCGCATGCCGTCTTCGTAGCTCAGCCTGGCTTTTTTGAAGATGTAGTGGTATTCTACCGGCGTGAGCGCCTTGACGTGCAGTTCCGGGCGGTGCGCTTTGATCTGTTTGAAAAACCCGAGGTAAAACGGCAGGTCGTACTGCGGCAGCACGCCCCCCACGATGTGTACCTCCGTGACGGGCTGCCCGTCGTAGCTGCGCACGATGTCCATCATGTCTTCCATGGTGTATTCCCAGGCAGAGGCGTCGTTGCGCTGCTTGATGAGGCGCGAGTAAGAGCAGAACTTGCAGTCATACACGCAGAGGTTGGTCGGCTCTATGTGGAAGTTGCGGTTGAAGTAGGTATTGTCGCCGTGGCGCTTTTCGCGGATGTAGTTGGCCAATGCGCCCAGGTAGCTGAGCGAGGCCTCTTCGTAGAGCAGTATGCCCTCATCGGGGGTGATTCGCTGCCCGTTGAGCACTTTTTGTGCGATGCTGCGCAGGGCGGGCGAGAGGTCCGGGTCTGTTGCGGTCAATTGAACGGAGGTATTCGATGCCATATCTTTGATTTGAGTGCGCGAGGCAATGCCGCCTCATCGCGATACGAAGGTATAACACCGTTCAGAATTTTCAGTTTTTTTTGAAAGGTAAATTGTGTAGCGGAACTCCGTTCCGCTGCTGCATACTAAGCCGCAAGGCTGCGGAACGGAGTTCCGCGATACACCGGCGGGCAAGCGGGGCAGCCTTGTGTATGGCGGAACTC
>CAZNYK010000121.1:0-8237 GCA_964577215.1 uncultured Saprospiraceae bacterium
TTCACCGTGATGGTGCGGCTGTGCGTGATGGTGCGTCCGCAGCGGTCGGTGAAGGTCCAGGTTTCGGTGTAAGAGCCGCCGCATTCGTCGTGGCTGCCGTTGATGGAGGAGAGCACTGAGCCGCTGATCAAACAGACTCCCGCAGCGCCGTTGGTATAAGCCAGCGTGCTGGGCACGGGCGGTGCTGCGCTACAGGGCAGGCTTGTGTTTTGTGGCAGGAGTACAAAGTACGCTTCCGGAGCGGGCGTCACGGTAATCGTGCGTGAATGCGTGATGGTGCGGTGGCAAGGATCGGTAAAGGTCCATGTCTCGGTGTAGGAGCCGCCGCATTCGTCATGGCTGCCGGTGATGGTTGACATCACCGAACCGCTGATCGAGCATAGCCCGTGGGTGCTGTTGGAGTAGCTAAGACTCGTGGGTTGAGGCGGCGCCGCAGCGCAGGAAATCGTCATATTGCCCGGCATGCTGGTGAAGGTTGCCTGCGGAGCGGGATTTACGAAAATAGTGCGGGAATGCGTGATGGTACGGTCGCACTCATCGGTAAAGGTCCAAGTTTCCGTGTATTCGCCGCCGCAGATGTCGTGGCTTCCTTCGATTACGCCGGTTACTGTTCCGCTGATGATACATCCTCCTTTCCCTCCATTGGTATAAGACAGCTTGCTGCCCTTGGGAGGCGCGGCACTGCAAGGGATGGTAGTGTTCTTGGGCAGACTTACAAAACTGGCCTTAGGGGCGGGTAGTACCGTGATGGTGCGGGATAGCATAATGGTGCGATCGCACTCGTCGGTAAAGGTCCATGTCTCGGTGTAAGAACCGCCGCAGATGTCGTGGTTTCCTTCAATGACTCCCGTCACGGTGCCGCTGATCGTACACTCGCCTTTGGAGTTGTTGCTGTACGAGAGCTTGCTTCCCACGGGCGGCGCTGCGTTGCAAGGGATGTTGATGTCTTTGGGCTTGCTCAAAAACTGAGCCGGCGGCGGAATGGGCAGGGTGACCTTTTTGGATAGCTGGCATGGTTCACAGGCCGGATTTTGGGCCTGCAGTCCGATGCCGGGAATACAAAGAAAAGCCACACACAGGAAAACGGCCGCGTGTACAGGCTTTGCATAAAAGCCGAAGGGCTTTCGCCGGAGCAGGTCCAGCAGCCCGGGAATAATGCCTGAAACCCGGGTTGAAAAGTGGAATTTTTGACTCATTGCAGTAGTGTTTAATCAATAATTGTGCTTGCTTAAGGTTTTTTTATTGTACAATAATTTCCCTCCTCCGGGCCTGCAAAGGAAGTCCGGAGAAAAAATATACAGCGCCACCCGGAGGCAATTTTGCCGCCGATGGAAACTCAAAAAGGTTGAATTAGAAAAAGCCTGCTCAAGTGAAAACCCCTTGCCGGCGTATGCCGGGCCTGGAAGATTAATAATTTTTCATGATCGCTATATAAGCCGGGAAAATTGTCAGGGGGAGGGGGCTTTTCCCTATAAACAATCATGCCAGGCAAAGGTAAGTCAGAGGTTTATTATTTGCAAGAGTTTTAGAAAAAAAATTAATTTGTTCCCTCTACCACTATGGCAATTTCTCCTTTCACTTTCGCCGGATCGCTGAAATAAGCGCGCAGTTCCTCCAATGTGCCTCTGTGCAATTGCTCGTGGAGTTTGCTCAGTTCGCGGGCTACGCATGCTTGCCGGGCCGGGCCGCACACTGAAATCAGTTCTTCGATACAGCGCGGCAGCCGGTGCGGCGACTCGTAGAGCACAAAGGTATGGGGCAGGGAGGCTAAGTAGCGCAAGCGCGTTTGCCGGCCTTTTTTGTGAGGCAGGAAGCCTTCGTAGTGGAAGCGGTCGCAGGGGAGTCCAGAAGCGACCAGTGCCGGAACGAATGCGGTAGGGCCGGGCAGGCATTCCACGCGGATTCCTTGTTGCACACAAGCCCTAACCAATAAAAAGCCCGGATCGGAGATGCCCGGAGTACCTGCATCGGATACAAGGGCTATGCGTGTGCCGCCTTGGAGTTGAGCTACGATGCCCGCCGTAACGCCGTGCTCGTTGTGCGCGTGGAAAGCGCGCAAGGGCGTTTCAATACCGTATTTTTGAAAGAGCACCTTGGTCGTGCGGGTGTCCTCCGCGAGCACAAGGTCCACTTCTTTCAGTATGCGTATAGCGCGGAGGGTGATGTCCTCTAAGTTGCCGATAGGAGTGGGAACAATAAAGATCATGGGGCGAGGTCAGGCCTCGGCAGGCTTCAGCGTGAAAGTGTAGGTTTCCATGATCATATTGGCGAGTAGTTTGCGGCAGGCCATATCAACGGCGGCCAGTGCGGCTTCTTCCGATTCTGCGTCTAAGCTGAGGGAGATGTGTTTGCCGATGCGGGCATCCGTCACCCCGTGTATGTCCACGTTGTGCATGTTTTTTAGTACCGTTTTACCCTGCGGGTCGAGCAGTTCGCGGTGGGGCATAATGTCTATTTCTGCAATGAATTTCATGAGTTGCGCTTTGAGGTAAACCAATGTTGTACGATCGATACGGCAATATACGCCGCCACGATGAGCAGGGGCGATGCCACCTTGAAAATGAAGATGGCTGTAACTGCCGTCGCCGCAAAGATAATCCTAATCTCGTTGCCCTTCCACTGTAGTGACTTGAATTTAAGGCTGAACATGGGCAATTCGGCGTTCATCAAGCTGCACAGCCCGGCAATGGCAGCATAAATTAATACCGGTTGGGCCAACGTTTTACCCCAGCCCAAGGCGTCTGTATCTACAATAAGCAGCCAGCCGAGGGCAAACATTGTGGCTGCGGGCGTAGCCAACCCAATGAAATGTTCGCTTTGCCTGGTGTCGAGGTTGAAACGCCCGAGGCGCAATATGGAAAATACCGGCACCAAAAACGCAGGCACGGCCGCCCATGGCATCACCTCCCCGGTAGTACCGCCGAGCAGGTAGTAAAATATGGCGCCCGGCACTACGCCGAAGGATACGGCATCCGCTAAGGAATCGAGTTGGGCGCCGAGGGGGGAGTGCGCCCGCAACAGGCGGGCCACCGCTCCGTCTGCAAAATCGGCCAGCGCGGCAGCCGTTGTGAAGATGGCTACCCCGGTTATGTCGCCCCTGAATATGGCTGCCAGTGCAAGGCATCCAAAAAACAGGTTGAGCAGGGTAATTGCGTTCGGAAGATGTTTTTTCATGGTATTTGACCGGACAAATTTCGCATTTTAGGGTTTTATTAAAACTTTTGCTTCATACAATTGCTCATTTTTACGTTTTACTGCATGAATAAACCGATTCTGATGAGAAAACGTGTCCTCCAAAAACTGATAACTGCCTCTCTTGCAAGTGTTTTCGCCGTGGTACATGCATTTGCTCAATCTGACAACGACGAGTGTGTCAACGCCATTCCCCTGACCAATGTCAGCAACTGGTGTTCCGCCCCCGGGGAATTCACCACCGCAGGCTCTACCCAATCGACCCAGACTTTGCCCGGGTGTTTTCCGGGCAACGTGGCGGTGAACGATGTGTGGTTTTCGTTTGTGGCACAAGCCAACACCGTCAATATCAGTATTGCCGGTACTGTACCGGTGCTACCCGCCGGTACTATTTCCAATCCGCAATTTGCCTTGTATTCCGGTACCTGTAATAATCTTAACTTAGTGGAATGTGCCTCCGATGCCATGAACGACCACGTTATCCAGGCTTTTTCCAGCTCTCTGGATATCGGGCAAACCTATTATATCCGGGTGAGCGCACGCTTTGCTTTCAGGGGCAGCTTCAGGCTTTGCGTCAATAATTATAACGAGGTGCCCAGTCCTTCGGGCGACTGCCCTACCGGCGTGGTGCTGTGCGACAAGTCCTCCTTTACGGTTCCCAAAGTAGTCGGCGTGGGCAGCGTCACCAATGAGATCGGCAACGTGGGCTGTAACGGGCCCGGTTGTATGATCACGGAGAGCAGCTCCACCTGGTACAAATGGACCTGCCGCGATGCAGGCACCCTTACCTTTACGCTTACCCCCCTCAATCCTGCCGACGACCTCGATTTCGTGGTGTATGAATTGCCCGGCGGCATCGACAATTGCGGCAACAAAGTGCCCATCAGGTGTATGGCAGCCGGGGAAAACGTAAGCCAACCGCTCACCAATTGGATTCAATGTACCGGCGCCACAGGTCTGAGGGCCGGTGAAACAGACGCCAACGAAACTTGCGGCTGCCCGGCGGGCAACAACAACTTCCTGGCCCCAATCAACATGGTGGCCGGAAGAAGTTATGCCCTCGTAGTCAATAATTTTAGTAATTCCGGCGACGGGTTCACCGTCGAATTCGGCGGAACAGGTACTTTCCTGGGGCCTACCGCCTCTTTTACCACGGTGCCTCAAACTGTGTGCGTCGGGCAAGCGGTCACTATCACGGATCAATCCACTTCAACCGATCCGATCCGGAACTGGAGTTGGAACTTCGGCCTCAACGCCGCTCCCGGGGGCGCTTCAACGGCAGGCCCGCATACCGTTACATTTGACCGGCCGGGCATTAAACCCGTATTGCTCACCATTGAAACCGAACGGGGCTGCTTGGTGTCGAGGGTTCTTACCGTCAATGTAGAGTGTTGCACCGATCATTTCAGTACCGGAAGCTCCGTCACCAACCTGCTTTGCGCCGACGAGCCTGCCGGGGCCATCGATGTGAATGTAACCTCGGCATTTCCACCTTATACTTACGCATGGAGCAGCGGCCAATCCACTCAAGACTTGAATAATATAGCCGCCGGCAGCTATACCCTTACGGTCACCGACAGAGCTACCTGTACGCGTGAATTGAGTTTCACGGTGACCCAACCGCCGCCCTTGGAAACGGATACGCTCATCATCATGCCTACCTGCAACGGCGGCACCGATGGCGCTGCTACACTCAACCCACGGGGTGGGGTAGGGCCGTATCAGTTCAACTGGCAAGGCGCCGGCTTTACAGACGACAATACCCTGGCCAATATTCCCAGGGGGGATTATCCCGTAGTCGTTCGCGACGCAAACGGCTGCCTGCTGCCGCTCGTCATACCCGTGCGCGAGTTGGAGCTTATCCTCAACCCCACCGTAGAGGCCATAACGCCGCCCACCTGTACGGGTTTCTCCAACGGCAGCATCGTGGTGGAAATCGCCAACGGCCTTCCGCCGTTCCAATATAACTGGGGAGCAGGTTTTGTTAGCGACAACTCCCTGCTCAACGTAGCCGCAGGGGTTTATACAGTAGAGGTGCGGGATGCCAATCTTTGTCTTGGTCTTTTTGAATTTGACATGCAGGATTTTCCGCCCTTGGTGTTGGATTTTGAACAAACAGATGCGCGCTGCTTTGGGGAATCCAACGGCAGCGCTACCGCATTGCCCGATGGAGGTGTGGGCAACTATACCTATGCATGGAGCGACGGCCAGAATACGGCGACGGCTGCGGGGCTTGGCGCAGGCGCTTATATGGTTACGGTGCTCGACGGCAATATGTGCCGGATTGAAGGCAGTATTGCTGTCGGAGAGCCGCCCTTGCTGCAACTGCTCGTGACCGACAGCACCGGCCTGCTGTGCAGCTACGATACCACCGGTCTAATCATTGTGGCGGCTTCCGGCGGCACCCCGGATTATGAATACAGTATCGATGGCCAATCCTTCCAGATGTCTCCTGTTTTCAATTCACTGCGCGGGGGAGCCTATACCTTTACTGTCATGGATGCGCAAGGATGTATAGGTACGGTCAACGGGACAGTGAACGCTCCGCCGCCCCTGATCGTGGATGCAGGGCCTGATCAGATCATCCCGCTTGGATATACCGCTGATATTCGAGCCGTCATGAGCGAGCCCGGGCTTATCATTTCCTGGGCGCCGCCCGATTCACTCAGCTGCACAGACTGCCTGACCCCGGTGGCTTCGCCCGTGCAAACCACTACCTACCGCATTACGGTTATGGATCCCAACGATTGTATAGCCGTGGATACCATCACCATTTTCGTTATAAAGGACCGCCCTATCTACATCCCCAACGCTTTCAGCCCCAATGACGACGGCATCAACGACGCTTTTACGCTATATGGCGGCCCGGCGGCCCGGCAGATCAACCGGCTGAGGATATTCGACAGGTGGGGGGGCCTGGTATTCGACCGCAGCAATATTCCCTTGGGCCAGGAGGCTTTAGGGTGGGATGGCCTGTTCAAAGGGCGGCCCGTGAATCCCGGCGTTTTTGCTTACATGGCTGAGGTGGAATTTATCGACGGCGAAAGCGTACTCTATGAAGGCGACGTAACTGTGCTGCGATAGTCGAAATTCGTTGTAACTTTGTAGTCTGATGTCAACAAAGTTCCTGCTTTCGGTCTTTATCGTGATCACTGCCGCTGCTTGCAGGCAGGAAGCGCCCGAGTTGCTTCCGGAAGTAGTGCTGAACAATTCCAACCTCGAGTTGCTGGAAGAAGTGGAGATACTATACAGTGACTCCGCACAAGTCAAGGTGCGCGTTACAGGGCCTGTAATGTATTATCACACCGATCCGAGCGACCCGCGGCAGGAATTTCCCGATGGTGTGGAAGTGGAATTTTTGGACAGGAACCGGCAGATCGTGAGCCGCCTGACTGCCAAATTCGCCATCCGCAGGGAAAGTATGGGGCTGATCGTCGTGCGCGACAGCGTGGTATGGCAAAGCAATGCCGGCGAGCGCCTCACTACCGATGAAATGACCTGGGACGAGCGCCGGCAAAAAGTGTTTACAGATCGTTTTGTAGTAATAACCCGGCCTGAGGAAATTCTCTACGGCCGCGGCTTTGAAGCAGACCAGGATTTCAGCAACATTACGATGAAAGCTGTGGAAGGCCGTGTGCAGGTGGAGGACCAGGGAGCAAAACAAGAAGAAAATTGATGGAAGTCGTATTGATCCTGTTTTTTCTGATGCTCTCGGCAATATTCTCCGGGATAGATACCGCTTTTGTGTCTGCCAATAAGCTCAAAGTGGAGTTGCGCAAGAAAAAGGGAACCGCCCGCAGCCAGGTTTTGGCCACCTTTTTTGACAAGCCTGCTGTTTTTATCGGCGCCATGCTGGTAGGCAATAACATCGCCCTAGTGGCTATGATCTATTTCGCTGCCCGTCTGCTTGAATCCTTTCTGGGGGCTGCTCTTCCCGGCCCCTTCTCGCTGATGCTTGTCAGTACAGTCATCATCGCTTTGGCAGTGCTGTTTTTGGGAGAGGTTATACCTAAAGCAGTATTCCGGGTTTATGCTGACGATATCCTCTATTTGCTGGCATACCCGGTGCGGTTCGCCATGTACCTGCTCTCTCCGCTGGCGTGGTTGTTCAGCAAGTTTTCCATGTTGCTGGTAAGGCTGGTAATGCGCATGGAACCTCCCTCCGAAGACCCGGCATTCACCCGTTTGGACCTCGAACGCTATATCATGGAAACCGGCGGCGATGCCGAGGGAGAAGTAGTAGACAGAGAGATGTTTGGCAATGCTTTGAATCTAAAGGAAACGAAGGTGCGGGATTGCATGGTGCCGCGCCCCGAGATCGAGTATATCGATATCAAAGCCGGTGTGGAGGAACTGGAAGACCTCTTCCGGGAGACCAAACTCTCCCGAATCCTGGTCATTGAAGACGATGTGGACAACGTGCTGGGATATGTGCATCATCAGCAACTCTTGGAAAACCCCAAGTCTATCCGCAGTATTCGCATGGATATTTTGTTCGTGCCTGAGGTCATGCGCGTATCCGATCTGCTTCATAAATTCATTGCCGAACGCGTGAATATTGTCTGTGTAGTGGATGAGTTCGGCAGTGTGGCGGGCCTCATTACCCTGGAAGATATCCTGGAAGAAATATTCGGTGAAATTGAAGACGAACACGATGAGGAAGAATACATCGAAGAGCAGGTCAGCGATTCGGAGTTCCTCTTCTCCGGCCGGCTCGAAATTGATTATCTCAACGAGAAATATCCTTCACTCCAACTTCCTGAAGGCGAATACCATACACTCTCCGGCTACATAGTGATGACCACGGGCAGCATCCCCCACGAGGGCGCAGAAATAGAACTCAACGGCTATCGCTTTATCCTGGAACAAGTGAGTGAAACCAAAATTGAAACCGTGCGGATTATTACAGCGGGCCCCGACACTCGTGTCGGTGGGCAGTAGGCGGTGGGCAGTGGAACCCGGAACAGTAGTCAGTGGGCGGTAGCAATATGGGCTTGGAATAAAACAGCAAAAAAACATGCATCACAAAACCACCATTGAGCCTT
>CAZNYK010000121.1:8337-12548 GCA_964577215.1 uncultured Saprospiraceae bacterium
GGGCTTGGAATAAAACAGCAAAAAAACATGCATCACAAAACCACCATTGAGCCTTTCCGCATCAAAGTAGTGGAGCAGATCAAGCTCACTTCCGATGAAGAGCGGCGAGCGTTTCTGGCACAAGCTCAATACAACCCCTTCCTGCTTAAATCAAACCAGGTCATTATTGACTTGCTCACCGACAGCGGCACCTCCGCGATGAGCGCCGAGCAGTGGGCCGGCGTAATGCGCGGCGACGAGAGTTATGCAGGAGCCATCAGTTGGCAGCGCTTGGAAAATGCCGTTAAAGACCTCACAGGTTACCCTTATATCCTGCCTACCCACCAGGGGCGCGCAGCCGAGCACCTCCTGTACAGCCGCATTGGAGGGCCGGGAAAAGTATTCATTTCCAATACCCATTTCGATACCACCCGCGCCAATATTGAATTTTCCGGCGCTACCGCCATCGATATTCCCATAGAGGAGGGCCGCCATCCGGATTGGTACCACCCCTTCAAAGGCAATATGGATACCAACCGGCTCAAAGACCTGATCCGGGAGCACGGCCCTGAAAGCATAGGCGCTGTAATACTTACCGTGACCAACAACAGCGGCGGCGGCCAGCCGGTAGCCATGGCCAATGCAAGGGAAGTGAGCGAGATTTGCCGCCAACACGGGGTATTGTTCGTCCTCGACGCATGCCGAATCGCCGAAAATGCATACTTCATCCGGCATCGCGAAGAAGGGTATTCCGATAAAAGCTACCGGCAAATTGCACAGGAGATGTTCAGCCTGGCCGACGGGTGTATCATGAGCGCCAAAAAGGATGCATTGGTCAATATGGGCGGTTTTCTGGCGCTCAACGATCTCGACCTGGCCGTGCAGTGCCGTACCGTGCTTATCATCACGGAGGGCTACAGTACGTATGGCGGCCTTTCCGGTCGCGATATGGAGGCCATCGCTATTGGCCTGGAGGAGGTTTTCGATCCGGATTATCTCCATTACCGCATCAAAAGTACCGGCTACTTAGGTGAAAAACTCCGGGATATGGGGGTGCCTATCATTTGGCCCACGGGCGGCCATGCCGTGTATGTGGATGCAAAGGAGTTTTATCCGCATATTCCGGTGGAGCAGTTTCCGGGGCAGTCACTGGTGTGTGAGCTGTACCTCAAGGCCGGTATCCGCTCCTGTGAGATAGGATCCGTGATGTTTGGCAAAACCGGCGCCGATGGGAAGTTCACTCCCGCTGCCATGGAACTGGTTCGCCTGGCCATTCCCCGGCGCGTCTATACCCAAAGTCATATTGATTACGTGGTGGAGACCTTCCGCGAACTGATGACGGAAAAAGAAAAAGCGCCGGGCTACCGCATCGTATATGAGCCGCCCTTCCTGCGCCACTTCACTGCTCGATTTGAACCGGTTGTGGACACCCGATAGCCCGGCGGTTTGCGATTTTTGCAAACCATTTTTCGTCGGATATAATCAATTCACAATGCCGGTTTGTTTTATAGGTCTTAAAACTCACGGCCATAAGCCGGACAGAAAATCACATGAATCTTCGCATTGAATCCTTTCACGGCCACTCCATTACACCCTATTTAGAAACGGTAGCCCGCTTGCGCATAGAGGTTTTCCGGGATTACCCATATCTCTATGAGGGGGATATGGGGTATGAAAAGCGCTATCTCCAAACTTTGTCAAAAGCGAAGGATAGCATCCTGTTACTCGCTTTCCAGGGCGAAGAGGTAGTGGGCGCTTCAACCGGCCTTCCGCTCAAACAGGAAACTGCCAATGTGCAGGCGCCTTTTCTCTCCCGGGAATATGACCCGGCAGGAGTGTTCTATCTCAGTGAGTCTATTCTGAAAGCAAATTACCGGGGCCGGGGCGCCGGGGCCGAGTTTTTCCGCTTGAGGGAGGCCTGGGCGCGGCAGTTGGGCCGGTTCAACCTGCTTGCTTTTTGCGCCGTGGTTCGCCCCGGAGACCATCCGCTCAAACCGGAGGGTTATGTTTCCCTCGACAAGTTCTGGGAGCGGCGCGGTTTCAGTATGACGGATATGTTTTGCTTTATGTCATGGAGAGATTTGGGAGAACCGGAAGAAAGCGCCAAACCGCTCCGGTTTTGGGTCAAATCCATTGAAGAACAATAGCCATGCCCCTGCTCCTGCTGGAAGATATTGAGCTGGAAACCCTTCTCGGCATCTGGAACATCCGCGAACAAGAGGATTGGTTTGTGCGGCAATTGGCACTTCCGGAGGTGGAGCAGGCAGAGCTGATGACCATACAGGCAGCAGGCCGGCGCCTGGAATGGCTGGCGGCGCGGCACTTGGTCAAACTGCTCGCATGGAAAAACGGCTCGCCCTATATTTTTCAAAAAGACGGCTACGGAAAGCCGCATTTGTTGCACTCCGGCAAACACATTTCCATCAGTCACTCCCACGGCATGAGCGCTGCCATGTTGGCGCCCCGGCCTTGCGGTACCGACATACAGCGCATCGTGGAAAAGATCAGTCGCCTGGCGCCGAAGTTCCTGCGCCCGGAGGAAGCCGCATGCCTGAATGAAGCGTCGATCCTGTTGCATTTGCATGTCTTTTGGGGCGCCAAAGAATCATTGTACAAAGCATACGGACGGAAATCCTTAGACTTCCAGGAGCATATTCATATAGAACCGTTTGAGATCAACCCCTCCGGAGGCGAATGTCGCGGGATGGTCCGCAAAGACGATTTTGAAGCGCATTACCGCATCCATTACCGCTTTCGCGGTGAATTTGTGTGGGTTTACGCTATGCAGGATTAGGGGAGAAGGGAATTAACATGAGTCATCCCAGATATTCACGACATGCCGAAGGCTTGGAGGGAATCACTCTGTGACCTCTAATCTATTGGACACAGAGGTGCATAGAGTTATAAGGCGATTCACGGAGTTTTCTCCGTGTGCCTCCTTTTCCTCCGTGTAACCCTGTGTTCCCCAACAGCGTGAATGGGTTTCAGAACAGAGAGCGAACCGAGAACCTCAGGGATCGCAGAGGTCTCCTGCGGTTTCGAGTAGAAAATCCGGGATGACTCATCTTAAATACTTAAATTCAGGCTACTTCAGCAATGATTTGATGCGCGTATACTCGGTCGCATTGGTGCGCGTGCCGGTGCAGCCCATTTCTTTGGCTTTGGCTTCTATGTTGGCGATGCGGTTGCCCGGATCGGGGTGCGTGCTGAGAAATGCGGGCGGAGTTCCCCCCTGACCTTCCATTTTCTTAAAAAAGCCGGCGGCTCCGGCCGCGTTGTAATCGGTAGCGCATAGATACACTACGGAGTAAGAGTCGGCTTCGTTTTCGTGGTTGCGGCTGAAGCTCAGAGAAAGAAGCCCCTGCGCGATTTGTTCGATGAGGCCGGGCTGCGACCTGCCGGTGACAATGGAAGAGAGCGCGGCGATGCCGTACACCTGCGTCATCTGCCGCGTGGAGTGGCGCAGCGCGGCATGTGCAATCTCGTGCCCCATGACGCCGGCGAGTTGGTCCTCTGTATCCAGGAATTTGATCAAGCCGGTATAGACGTAAATATACCCGCCGGGCGTGCAGAAGGCATTGAGCGTTTTGCTGTCATCTATGATGCGTACCTCCCAGGCGAACTTATCGCTGTATTGTACCTGGCCGGTTTGGAGCAGTTTGCTGGTTATGTTGCGCACATAGCGGTACACATCCTGGTTGCCGGCTTCCGGCAGCACAGGGAATTGCTTGGGATCGTTGAGTATTTGCTCGTTGACCTGGCGGCCGAGTTCCATATCCTGATCGGCACTGAAGAGATTGATGCCGCCGCCCTTGCCGGTGCCGCAGCCATGAAATTGCATGGCGCCTGTTGCGAAGAGGATGAAAACAATAATGGATTTGCGCATAAAAATCAGTTTTGGAGTGTTGGGAAGGGGTGACTTCCGACGTCACCCCTTCCCAATGCACCGGTATTAACGAAAACGATCTCCTGCGCCGTCTTTTCGCAGTGTGAAAGTTTTTTTAAAATTGGCTGCAAGATAGGGATTTCTCTAAAAACAAACAGCGCCCGGACCATGCCGGGCGCTGCCTGTGTTGCGTGGCGGAACTCCGTTCCGCCGGGTAGGTAACTGCAGGCGGAACGGAGTTCCGCCACACATTCCCTGCTGTACATTCATTCAGCGGAACGGAGTTCCGCTATACATTCAGCGGAACGGAGTTCCGCAGTACATTATGCTCTCGGAACCACCAGGC
>CAZNYK010000122.1:0-12457 GCA_964577215.1 uncultured Saprospiraceae bacterium
GCTGCGCCAGGCTGTAGGCTATGGTAAAGCTGTTGGATGCAGGATTGGGGAAAATATGTATGTCGGCCCATTCGCCTGAATTGACTTTCTCCTTTATCTCCTGCACCTGCATGGTGTTTGTACTTTCGGCTGTCCGCAAAGACTGATTCGCAGGGTCACAACCTCCGCTGTCTTCTATTACCTCGTCATCGTACAATGTGCGGAGTGCGCGGGCTGCAAATACCGCATGGCCGCCAAGTTCGGGGCATTGCGCGGCTATTGCATCCAAGGCCTCTTTTTCGGCAGGCGTGAAAATGAAGTTGCTTTGCGCCAGCTTCGAGAGATAAATGGCATTAAGCTCCTTTTGGTACTTGGCCGGATCGCCGGAGCCTGTTATGGAGGCGTTCTGAACGAGCAGGTTATCGGCCAGGGCCATGCAGCGGGCTGTAACTACGTCCTCCAATTGCAATATATTCTCTACGGCATCGCTGATCTCCTCCAGTATTTCCGCTCTTCGTGGGGGTACCAGGTACAGGCTGTCGGCTGCCGAGAGGCTGTCTATGACCTGCAATTCCGCCGAAAGGCGCCGGATGTCTTCTTTCAGCAAGGCGATGTCCTCCGTTTCCTCCGAGGGTGCGAACAAGGCTGCTTTTTCATACTCCAACTGCGCCAATTGACCCAAGGCCGTTTGGCTGTGCCGCGCAAAAAATCCGGCCCAAAGAGTATCCTGGTTCAGCAGTTCCGGCTTTTGAAGCAACCGGAGATACAACTGCGTGCCCGCATCCCATTGAACGCCCTCAGCAAAGTTCCCAATACTGTCCTGCGCTACTCGCCGGCGCAGTTTTTCAGCCATTTCACCTTCTTCCTGAAACTGGGGCTGGCTTGTACAGGTTTCAAAGCCTACATTACCAAATACTTCAAACCACGGCGTACTCGGATCCACATCCGGGTGCGGCAACGAAATGCTCGGCGGGAAGAAGTTGAAATTGAGGCTGGCATCGTAGCCATGATGTACACGGTACTGATTGTCAAAGATAAACTGCTCATCTCCCCCCTCATGCCGTGCCGCCGCCACACTATAACCCTGCGCCGTACCCTCCCATCGGTTGCCGCGCCCGTTTTGCTGCGGGGCCAGAACGCCGTTGGCATAGCGCAGGCCCGTGCCCATGGGCGTGCGGAAGAGGGTGGTGGCGATGTCGGCGCCGGTGTGGTGACCGCTCAATTGCAGGGCCATGTCTAATGTCGAGAGGGTATTGCACCACAGGCGTATATTGCCTGCACCGCTGAGCCATATGCCGTTGCCGGCGCCCAGCATGAGAATCAAGCCATTATCCTCTTGAAGTATGCCCGTCACGGTGTTGTTGCTCAGTATGTTATTTGTGCCGCCTCCCACATAGATGCCCTGCGAATTATCTGCATTCAGCACATCCACTTCATTGTTGTCTATCTCGAAGCCGGCGCAGGCGTTCATATATATGCCGAAGTCGCTGCCGAGGGTAGAGACCGTGTTGTTGCGGATTTCTGCCCCCTGCACGGCGCTGCTGCCGTCGGTGTGTATGGCTCTGGCTTTAGATTGGAGCGGCGGCGCCAGTCCTGCCGTCACTTCATTGTCGCGTATGCTGATGCGGGCGGCCTGCGGGATTTGGAGTACTTGTATGCCACGTCCTTCAGCGCGTATGAAGTTGTTGAACACCTCCACTTCCCGTTGTTCAGCGGAGAGCACGGTCACACCGCCTGTCATCCCCGTCATCCGCGCCTGTTGTACACTCACATCCGTACCCGTGGCCCACACGCCATTGGTGCAGTTGTCGAAGGTAGCCGGGGCGGCAGGGTTTATGCCCAGTCCGCGCAAGTCCAGTGCGTGGGCTGCCCCGCCGCTATGCCGCACGGCGAAGCCGGTGAAGGGGTAGTTGGGTTCGGCGTTGGTCTGGACGATGTCGGTAAAGACGGTGTTGCCTATTTCCGTCTTAGTGTTCGTGGTGATGATGCCGTTGCGAAGGGCGCTGAAGGTGTTAGGCTGGCCGCCGGCTGTGCCTATTATCAGCAGGCCCTGGTTGGTCAAATCCACGCCGGCAAATGGGCGCGTGCCGGGGGCGGGCGTTTGACCGGGGAAGGGGGGCAGGAGGGGCTGGGCCCCATCGAGGGTATTACCATGGAAGGCGTCAAGGTCGAATGAGAATCCCGGAGTGAGGTTGGCATACAAGCTCACATAATTACGCAAGAATTCGCTGTGAATAAATTCAATTTTCGATTTATATGCACCCCATACTGCGTATTGGGCATCTGATATTTCACTTTCCTCCACTAATAATTCACTGCCGGTTCCGAGCCTGATACCTCTCCACATGGTATTACAGCCCGAAACGCTCGTCCGAACGAATTCCAATCGGACATAGTCGTTTACTTCTATCTCCGCGCCAAGCTGCATCACGATTTCACAATCCTGAAAGCCGTAGAGGGTATCCACCACTAATCGCCCTCCTATGGCAATGCAGCGATCCGCAAGCGGACCGGGGCCGGCTGGAAGAATATTTTCCGAAATCAATTGGCTGAGCGCAACCGATCCGCCATAGTCGTGTGCATTGATGTTAATGTTGGTATTCGCAGGGGAATTATTGCAGGGGCAGGCAAAAGGATCGCAAAAGGTTGTGATCTGTATATCGTCTATGTATATTCCTGCGCCTACATAAGCATTTGTAGTGGTGTCAAGAGGAGGAGGAGGGCCGAAGAAAAGCGTATTGTTGGCAATAACCAGAAATCGCACTGGCTCAGGCAGGGCAGCCTGTGATACTGTAAGCGTATAGGTTTGCCATTGTTCAGAATTCACTGTGACACCTTCCTCAATGCAGTGATAGCCGCCCACTGTGGGCGGATCGTCACAATCGGCAGGAAAAGGAATATCACAAGGATAGGCATTTGTACCATATATCTGGATTCTACCCATCAGATGGGAAGGATCTTCCTCCCTTTTTCGATACCTGAATTGAATGGAATAATCGCATCCCGGCAATAGAGAGTTGCACAACGGAATAAATATAGATTCAGGGTTCGACCTATCTGCAGTATCAACAACATTCCCCGCCATGAAAGCCACATTATTGGGCGGGAATACTCCAGGCTCCTGAAGGATTCCGGGGGTATTACCCGTGCTATTGTTGAATATCAATGGCAGAGGATCACATTCCGTCATTGGGAGACCTCCGGGTAGCGTTATTTGAGAAAAATATGAATTGATATCTAAATTGGTATATCCCTCAAAATCCATAATCAAGTTCGCGCAATGTAATGGTTCGGCAAATGGAGGCGCCCACAGATCTTTGTTCACAAATACGATCAATTCCGACCCGGAAGTGCTTATCACAACATTTTCGTATGCCGCCAACACGAACCTATACGTGGCAGATTGGTATATGAAAGACACGGCCAACTCCAGGCATCGTTGGGTTTGGCCGGCCTGAAATACCAGTGTGTCGTTCTCAAAGCCGGGGAAATGAGGCGCGTTTCCGTTATCCAGCGAAATTTCCACTACACTCGAAGATGCAGAAATCGAATCCAGCTTCACGCATAAAGAAATGCTCCCGCCGGGAGGCAGGCTCATCTCACTTTGTGCAAAAGAAGAGCTTGGCGAAACAGGCAAAGGCGCAGTCATTTCGAAACTTGTGTGCATGTGTGTAAGTCGTTCATTATCAACGAACGGGAGGAAGCTCATCGCACCCGATACCAGTGCGGCGCCAGCCGCTAACGGCAGCAGGATTTTAGAGCGTAAAGCAAAGATTTTCATATGAATAATTTTATGGGTTATGAAACAGGGATTGCTGGATCCGGCAACCGGGGTGGATTGTTCAGGGAAGGGATAGAGCAAAAGTAATGCTTTCGGGGAGGATTTGCATGGGGAGGTGTGTTAATTATAGCAGTATGCAAATGATGAGTGGAAAGCGAGAAACTCCAGGTCAGCAGCTCAGGTTGATGACCGTGTCTTTGGTTTCGTAGAGTTTCTGCCTTTTCCGGTTGCTTACTACTACCTCCGGCAGCACGCAAGCTATGCTTTGTCAAGGTTCGGATAAATACAGGGGCAGGGTTTGGGGCCGGTATTTTTCAAAAAAAGTGAAAAAACCGGTCCGAACGCCATCGGCGCCCTTTTGCCAGCGCAAAGGGAAAAGCCCTTTGGGCGTGGCGGCCAGCGCAACCGTCTCGGAAGGCCAGGCAATAAGGTCGGCAATGGGCCACACGCTGAGGTTGTCGCCCGGCAAGGCATCCATCCAGCCGCGATATCCGTCCACCGCTTCAGCAGGGTCAAGTATGGTAATAGAGCCGAAAAGCCCGTCTGCTTCCTCCCCTACCCTGTAATCAAATGTGCCGGTAGAATCAGGTGTGTTCAATGGTTTTTCGCCTGCCATGATTCGCAGGAAGGGATCGGCGATGCACATGGCCGCGCCTTCCACCCATTCGGGAATGCCTGTCACGTTGGTGGTAATGGCGATGACTAAGTTGTGGTCAGGATATACGATCAACACAGGCCGCGCGCCCGGCTGGTTGCCGTTGTGATACCAGATGCGTCGCCCCCAGGGGTCCCGGTCGCTCACTACCCAGCCGATGCCGACGCCGGTGGGTTCCCCGGTTTTGAGGTACTGGGTCTGGAACATCATCTCCAAGGTGGAGGCTTTCAAAAAGCCCGGGCGCAGGTGCGCCATGCCGAAGCGAACCAGATCTTCGGCAGTAGATACGTACCCGCCTCCGGCAAACTTATAGGTAGGCCGTAGATTCCGGATTGATTTATTGCCGCCTTTGCTGTCTCGGGTGTAGAGCGTGGTCAGGCGGTTGATGGTGCTGTCGGGATGATTGGGCAAGGTGGACCTCATGCCGAGGGGATCGAGTACATTTCGCTTCATGTACCGGATAAACGACTCGCCGGAAGCGCCCTCCAAGGCAGCTTCCAGGAGGGTGTACCCGAGAGAAGTGTAGTTGTACTGCGTACCCGGGGGAGCCACAAGGGTATCTTCCACAAAAATACTGAGGGCTTCTTTGGCATTTTTGTAGCGTTTGCTGTCAATATTTTTGATGGTAAAATCGGTGGTGCGGTATTCCCTGATGCCCCCAAGATGCCCTGCCAACTGCCGGCTACTGATGTCATAGCATTTGTCGGGCCAGTCGGGCACGTATTTGCGCACATCGGCGTCGAGATCAATGCAGCCCTGTTCATACATTTTGCCTACTACGGCGGCGGTGAGCAGCTTGGATACGCTGGCGATGCGAAACTGCGTTCCCGGCGATACCGGCGTCCCTTTTTCCAGATCGGCATACCCGAAACCCTCGCTCCACACAATGGTGTTCCCGATACCAACGGCGACAGACATTCCGGGAATATCCGCCGTTTCGCGAAGCGCTTTTATAGCGTTGCGTCCATGCACAATGGCAGATAAATACTCGGGCTGCCGCACAAGGCGCACCTGTGCGTCGGAAGACACCGGGCGCAGGATGATGCTCACCAATGGAGCAAATATTTTGAAAAAATTCGACCAGTGTCTCACTGCCATCCGCCGGCAATTTTAAACGTTTCATAAGCCGTATCCCCCACGCGCAAACGCAATACATAGGCGCCCTTGGCCAACCGGTTCCCGGTATCAATATCCAGGAAAGCACCGGGACTGCCAGATTTGCCGCGCAATACCAGCCGGCCTGCAATGTCGAATAATTCGTATTCCACGCTTTGGTCCACTATGCCGTTGAAGGTAACGCCGATGGCGCTGCCGAACGGCGAAGGGAATACCCGGCTGACAAGGCCGGCCTGCTCTGCCCGTTGCATGGCGATAATGGGGGAATAGAACTCGTAATTATAATCGCCCGCCGGATCCTGGTTGAGCACTCGCAGGCGGAAAAAATACAAATTCCTCAGTCCCGGGGAGGTAGCGCTATAGGATTGGGGTTCCGCCGTGAGGATGCCCGTGGCAGGCACTACGGCGATGCGCTCAAAATCGCGCCCGTTAGTGGATCGCTCCACTTCGAAGGTGCGGCAATGGTACTCCGGCGCGGTGTTCCAATCCAGGCGGATATCAGTGGGGTTAGGATAACTGCCGCTGAAGTTGAGCAACCTGGTCACGACCTCGCCTTCATATTTTTCGATGTGCACATCATCTATGGCCACACCTGTATGGTTGCCGCTGCCGTCAGATCGAAATACCACCCGGAAGGCCACATTGGGATTGCCGGCCAGGAAACTCACGTTGAGTTTGTACTCCGTCCAGGTAGTACGGTTGCCGGTAAAATAAGCATTGCCGGTCGGGAATGCAGCCCCGGTCAGGTTGTTATTGCGAAAGTTGTACCAGTTCGGCAACACCTGGTTTCCGAGCGCCTCCCAAGTGTTGCCTTTATCCGTTGAGTATTCCACCCGGAATCCGTCGAAGCCGTTGTGGATCTCCCATTTGCCCCAGAAGCTGAAATCATAGAGCGTAGGCTCGGAAAAATCAAAATTGGAAAGGTATAGTACCGTGTTGGTATTAGCCTGGTAAAATTCTTCGTTCAGCCCGAGCACAAATGCGTTTTCACCGCTGTGTGTGCCGTCTTTTTTGGCAATGGAGGATTTGCCCCGCTCAAAAGCGGAGCCGCTTATCGTATGTACGGCGTACTGTTCGGTGAAACCCTCAAAATCGCCTCCATAGGCAGGTTTGCCGGGCAGGTAAGGAAGCGGGCGGTCGGGAAGCACTTTGATGGAGGAAGCCGTACTCAACTCGCCGTTAACGGTAAGTGTGACGGTGTATTCGCCGGGAGCGGCAAAAATGTGTTCCGGGTTTTCCTCCGTTGAGGTATTTCCGTTACCGAAATCCCAGAAATAAGATTCGGCATTGGAGGAAAGCTCTCCCAGGAAACGGACCGGCGCATTTTGGTAGGCCACCGGAGGAAAGAGGGCCCGGGCAGAAGGCTCGGCAAATGCGTTGGAGGTGTACAAGCCGCGTCCGTGGGTAGCAGCAAGCACGACCCGGTCGGAGCGCCGCACCTTCAGCATGTCGGTGCGAACCAAGGGAATACCCTGGCCGGGCAGCGGCGGCAGCCACTCTGTATTGTCTCCGTCCAGGAACTCTGTTGCCCACACGCCGGCTTCAGTAGCGATCATAGCCTGCCGGCTGTTGGCAGGGTTGAAGACGCCCCAGCGCACCGGCATATCCGGCAGGTTGCCTTCTACGTTGATCCATGATTGGCCCCCGTTGAAAGATTCAAACACGCTGGCCACCCCGTAATTGGAAACGGTGGCCAGCAGGTGATCCGGGTTTCCATACTCAATGTCGATGCTCGAAACCGTACCGGGCAGCGGCGACAAGGCCACCCCGGTCACGGAACTCCCGGTATGCGCATTTTCTACCCGGAGGATGCGCCCGTTGCTGAAAGCGCCGAAATAAACGCGATTCGGGACGTTGGGATCCACAGCTACCGCCGAGATACTAATAGAAGAGGGCAGGATTTGAACTAATTCTGTCGTTCCGGTCAGGACAGACCACCGGTAGAAATCGCCGCCTTCGGCATTGGTTTGGGAATAGAGGATTTTCGATTCGCTGTCGTAATCGGAGGGGCTTACAAAACGCCCCTCGAGGTTGACTGCATTGGTCCAGGTCTGGCCCCCGTTCGTGGAAATGGAATACCGCGCATTTTGGGAAGAGACCATTTGTATGTCGGGGTCAATTTGGTCAATATGGCAGAACATCCCGTCGCCGCCGCGCACCACGCGGGCAGAAGTAATGCCGTTGTCGTTCAATTGAAGGGAGTTGTTGTCCTGGGTACCGCCGAGCATATAGTTGGAGCCGGCCTCCGGGTGAAAGGCGCAGGCATAGAACTGGGTGACGTTGTATCCCCGGTTTTTGTTATCTACCGTTGGCGCGGATCCGTTGGCGCTGCGGTAAATCCCTCCGTCATTCCCGAAATAAATGATGCCCTGTTGTTGTGGGTCGAAAATGAATTTGTGGTGATCCACGTGCATGTTATCGGCAAAAAAGCTCCAGTTGAGGCCGCTGTTGACCGAGCGCATGATGCGCACGCCGCCCACTATGACATGAGCGGGATTGAAAGGATCAACGGCTATTTCCAGGTCGTACCATGCCTGGCCGTTGGTAAATTCCGAGCCGTTGGCATTATTGGGACGGGCGCGCTGCGTCCAGGAAGCGCCGCCATCGGTGGTGATGTACACATTGGAAGCGCCGCCATCAAGGTCCCCGATGATATAGATAATATCGGGATTGGAGTTGCTGAGGGTCATCTCTACGCGGGAAAGGCCGGAAGGAAATCCCGTGGCGGCGGTGGAAATATTTTGCCAGGCGCCCGGGTTTCCGGAAGGTGAGCGCCAGACGGCGTTGGTATTGGATGCGAATAACATCCCGGTGGAGGGAGCATATTGTATATCGAACATACTGTTGTTTGCTATACTGACGCCGAGGCCCAATACCTTGGCCCAGGCCTGGCCGCCGTTTTGGCTTCGCATCAAGCCTTGCGAAGTGGCGGCATATATATCGCCCGTTTCCGGATGAATGAAGATATCGCGCGTAAAGCGAAAGGTGCTGGAATTAGCCGTGGACGGAAGCACGGCCCAGGTATTGCCGCCGTCTTCGGATTTGAAGATGCCGCGGCCGCGCACCGCATCCAAGTTGATGAAACCTTCGCCGGTACCCATATATATGATCTGCGGGTTCACGGGGTCCTGGGCCAAGGCGCCTACGGCCATGTTCTCTAAATGATCGCTCACTATTTCCCAAAAAGGAGGGTCGGCGGTAATGTCGTTGCATTTCCATAGCCCGCCGGAGACGGAGCCGGCCCAGATGGTGCGCCGTGTGGGGTCATTTTGGTCAATGAGAATTGCCCTGGTGCGCCCCCCCATGTTGTTGGGGCCGCGTTCGCGCCAGCGCGCCGAAGCAAGGCTGTTCAGGCTCTTATCTTCCGACAACATTTCGACCTGGAGGCGCTGCGCATACGCCAGCGCCGCAGCCAGGCGCTCCGTGGGCGGGTAGCCGAGCGCGGGGTCCTTGGTGCGCTCAAAGTTGTCTTCAAGCGCATATTTGATACTCAACGCTTTGCGGTGACCATTTTCGCCGGGCCGCCGGCTTTTCAGTTGCTCTTCGAATGGCAGGACAAGGAAAACCAAACCGAGGGAAACGGAAAAGATACGCAAAACCAGATTGGGTAAAAATAACTTCATGGTTGGGTGTGTGAATGGATTATGAATTGCGGGGCAAATATAGCCGCAAAACCCCGAATATTTTGCAAGGAACGCGACAATGAGGAAAGGGAATCGCGGTTTTCAGGAGAACAGGTCGTCTAAGGTGAGTACTTGCTGGATGAGACTGGAGCTGTTAAAAACTAAACAAAACACCCCGCCATCCGTTAATTGAACTCCATGCGGTCGCATTTTGGTTAATACCCTCCAAAACTTTACCTTTGCACCGCTTTTTTCGTCATCACCAAAATCACTCTCATGCACGCAGTAGCAAACAAACTCAAGTACAAAGTAAAAGACATTTCGCTGGCCGACTGGGGCCGCAAGGAAATAGAACTCGCCGAAGCAGAAATGCCCGGCCTCATGGCGCTGCGCGAGCAGTACGGCCCCTCCAAACCGCTCAAAGGCGCCCGCATCGCCGGCTGCCTGCACATGACCATCCAAACCGCCGTGCTCATCGAAACGCTCATCGAACTGGGCGCCGAGGTGAGCTGGTCGTCCTGCAACATCTTCTCCACCCAAGACCACGCCGCCGCCGCCATCGCCGCCGCCGGCATCCCGGTTTATGCCTGGAAAGGCATGAACGAAGAAGAATTCTGGTGGTGCATCGAGCAAACGCTCTATGCGTTTGAAGGCGATCAGCCGCTCAATATGATCCTGGACGACGGCGGCGACCTGACCAACCTCGTGCTCGACCAACGCCCCGAACTCATCGCCGGCATCCGCGGCATCAGCGAGGAAACCACCACCGGCGTACACCGCCTTTACGAGCGCGTGACCAACGGCACCCTCACCATGCCCGCCATCAACGTGAACGACTCGGTGACCAAATCCAAGTTCGACAACAAATACGGCTGTAAGGAATCCGCCGTGGACGCCATTCGCCGCGCTACCGACATCATGATGGCAGGCAAAGTAGCTGTCGTAGCCGGCTACGGCGACGTCGGCAAAGGCACCGCCGCTTCGCTGCGGGGCGCCGGCTGCCGCGTCATCGTCACTGAAATCGACCCCATTTGCGCGCTGCAAGCCGCTATGGACGGATACGAGGTGAAGAAAATGGTGAATGCCATTCCCCGTGCCGATATCGTCATCACCGCCACCGGCAACCGCGATATCGTGAGCGAGGAGCACTTCTACCTGATGAAAGACAAAACCATCGTGTGCAACATCGGCCACTTCGACAACGAGATCGACATGGCCTGGCTCAACGGCAAGTACGGCCACACCAAAGTGGTCATCAAACCGCAGGTGGACAAATATACCCTCAACGGCAAAGACATCCTGGTACTGGCCGAAGGCCGCTTGGTCAACCTCGGCTGCGCTACCGGCCACCCCTCCTTCGTGATGTCCAACTCCTTCACCAACCAGGTGCTGGCACAAATAGAATTGTGGAGCCATGCCGACCGCTACGAAAACCAGGTCTATACCCTGCCCAAGCATTTGGACGAGCAGGTGGCGCGCCTGCACTTGGCCAAGATCGGTGTGGAATTAGAAGAACTCAACGAGGAACAGGCCGCCTACATCGGCGTGAAGAAGGAAGGGCCGTATAAGCCGGAGTACTATCGCTATTAATTGCTCTCAAAACGCTGTCACATAAATCGCGCGGGGTGCTCACTCTGCGCGATTTTTTTTTCGAAATCAATGCAAGGAAGCACCGCATCCGCCGCGATGTGCATCAGGTGGACGGCAAAGAGTTGATCTTGCCGGGGATGCGAGTTTGGACTGGGCGAGATTGCCACCAAAATTAACGACACACGCCTCTCCCGGAAAACCCTAATTTTGCAGCCGTAAAAACAATTCATCATACCATGCGGCTGCAAATCATCTTCTTTTCTCTCCTCCTCTCAGGCACGCTTCCTGCACAAAAAACCCTCCGCTTTCAAGCTGTAACAGCTGCGGATGTCCCCTCCTGGGCCTTGCTTATGTACACGGATAACCCCAACGTGGCCGCCGTGGACTCCGCCTACTTGGCGTATTACCGTACGCATGACTTCATAAAGACCTCCCACACCCAGTACTACAAAAAATGGCGCCGAAAGGTGGAGCCTTTTGTCCAACCGGACGGGAGCATAAGGATGCCTCATGTTGACGAGAAGCAAGCACTGGAAAGCCGTTGGCTGGAGCAATGGGCAAGCACCCCTAAGAGCCAAATGCCGCAATGGCGTCACATCGGTCCGGTGGAAACCTTCAGCACCGCCCCCGGCCAGGTGAAGGTATCCTGGCAGGCCAATGTGTATTGCATCGACCAGTCGCCCGCCAATCCCAATATCCTCTTTTGCGGTACCGAGGCCGGCGGCGTGTATAAAAGCACCGACAAAGGACTGAACTGGACGCACGCCTCTGCCAATACCCTCATGCGCGCCGTACATAGCGTGCGCATTGATCCCGCCAACCCCAACGTGGTGTATGCCGGCGATGGAAGCCGGGTGTATAAAACCGTCAACGGCGGGCAGAGCTGGTCGGCGATATTCAGCATGGACAACCTGGAAGTCAACGATATTTCCGTGCATCCCGTACATGCCGACTTCGTGACGGTCGCTGCCGGGCGCGGCCTGTTTCGCAGCACCGACGGCGGCAGCAACTGGACGCAACTCTACAGCGAAACCTGCTACGACATAGAGGTGCATCCCACGCAGCCCCAGATTATGTATATATTGAAAAATAACCCCATAGCCAGGCGCTGCGAGTTTTTCAAATCCACCGACTTTGGTTTGTCATTCAGCATCCGCGAAAACGGCTGGTACGCCTCCAACGACCCCGCCCGCCGCGACGACGGCGCCCGCATGACCGTAACGCCCGCTGATCCCGACCGCGTTTACGTCGTGCTCATCGGCGACTCCAAACCCGGCGACAACGGCTTCATCGGCGTGTTTCGCAGCGCGGATGCCGGCGAAAGCTGGACCCTGCCCAACCCGCCCCTCGGCGGCCCCTGGACGGCAGCGCACCCCAACCTCATGACCCTGAACAATACCAACACCCTCTACCAGGGATACTACAACCTCTCCATCGCCGCATCGCACACCAATCCCGACCACGTGCTCATCGGCGGCCTCAACCTCTGGAAAACCGAGAATGGCGCCCAGACTTTCACCCCGCTGGGCGGATACCAGGGCAACCTCAACTGGATACACCCCGACCAACAGGAAATTAAAATACTGGGTACTGACATGTGGGTGGCCAACGATGGCGGCATTGATTATTCCAACAACCTCTTCGCCACCTATCAATCCCGCAAAAACGGCATCTTAGCCTCCGATTTCTGGGGCTTCGGCAGCGGCTGGAACG
>CAZNYK010000123.1:0-12284 GCA_964577215.1 uncultured Saprospiraceae bacterium
AGCATATTATGAAAACCATCTCCCTCCGCGCAGCCGACAACATCCGCATCCTCGCCGCCGCTATGGTGGAAAAAGCCAAATCGGGTCACCCGGGCGGGCCAATGGGCGGCGCCGATTTTATTCACGTTCTCTATGCGGAATTCCTGAACTATGACCCCGCAGACATGCAATGGTCTCTTCGCGACCGTTTCTTCTTAGACGCCGGCCACATGTCGGCCATGCTATATGCACAGCAGACGCTGCTCGGCAATTATTCAATGGACGATATCCGCAACTTCCGCCAGTGGGGAAGCCCCACGCCCGGCCACCCGGAGTTGGACGTGGCCCGCGGCATAGAGAACACCTCCGGGCCGCTCGGCTTAGGCCATGCTTTCGGCATCGGGGCCGCCATAGCGGAGCGCTTTCTGGCTGCCCGGTTTGGGGAGGGCGTTGCTCACAAAACCTTTATCTATATATCCGACGGCGGCATCCAGGAGGAAATCTCCCAATCGGCAGGCCGCATAGCCGGGCACCTCGGCCTGGGCAATATCGTCATGTTTTACGACGCCAACGACATTCAACTTTCCACCCCCGTAAACGTAGTGACCAGCGAAAACACGGCCATGAAGTACGAGGCCTGGGGCTGGCACGTGCTCAGCATAGACGGCAACGACCACGAAGCCATCCGTGCCGCCCTGCGCGCCGGCATAGCCGAAACGGAACGCCCCACCCTCATCATCGGCAAAACTGTCATGGGCAAGGGCGCCCGCACTGCCGACGGCGCTTCCTTCGAAGGCGAAGTGGAGCTGCACGGCCAGCCGCTCAGCGGCGCCGGCGCCTCCTTTGAAAAAACCATCGCCGGTCTCGGCGGAAACCCCGAACAGCCATTCGAGATATTCCCCGATGTGGCGGCACATTATCAAGAGGTGATGGAAATGAAAAAGCGCGCAGCCAAACGCCGCAAAACCGCTTTCAAAAATTGGGAAAAAGCAAATCCCGAACTCGCTGCCAGATACAAGCATTTCCTCTCCGGCAAGCTGCCGGAAATACATTGGGATCAAATACAAACCAAGCCCAACGACGCCACCCGCAATGCCTCCGGCGCCGTGCTCTCGCACCTGGCGGGAAAAGTGGGAAACATGATCGTGGCTTCTGCCGACTTAGCCAACAGCGATAAAACCGAAAATTTTCTCAAAAAGACCACTGCCTTCCGCCGGGGCGACTTCTCCGGCGCCTTCCTCCAGGCCGGCGTTTCCGAACTCACCATGGCTGCCCTGGCTACGGGCATGGCCCTGCACGGCGGCGTCATCCCCGCCTGCGCTACCTTCTTCGCTTTTTCCGACTACATGAAGCCCGCCATTCGCGTGGCAGCACTCATGGAGCAACCCGTCATTTTCATCTGGACGCACGATGCATTCCGGGTGGGAGAAGACGGCCCCACCCACCAGCCGGTGGAGCAAGAGGCGCAGATACGCCTGCTGGAGCAACTCCAAAATCACTCCGGGCACAACAGTTTCCTCGCCATGCGCCCCGCCGACGGCGCCGAAACACTGGCCTGCTGGAAACTGGCGCTTGAAAACCGGCATTCGCCCTCCGGCCTCATCCTCTCCCGCCAGGGTGTGCAGGATCTCCCGGGAGATCGAGCCGCCCAGGCCGCACTTGCCGCCAAAGGCGCCTATATTGTAGAAGACTGCGAAGGCAAACCCGACGTCATCCTGTTGGCCAACGGCTCGGAAGTAGCCACCCTCGTGGCCGGCGCCGTCCGCCTGCGCAACGAAAAAGGACTAAAAGTGCGCATCGTATCCGCCCCGTCAGAGGGATTGTTCCGCCGGCAGACGCTCAAGTACCAGCGCAGCGTCCTACCCGGCAATGTGCCCGTATTCGGCCTCACTGCGGGCTTGCCCGTCACCTTGCAAGGCCTGGCGGGTGCGCGCGGCAAAGTGTTCGGCTTGACGCATTTCGGGTATTCCGCGCCATTCAAGGTGCTGGATGAGAAATTCGGCTTTACGGGTGACAATGTGTTTGAGCAAGTGCTGAAGCTCGTTCCTCAGAAGTGAAATCCGTAACCAAAAAATACGGATTGCATGCCCGCCATGCTCATCATGGCTATGGCTATGCCGAGCATGATGAGGCTGAAGGGAACAAAAACCAGCAGCCGCGTCAGTTTGTGCTCCCATCCCAAACGGTGCATCAGCGGCAGCAGGATGAATGCTAAGCAAAGACCGAAAAAGCGGTGGCGTCTGAAGAGTAGTGCGGCAAGCTTGGCAGGTTATTCCAATAACCTGAGCAGGTATTCGCCGTAGCCGCTCTTGAGGTACTTGTGGCCGAGGCGCTCGAGTTGGGCATCGTTTATGAAGCCCATTTGCCAGGCCACCTCTTCGATACAGCCGATCTTGAGTCCCTGCCGGTCTTCGATCACTTCGATGAACTGACCGGCCTGCATGAGCGACTTGTGGGTGCCGGTATCCAACCAGGCGGTGCCGCGGCTCAGCACTTCCACCCGGAGATTGCCCATTTCCAAAAAATGCCGGTTCACGTCGGTGATCTCGTATTCCCCGCGGGCGCTGGGCTTCAGGTTGCGGGCTATTTCCACCACCGAGTTGTCGTAGAAATACAGTCCCGGCACGGCGTAGTTGGACTTCGGTTTTTGCGGTTTTTCCTCTATGGAAATTGCTTTGAAGTTGCTGTCGAACTCCACCACGCCGTAGCGCTCGGGGTCGGCCACCTGGTAGGCGAAGATGACGCCGCCGTTGGGGTTGGTACTGGACTGGAGTTGCCGTTCCAGCCCGGCGCCATAAAAGATGTTATCCCCGAGGATGAGGGCGGCGGGGTCTTTGCCGACAAAATCCGCGCCCAGCACAAAGGCCTGGGCAAGTCCGTTGGGTACATGCTGCGGCACATAGGAGAAGTTGCAGCCTATTTCGCTGCCGTCGCCGAGGAGTTTTTCAAAGTGCGGCAGGTCATGCGGGGTGGAGATGAGCAATATTTCCCGGATGCCCGCCGAGAGCAGGGTGGAGAGCGGGTAGTATATCATGGGCTTATCGTACACCGGCATCAATTGCTTGCTCACGGCCAGCGTGAGCGGGTAGAGCCGGGTGCCGAGGCCGCCGGCCAGGATGATTCCTTTCATGGGTCAATTATATTGAGGGTACAAAGAAAAGGAATTGCCGGCAGAAATGCCCCGCCAATAACTTAAACCGACATACCGTGTATACACGGCAGGCCCCGGGCGCGCCGGCTCTACTCCTCTACCCTTCTACTCCTCTACTTTTCTCAAGCAATCGCCGTCTTTTTCCTTTTTTTCACAACGGGCACTGCATCTAGCGCCTGCTCCATGTCCCAGATAAGGTCATCCACGTTTTCAACGCCGATGGAGAGGCGAACGAGATTGGGGGTAATGCCGAGGGCTTCGCGTTCGTGCAGCGGCACGCCGGCATGTGTCATGGTGGCCGGGTGTTGTGCCAGCGACTCGGTGCTTCCGAGGCTTACGGCCAATTTCAGGATGTGCAGTTGATTGAGAAAAGCAAAGGCCTCTTTTTCCCCTCCTTTCACTTCAAAAGCCACCATAGCGCCCGGCGACATGCATTGCCTTTTGAAAATCTCATACTGCCTGCCATCGGCTTCAGTGAGGAGACCTAAGTAGTGCACTTGCTTGACTTTGGGGTGTTGAGCCAGATAACGGGCTACGACCCAGGCATTTTCGGTTTGTTGCTCCATGCGCAATTTGAGCGTTTCCAGGCTTCGCAGCAGGAGCCATGCCGTCCAGGGGCCGGCCATGGTGCCGAAGAAAGTGCGCAGGGTTTTCACCCGGTGGATAAGCGCCCTGGAGCCGAGGCAGGCGCCGGCAATCAAATCGCTGTGACCGCCGATGTATTTGGTGGCGGAGTATAGTACCAGATCGGCGCCCCAGCGGAGCGGGTGCTGGAACACGGGGCCGAGATAGGTATTGTCCACCGCAACGAGTATTCGCTTTTCGGGCGTGGAGAACAAGTCCGCTATACGCCGCATGGAAGTAATATCGGTCAGGCAGTTGGTAGGATTGCCCGGCGTTTCGATGTAGATCATCGCAATGCGGTGTTGCTTGCCGGACCGTTCCACCAGCCGGACCAGGTCGGCTTCTTCCATTTCCGCATTGAAGCTCATTGCCTCGATGCCGAACTGCGTAAGCACTTCTGAGATGAGGTGCATGGTGCCGCCGTAGAGGGGGTTGCTGTACAGCAATACGTCGCCGGGGCGCAGGAATTCAAAGAGCGTGGTAGCAATGGCCGACATGCCGCTGTCGAACACGGCGCAAGCCTCAGCTTCATCCCACAGGCAGAGGCGGTCTTCGAGTATCTCTAAGTCGGGATTGTTGAGGCGGCTGTAGATCAGGCCCTGTTCTTCCCCCGGATTGGGTTCGCGCAGGCCGTAGGCCAGTTCGAAATGCGCCTTGCCCTCTTCCGCCGTGCGGAATACAAAAGTGGAGGTTTGGAATATCGGGCATTTGATGGCGCCCTCGGAGAGGGCGGCCTTGTATCCGTAAGACATCATGCGGCTCTCCGGACGAAGTTTGCTTTCGCGCTTTTTCATTTTCCTGGTTTTATTTGATGCAAATTTCAACATGAATGGATTATATTTCCAACTCATTAAGTTATTGAAGAAAATTTTTCCATATTTTTGCTTTCAAGCTGTTTTTTTTCATCGTGCAGCCCAGTCCAATTTGCCGTAAAAGAAAAAATATCTTCGCATGAAACCGCTCGACCCACTTGACCGCCGTATCCTGGTTTTTTTACAGGAAGACGCAAGGTTGACCAACAAGGAAATAGCCGCCCGGCTGCACATGAGCATCACCCCCATTTATGAGCGCATCCGCCGTATGGAAGAAGACGGATACATACAGCGGTATGTCGCCCTTTTAGACAAGGCTAAACTCGGCTTCAAGCTCACTGCCTGGTGCAACGTACAACTCAAAGAACATACCAAACCCTTTCTTAAAGAGTTTGAGGCCAGGGTGGGCGCATTACCCGAGGTCATCGAATGCTACCATATCGCCGGCATGTACGACTATCTGCTGCGCGTGGTGGTACCCGATATGGAGGCCTATCAAAACTTCATCGTCCACAAACTCGCCGACCTGCCGAACATAGGCAACGTGCAAAGCTCCTTTGTGATGACGGAGATCAAATATTCGACAGCGCTCCCTGTCGTGCAGTAAGTTAGAAAGAAATGAAGCGCCGTGCAATGACAATCGTCACCGGGAGATGGTGATCAACGCAGCTCTGCCAATGCCCTTTCGAGGATGGTATCCTTTCCCTGGGCGCGATCGGCCTCGCTCATATCCACTTTGATGTGCGGCGGGATGCCGTCTTCAATGTTGAACCCATCGGGCAGAAAGGTCTGAGTGGAGGAGTACCGAACCGTCCAGCCGTTGGGCAGTTCTGCCCCTACGGGGGTGCCGGAGCCGCCGCCCGTCCAGTCGCCCACTACGCGCACGTGGGGCAGGGCGAGCATTTTGGCTACGAAGAAAGTGGTGGCGCTGTAACTGCGGCGGTTGGTGAGAATGATGACCGGCTTGGTGAACTGGCGCTCGCCTTCCGGTTTGACGGAGACTTCTACAGGTGCGGAGAAATCGTTGCGGCCCGGCCCGTTTTTCACTACGGAGGAATAGGCCGTACGGCTGCGGTCGGCAAAGCGGGAAGCCAGCAGGTCGGCCATGGAACTGAAGCCGCCGCCGTTGCTGCGCACGTCGATGATCATTCCTTTAAGGGGGCTGAAGCGGGCAATCACCAGGTCGAGTTGCGACTCGCTGAAGCGCTGCCCAAAGCTGCTGTATCGCAGGTAGCCTATGCTGTCAATGATGGTGTGTACCAAAGGGCCGGTGTACCATTGGCGCTCCCTGAGGTAGTTGCGCTCGAGGAGATTGGCGTCGTAGTTGTCGGGGTGGTTGAGATACCATTCCCAGTTGCGCGAGCGGTTGAAGCCGGCTTCGAGGTTGACGTGCCCGTCGCGCAGGGTGTACAGCATGTCCGACATGACGTTGAACAACTCGATCGTTCGGGTGCCGGCGTTCACCCTGGAGCGAAACACGTGGTAGGTGCTGTCCCAATTTACATTTTTGAACTCAAAAAAGGAGTAGCCCTGGTCTATCTCCCGCCACAGCGCATCAAAGTTGCTCACCGGGTCATCGGCGGGATCATCCTCGAAGAAAAGCTTTTCGCAGGCGCTGAACAGCAAGGCCTGCAACGCCAGGATCAGCAGTATCAGCCTGTATTTCATCGCGATAGTTTTATGGAGAGATTCAATTGCAGCCCGTTCATGGCATGGGTGACGGAATGGCGCCCTAAATCAGAGCGGAACATGTCCCAATAATAGAGCAGCACCAAGGCGTTTTCATTGGGCAGGTTACAGCGCAGGTACATGCGCGATTGAAGCCGCGTCAGCACATCGAAAAAGCCTGTGCGGGCTTCTTCAAAGTAAGGGCCGGCAGTGAGTTCATCTTCAGGCGTGGCAGCAACAAGGCCGGAATAAGTGGGACGCAGCCCCCAGCTTAGCACCGGCACGGTGAGTTGCCAGCCGGCGCCCCAGCGTTTTCCAAGGAGCTTGAACTCTCGTTCCGCCGAGCCGGCAGGCCCTGCTGAGAAGAAGAGATCGTAAAAGTAGTTGGAGTTGACCAAGCTGGTGTGATACCTCAGGCTGCCCCAGGCGCTCAATGCCGGCCCGGCGCGCCATTGCCAGGGCGCATCGGCGGGGTTGAGCCGCCACAGGTGGTTCCCGTTTATTGCAAATGCCAGGTTTTCGGTAGTGCCCCCCAGCCGTTGCGCCGAGGTCTCCCCGATCCAAAACTGCGTTTCCACCCGGTGCAATACCTTTGGCCCCTGCAACTCTATACCCAATCCGGCCGCTCCCTGTATGCCTTCGTACAAGAGGGGCGACATGGCCCGGTCGCGGTAGCTTTCCCAGGCGGCGCCCCCTCCGAACTGAAGCCGGAAAGCGCGTTTGGGAATGCCCGGCTCCTGGCCCTGAGAAGGCATGGACAGAAATAAGAAAAGGCTGAGCATCGACAGTCGTACGGACATCATCTTGATAGAGCTTTGCCGGGTAAAGATAAGATGTTGCAGGGATTCGTATTGAAAATCCTGTCTTTTATCGAAAGCGCATGGCAACGTAAGCGCTCCTTTGCCTATCTTGGCTCCTCAATTGGATTTTTTCCTCTCTAAAGCCTGAAGCAATATGCAGTTGACCATCCGCAACCTCTCCAAAACATATCCCAACGGCGTCAAAGCCCTGCAAGACGTCTCCCTCGACATTCCCACCGGCATGTACGGCCTGCTCGGCCCCAACGGCGCCGGCAAAAGTACCCTCATGCGCACCTTGGCCACCTTGCAGAGCGCCGACAGCGGCACGGCCACCCTCGGCGAAATAGACGTGCTGAACGACAAGGATGCCGTGCGCCGCACCCTGGGTTACCTGCCCCAGGAGTTCGGCGTGTATGCCCGCATCAGCGCCGTGGAAATGCTCGATCACTTAGCCGTGCTCAAAGGCATTCCCGCCGGGCAGCGCAAGGAGGTGGTCAACGCGCTGTTGCAGCGCGTCAATCTGTGGGAGCACCGCAAGAAGGCAGTGTCCTCGTATTCCGGCGGCATGCGGCAGCGTTTCGGCATAGCGCAGGCCCTGCTCGGCGACCCGCGTCTCATCATCGTGGATGAGCCTACGGCCGGTCTCGACCCCGGCGAGCGCAACCGGTTCTACAACCTGCTCTCCGAAATAGGCGAAAACGTCATCGTCATTCTCAGCACGCACATCGTGGAAGACGTAAAGGAGCTTTGCTCCAATATGGCCATCATTCATCACGGGCGGGTGCAATATGCCGGCCCACCCGACGCCGCGCTGCAACAGTTGCATGGCAAGGTGTGGGAAAAAGCCATTGCCAAATCCGAAATTGAGGTCTATCAGCAGCGCTACAACGTGATCTCCAGCAAGCTCGTGGCCGGCAAGCCCATCATTCACATCCTGAGCGAGGAAGACCCCGGCGAGGGTTTCCGCCCGGTGGATGCCGACCTGGAAGACGTGTTTTTTGCTAAGATCATGAACGGGGCGGCACCCATCCTTGTCGAATGATCTGCCGGGTATCCGCCTCATTCCTCAAGGCATTTGTGCTTTTTTATTCACTGTTTGGCTATGCTATTTATGGCTACGAATTAACTGAATGCTTTTTTCTGCAAAGCGTCTTCCCAAAATCACATATCCTTGTGCCGACATATGTAAGTCATTCACTATTTCCTCTCCCTCTCTGTTAATTCCGTCATTAAGGTCGTCCGTTTTCACCCAGTCAAAACGGGGGCTTGATCCGGCTACTTTTACCTGAATGTCTCTTACCATTGTCCAGTGAGGGTATTTTTCATTTTTTAAGTCAAAATCATTTAATCTGCCAATGACGAAGTTTACGTCTTTGCGTCTCAGGCCCTTACACAGTTGGTTTGATAAGCCTTCACCAGCTTTTATAATATTTTCATCGAAAAACCGTCTCCCCAAGCCCAGCCTTCTTGCTATCTTCGAGCCTTGATCGCTTTTGCCGGCCTGGCGTAAATCAACCTGACAAAAAGCTGCTTCCCGCGCCCAAGCGCGGTTCGCAGTTCATCAGCAAAACCCTCCTTCCCACGCCACAGGCGTGGTACGGCGGGTGCAATCAGCACATCAGCAAATTAGCAAATTAGCAAATCAACATGAACACCTTCTTCACCTTTGAACTCCGCGCCTGGCTTCGCTCGCCGATGCCCTGGATATTCCTGCTCATCCTTGCCCTGCTCACGTTTTCGGCCACCGTGTCGGATCAGGTAAGTATCGGAGGCGGCTATGGCAACGTGTGGAAAAACGCGCCGTTTGTGGCCCAGAACTGGTATGCAGTATTTTCCCTGCTCACCTTGCTCTTGGTGACGGCCTTCCTCAATACCGCCGCCATCCGCGACTTCGACTCCAAAACCGACCAGATCGTCTTTTCAAAGCCCGTCGGCAAAGCCGGCTACTACTTCGGCCATTTCACCGGAGCATTCCTCATCGCGCTGATCCCGCTCCTCGGCATTTCCCTCGGCATGTGGGCGGGCGTGGGTATCAACAGCATCTTCGAATGGCTGCCCGGCAACCGGTTTGGCCCTTTTGAAATAAAAGGACACCTTGCGGGCTTCTTCGTTCTGGCGGCGCCCAACCTCTTCCTGGCGGGCTGTATCATCTACGCCGTAGCCATCAACACCCGTTCTACGCTATATTCCTTTATTACGGCAGCCGCCCTGCTGGTGGGTTACATCGTGGCCGGCAACCTGATGGAGGATATCCAAAACGAACAACTCGGCGCCCTGCTCGACCCCTTCGGGTTTCAGGCCTTCGGTTTGGAAACCAAATACTGGACAGTAGATGAAAAAAACAACCTGGCCGTCGGGTTTACCGGGCGAATACTGCTCAACCGCGCCTTGTGGACGGGCCTGGGCTTGCTGGCGCTCTTCACCGGCTACCGGTTATTTGACTTCACGGAAAAGCGCGCAGGCAAAAAAAGCAAAAAACAAACCGCCTCCGAAGCTGAACCGTATGGGCTGCAAACGCTGGGCGCTCCTCCCCGCGTGGCCCCGGCAAGCGGCTGGACGACGACCCTTGCGCAACTGCGCAGCCAGTTCTTTACCGAATGGAAGGGCATCGTGCGCAGCGTGGCATTCATCCTTTTGGCGCTGCTGGGCTTGCTCAACTGCGTGCCCAATATGTTTTACGCCAACGAAAGCTACGGCACCCACCAACTGCCCGTCACCTACATTATGGTGGATGCCATACGCGGTTCATTCTACCTTTTCACCATCATCATCATGGTGTATTTCAGCGGGGCCGTCATCTGGAAAGAGCGCAACGCCCGTATGAACGAGATCGCCGACGCACTGCCTACCCCCAATTGGACGGCATGGGCCGGCAAATACTTCGGCGTGCTGGGCGTGCTTTTTGCCCTGCAACTCATCGTCATAGTGGCCGCAGTAATCGCGCAAAGCGCCCTGGGGTTTCACCGCTACGATATCTGGACTTATGTGCGCGAACTCTTAGTGGCCGACATGCTCGGCTTTGCCATGGTGCTGGCCCTGGCCTTCTTAGTGCACGCCCTGTCGCCCAACATGTACCTCGGGTTTTTCATCGTGGTGGTGTTGCTCATCGTCAATTCCTTTGTTTGGGGCCTGTTGAAAATGGAAAGCAATATGCTGGAATTCGGCAGCACGCCCTCCTATACCCTTTCCGATTTTTACGGCTACCAGCCGTTCTTAAAGGGTTTGTTCTGGTTCAACGGTTACTGGGTGATCTTTTCGGCCTTGCTGGCCCTGGCTGCCTTCCTGCTATGGCCGCGCGGGTATGCCGGGGGCTTTAAAGGACGTTTTCGCAATGCCCGCCTGGAGTGGAAGACCTACCGCAGCTTCGGCCTGGCCGCCATAGCCGTGTGGGCGCTCACCGGCGGATGGACTTTTTACAACACCCAGGTACTGAACAAATATCCCAACAGCAAGCAGGTTGAGCTTCGCCAACTCGACTACGAAAAAAAGTACAAGCAATACCAGCACCGGCGCCAGCCCCGCGTCTATTCGGCAAAATACGACATTGACCTGCGCCCGGAAACGCGCTCCCTGCTCGTGGACGGCCTTTTCAAAACCCGCAACATCTATGCCGGAAACATTGATACCCTCTGGGTGAATACTCCTTCCGACGGCCGCTTCGACCTGGAAAACCCACGCCTGAAACTGATCCTGGACGACTCACTCCTGCGCTGGCGCATGTACCGCATAGAGCCGCCGCTGGCGCCGGGCGATTCGA
This sequence comes from uncultured Saprospiraceae bacterium, assembly GCA_964577215.1. Lineage (GTDB taxonomy): Bacteria > Bacteroidota > Bacteroidia > Chitinophagales > Saprospiraceae > UBA2329. The sequence goes on from CAZNYK010000123.1 coordinate 10,792, forward strand.
TGGAACTGAAATTCAGTACCCGCTTTGAACCCAAGGGCTTCGAAAACGAAGTGACCTGGGCGCGCATCGTGCAAAACGGCACTTTCTTCGACAACACCGACGTCATACCCATTTTCGGCTATGACGAAGGCAAAGAGATCAGCGCCAAAAACCGCCGCAAACACTTTAATCTGCCCGAAAAGAGCCGCCGCCCCTTGCTCGACCGAAACGACACCATCAACCGGATGGAGGCCTACATCGGCATCAACAGCGACTGGGTGGACGTGGAGACCGTCTTCCGCACCGCGCCGGACCAGATCGCCATTGCACCCGGATCCCTGATTAAAGAGTGGGAAGAAAACGGCCGCCGCTGCTTCCACTACAAGCTCGACCACCCTTCCTTCAACTTCTACTCCTTTATCAGCGCCGACTTCGAGGTGGCCCGCCGCGATTGGAACGGCGTCAGCCTCGAGGTGTATTACCACAAAGACCATAGCTTCAACGTGGAGCGCATGCTCCGGGCCATACAGAAGTCGCTGGAGTACTACACCGAAAACTTCGGCCCGTACTACCACAAGCAGTGCCGCATCATCGAGTTTCCGCGATTCGGCTCCTTCGCCCAGGCCTTCCCCGGCACCATGCCTTACTCCGAAGGCATCGGCTTTATCCAGGATTTTAAAGACCCGGACAAGGACATAGATATGGTGTTCTATGTAGCAGCTCACGAGATCGGCCATCAATACTGGGGACACCAGATTTGCGGCGCGCAGATGCAGGGCAGCGAAATGCTGGTGGAAACCTTCGCCCAGTGGAGCGCGCTCATGGTGGTGGAGCGGGAATACGGACGCGACCAGATGCGCAAATTCCTAAGTTATGAAATGGACAGATACCTGCGCGGCAGAGGCCGCGAAACGGAAAAAGAACTCCCCTTGGCTTCCTGCGAAGGACAGGGCTATATACACTACAACAAGGGAAGCGTGCAGATGTACCAACTCAAGGAAATGATCGGCGAAGACAAGGTAAACGCTGCCTTGCGCGGCCTTCTCGATCGCTACCGCTACCAGGACCCGCCCTATCCCATCAGCTTAGACGCATTGGACGCGTTTTACGCCCTGACGCCCGACTCGCTGCAATACCTCATCAAAGACCTGTTTGAGGAGATCACCCTCTTTGAAAACCGCTGTCGCGAAGCTGCCGCCAAAGACCTCGGCAACGGCCAATGGGAAGTGACCATAAAGGTGGAATGCACCAAGCTTAAAGCCGACGACCTGGGCCGGGAAACGCCTGTCGCGCTGAATGACTATATTGAGATCGGCGCTTTCGCCGCGCCCGAAAAGGGCAAAACCTACGGCAAAACCCTCTACCGCCAACGGGTGAAAGTGACGCAAAAAGACAATACCTTTACCTTCGTGGTGCCGGAAAAACCCGATAAAGCCGGCGTGGACCCGTTCTCGCTGTTGATCGACCGGAATCCGGAGGATAATATGAAGGGGGTGGCAGATGAATAGGTAGAG
>CAZNYK010000124.1:0-11025 GCA_964577215.1 uncultured Saprospiraceae bacterium
CGACACTCGTGTCGGGGGCAGTTGCAACCCGGAACCCGGAACCCGGAACAAGCATAGAGCATAGGGAACCCAAAACAAAAAAACGCTCCAGGCAACCCTGCCGGGTTATTTTGCACCCTATATTTGGCATAGTGATCCCGACGGGAAACGGTTTGAAAAAACCGGCACCATTTTCCACCGGGTTATCGAGTACACTGCATCAAACGTGGACGAACAGGAAAAGCAACTGCTGGCAGACTGTCTGAAGCACAAGCCGGAGGCCCAAAGGCAGCTTTACGAGCGATACAAAATACCCATGTACCGCTTGTGCCTGCGGTATGCGGCCCATTCCGCCGAGGCAGAAGACCTTCTCCAGGAGGGCTTCATACGGGTGTTTGCCGATCTGCCTCAATTCCGGGGCGAGGGCGCACTCGGCGGCTGGATACGGCAAGTAGTGTTGCGCACGGCACTTCAATACTTGCGAAAGCGCGTCAGGCAGGCGCCTTTACTGCCGGAGGAATTGATCCCGGATAGTTTGGGCCAGGCCTTTTTTCCCGATGAAGACTGGAACGCGCGGCACATCGTACATCTGCTGCAGCAATTGCCCGAAGGCTACCGCGCGGTTTTCAACCTGTATGTAATGGAAGGATATTCTCACAAGGAGATAGCCGAGGCGCTCGGCATCAGCGAAAGCACCTCCAAAACCCAACTGTTCAAAGCGAAAGCGCAACTGCGCCGGCGTTTGGAAAAAGCATCTGTGAATTGAATCGAAAATGATGATGGCAAACCTAAACTGGAATAACAACGATCCTATGGAAAACCGCATCCGGCAAGTGATGAAGGACTGGGAATCGGCGCCTCCTTCCGGGTGGGACACGCCGCCCGATGCCCTTTGGCACAAGATCGCCCCTGCGCCCCCTGCCGGAGCAGGCTTGCCCCATCTCTGGAAATGGATAGGAGGAGGCCTTGTTTTCAGCGCCGCGCTGACAGCCGTGGTACTGACCATCGTCCCCGCGCCTTCGAAACAGGGCACTACCCCAATGCCAACAGTTCAGGATACCGTAATCGGTAAACCGTATGAAGGAGTACTGCGGGAATTTCCGGCGCAACCGGAAGCAATCGATCCTTCCCCCGGCATTGCGCAGGAATCAAAGCCTGCGGCAACTACCGGCATAGCGAATTCTGTAGAGCGGGTTGCCGTTTCGCCGCTCAGGCTTGCCGCCCCGGCCGCTGCGAAGCGAGACGGAGATAACGGATTGGCCGATGATCCGGCGGCAAGGAAAATTGATGAATTGTTGATAAATGAGAGTGTTGTGCAGGCAACCTCGGAGGCAGACGCGGTTTTGCTGCCTGAAACGAATTTGACTGAAACTACTGATATGGTTGCCTCGGAAAGCGAAATGGCCGGCCTGCAAATGACTGAAACGCCGGCCCCCTTCCAGGAGCAAAGTGGCGAAGGCGCTCTTGCGACCCGGAGTTTCAGTCCGGCGCCGGCTTTGGAAGCAGCCTCCGTCAGCTTTCTCGCGTCCGGTTCACTTGCGGAGTCTCAGCCGGAATGGTTGAGAGGTCATATCCGCCGTGCGCCGGGGCCGGGCCGGTTTTTTGCCGGGGTACTGATGTCGCCGAACCACACCTTCCGGAGGATACAGAGTTCCCGGCCCGTGAATCAACTGCCTGCTTTTTTGAGAGATAATGAATTTGCATCCTGGACTACTGAGTTCGGCCTGCGTGCCGGCTGGAAGCCGGGGCGGCGTTTTGCCCTGAGTACGGGGTTGAGTCTTTACAACATGGGCCAGCAGTCGCTGCACAGATTCCGCGTACCTTACGATCCGGTGCGGGAGCGGCCTTTGGGCAACAACAACTTTGCCGGCACATATTCCCTTGCCGTACCTTCGGCTTACGGAGATGCGGACGTGGAGGTAAGCGTTCAGCGCCCCGGCAGCCAGGCTATTGCGGCAGGCCAGGTCATCGTGGTGGAAATGCGCACCGATATGCAGATACAATACGTCACTTTACCTTTGCATGCGTACTATTTCGTGCATTCAGGTCGCTGGTCGGCGGGTGTGAAAGGCGGCGTTGCGCTGAATTTCATGCGCGAACAGCGGTTCACAGCCACGGCGCGCATCTTCCAGAGGGGATTGCTTTCCCGCACAGTTGCCGTGCAGCACACTCCGGAACGCACCAATCGGATGATACCGGACTACCAGGTCGGCGGGGCGCTTTGGTACCGGCCGCATCCCGGCTGGATGTTGAGCTTTGAGCCTTCCTTCCGGCAGAGCCTCCGGCCTGTGGTAGAACGGGAAGCTTACAGCGTGAGCCAGTATGCCTGGGGTTTGCAGGTGGGCGTGCAGAAAATATTTTGAGCCGCAGGCAACCACCCCGGCCTGGAATGCACCAAAGAGGTAGTCTTTCCAATCCGATTTATTCATTAATTAATAAAAATCCTGTTTGCATGAAAAAGCTGCTTGTTATCCCCGTGTTCCTCCTGGCTGCATCCTTGTTTTTCCAGTCTTGCGAGAAGGAACAAAACCTGAGCGACGACGTGCTGATCGAGCAACTCGCCACTGCAGATCTCGAACCGATTGAGCCGGCTCAGTTGCCCGCCAGAGTGCTCCAAACCGTTGAAGAGTTATTTTTCGACACTTTTATGGAAGATATTTACTACGGCCGTGGCTTGGGCTACCACATTGTCATGGGCAATGAATTGCGCCTGTATTTCCGTGAAAACGGCGACATGCTGGAGTTCCGCGGTCCCAATCCGCCTGACCGCCTCGGCCCCAACGGCCCGCACGGGCCTTGTTTTAACCGCATTCTCGGCTTTGGCCGCCCGGTGCGCCCTGCTGCTTTGCCGCAAGCTGTACAAGACTATATCGCAGACAACTATGAGGATGCGAGTATTCGCTTGGCCCGTACCGATCCCAACCGCATCGTGGTGCTGATCACAGGTCCGTTGGTGCTGGTATTTGACCGCGAAGGCAACTTTATCCAGGAGTGGTCGCCGGTGGCCAATTGCAACCCGGCGTCCTGCCGTCCTTTGCCCGGCAATCAACTGCCGGAAGACGCCCGGATGTTTATTTCCGAAAATTACCCCGATGCCGTTTACCGCGGTTCTTGCTCCCGGGGCGATCGCATTGCCGTATTCATGATCAATGACGGCAGCCGTCTGATTTTGGTTTTTGACCAGGACGGTGAATTCCTGTTTTCGCGCCCCTGAGGTTTATTGAAAAAAGAAAGAAGTTTTGGTTAGTAATGCCCCGTTCATCTTGCAAGATGAACGGGGTTGTTTTTTTACCCCGGTATTCCTATGTGTATGATCCTCCCGCCGGTTTGGTTGATGGGATACACGCTTTTGCCCACAACCACGCCGGAATCAGGAGCGGCGTACTCGCGCACCAAATCTCCAAACACATTGCGAAGGGTGGCTATAACCTGTCCGGCTTCAACCCTTTCATTGAGATCCGGGCGCACGTTGAGGATGCCTCCGGTGTCGGTGTACATCCAATATGACCTTTGACACAGAGTGGGCGGGACTTCCGGTTCGAGGATGGGGTCGTCGGTCATGCCGAGGTAACTGAGCAAGTTGTGCACACCGATAAGCCCGGAGCGGATGATGCCGCGCTGAAAGGTGGCGGGATTGCCCAGTTCGAGTGTGATGGCGTGGATGCCGAGGGCGGCAGCGGCGCTGCGCAGCGTGCCATCGGAAGGGGCGTTGTTGACGATGATCTGCGCATTTTGGAGCAGGGCCATTTGCCGGGTAACGGGATCGTCCATGTCGGCGCGTATATAATAGGTGTTGATGCGCCCGTTGCTGGCGGTGTGGAGGTCCACCAGGTAATCAAATTCGTTTACGATCCAGTTTACGGTGCGCCAGGCGTACACTTCGCTCACGCTTCCATCGGCTTTCCCGGGCATGATATCGTTGAGGTCGGTGCTGTCCACAAATTCTCGCTGGTTGCGGTGCAGGGAGGGCACGTTTACGATGGGTACTCCGACAATGGAGCCGCGAAGGCCTGTGAGATCGGTTTCCTGGAAGATGCGCTGTACTACGGGAATGCCGTTGAGTTCGTTGCCGTGTACGGCGGCGGTGAGGCCTAATACAGGGCCGTCTTCCTGCCCACGTGCCACGATGACCGGCACATATACGGGCGCTCCGATGCCGTCGGTGACCAAATGTACCAAATAGCGCGTGACAGCGCCGCGCGGCGCGTCCTCCACATGCAGTTGCCTGATGATGTGGGAGGTTTCTCGGAATAAAAAAATAGGATTGGACATAGCCGGTATTTCTTTCCTGATCGTCGCCGGGGGTGAATGGTTCCGGCTTTTTCCTTATTCCCTCAAGAACTCCAACTCTTCGCTATCCCCGCAAAGCCGGACCATTACCGAAGGCTCGCCGGGGCTGCGCTCCATCTGGCGGTAGCGGACCACATGATTGCAACCCTGTATGATCTCGGAACTGATGCTGCCGAAGGAAGTGGGATAGGGCCTGCCCGCCAAGGAGGCAAAAGTGGAAAATACGGGTCTGTCGAAGGCCTGCAGCAGGCGCCGGGCGAAAGGGTCTTGTACAATTCTTATGGCCGCCTCGCCGGAAGGGCCGACAGCTTCGGCAGGAAGCCGGCGCGCGCCGTCAACCAAAACGGTGAGCGGGCGTTGATGAAAATGCAGCAGTGTTTCCAAACGAGGATGCAGGCGCTCTACGATTTCTTTCATCGCATCGAGGGAATGGGTAAGGATTTCCGCGCCGGAAGCATCGGACATGCGCACCAGGTGCAGCAACCGTTGTATAGCTGAAGCGTTGCGGGCGTCGCAGCCCAAACTCCACAGCGTATCAGTGGGGAATAAGATGATGCCGCCGTTTTCAAGGCTCTGCAGCGCGCCCTCTATATCGGGTTGATATACTGACCAAATGGAGCCGTTTGTAGATGTTGTCATGTATAAGCGATAGTTTTCTTTGTCGTATGGCCGTCTTAATTGGAAAAACAAGCCTTGCGGCCTCTTTTCAAGGCAGAAAAACGCCGCCGTTCATCCTTTTATTTCAGTTTAAATGTTTTTCTTGAGGCCGCATCGCAAAGCATTATACCGAACTGACTTCTTCAACCGTTTCAAGATGAAACTACACTTACCAATGATCGATCCGTTTTACCCGGCAAACCGGACCTCGCATTCCATTAAGAGGTTCTTCCTGGCGCTTGTTCTTTTATCGGCAACCCTGGGCGTTGCCCAGGCCCGGCACATCATCGGGGGCGTTATGACATACCGTTGCATCAACCCCGGCGTCTATGAATTCACCCTCAGGGTTTACCGGGATTGCAACTGTACCAACTGCGCTGATTTTGACCCAGTGGCTTCCATCGGCGTGTATCGCTGCAACGGGAGCAATTGCGCCGGGCAGGGGCAAGGCAACCCTTTCAGGCGGGAAGACGTGCCGATACTAACCACAAGACCCGTTGAGGTTCCTACGTATCCCTGTCTCATTCCACCCAACGTATGCGTGGAGGAAGGGCTCTACCGCTTTACGCTCAACTTGCCTGTTTCTACAACCCAGAGCTACCACGTCACCTACCAGCGCTGCTGCCGCAACATTACGATAAACAACATCATCAACCCCGACCAGGTAGGCGCCACGTACACCATAGAGATCACGCCGGCTGCGCAGCAAGTGTGCAACAGCAGCCCCGTTTTCGATACATTTCCGCCGACGGTCATCTGCGGCGGGCTTCCTTTAGAGTACGACCACTCTGCTTCAGACCAGGACGGCGACCAGTTGGTGTACGAGTTTGCCGCTCCGCTGCTCGGAGGCGGTAATTTGTTGGGCCAGACCACTTTCAGCACCTGCGACGGCGCCTATCCCACTCCGGGTTGCCCGCCTCCTTACGGGCAAGTCACTTACGTGGCGCCCAACTATACAGCCTTGGCGCCCATGGCGGGGAATCCGGTGGTCAGCATCAACCCCAATACAGGACTCATCACCGGAACGCCGGAAAACCTTGGCCAGTTTGTCGTGGGGGTATATGTGTCGGAATACAGGGACGGGGTGCTGCTCAGCCGGGTGTTCCGGGATTTTCAGTTCAACGTGGCCCGTTGCGATCCCACGGTGGTAGCGCAGGTAGATGCCGACTCCGTGGTCAACGACCAGTCTTTCTTTATCAATGCCTGCGGAGATACGGCCATTACTTTTGTCAATACCAGTTTCCAGCAGGCCTTTGTCAGCGACTTTCAGTGGCGTTTTCGCATCAATGGAGATGTAGTCACTTCTGACCAGTGGAACCCCACCATCACCTTCCCCGGGCCGGGAAGCTATGACGGCGAGCTTATCCTGAACCCGGGTACGGCTTGCGGGGATACGGCGCGGGTATTCGTCAATCTGTTCCCGTCCATCAGCGCGGATTTTTCCTTCGCCTATGACACCTGCGTGGCCGGGCCGGTGCAATTCACCGATATGTCTGTATCGGGAAGCGGTACCATCACCCGATGGGACTGGAACTTCGGCGACGGAGAGCGAAGTATGGCGCGCAATCCTGCGCATACCTACCGGAATCCCGGCAACATACCCGTCACCCTCACTGTCACCGATATCAACGGGTGCCAGGCTTCCATGACCAAGATCGTCCCTTATTTCCCCGTCCCTGCGCTCATTGTTATCGCTCCGAGCGCATTCACCGGCTGCCGGCCTGCGGAAATATTCTTTGACAACTTGTCTTTCCCCATCGATGAATCCTACGAAATCCTCTGGGAATTCGGCGATGGCGGTACCGGTACGGCCATCAGCCCTACCCACACCTACGAGCAAACGGGGGTGTACACCGTTTCGGTGCGCATTACCTCGCCGATCGGATGCCGCACGGATACGGTATTCAATGACCTCATCCGGGTTTTACCCTCGCCGGTAGCCGGTTTCAGGTACTCGCCCGATGATCCCACCAGTATCAACAATACAGTTTCCTTCTCCGACCTTTCCGAGGGCGCCAACCGCTGGTTCTGGGATTTCGGCGACGGGGCCACATCGATACTTTCCAACCCCATGCACGCCTACAGGGACACGGGCCTCTTCGTGGTGACACAGGTCGTTACGCATCCCAGCGGGTGCAGGGATACGTCTGCTCTTACCTTAGACGTGCGCCCGGAGGTGCGCTTCCACCTGCCCAATGCATTCACGCCCAACGGCGATGGCCTCAACGACGAGTACAAAGGCGTCGGCATCATGGAGGGCGCCCAAAACTTCAGTATGACCATCTGGAACCGCTGGGGTGAAATGGTTTTTGAAACCACCAACCCAACCCAGGGCTGGAACGGGAGGAAGTTCAACACGGGGGCGGATTCACCCAATGGGGTATATGTGGTGTACGTAAGGTTTTTCGGGCCACGGGGGGAGCCTTTTGAAATAAAAGGATTCGCCACAGTGGTGCGATAAAATGGAGCAATCCGCGGAATGGGATTCAGCTATTGACCCTTTCGATGCAGGACAGTATATTGATGTTTTTTATGCAAAGAAAAGTTTTGTCAGTTGGAGAAATGTCTTTACCTTTGCGCCACTTTGCAATAAAGGGAACTAAAAAACTGAGAATCAATGGATGCCATAAAGTTTGTGCAGGAGCAAATGTCGCCCGAGCGGAATTTTCCCGAATTTTTTCCCGGCGACAATATAGTGGTCAATTATAAGATCATCGAGGGCGATAAGGAACGCGTACAGGCCTTCCGCGGGGACGTGATACAGATCAACGGCCATGGCGCAACGCGCACCTTCACTATACGCAAGATGTCTAACGGCGTCGGCGTGGAGCGCATTTTTCCTTTCTCTGCGCCCACCATCGTAGATATTCAGATACTCAAGCGAGGCAAGGTACGCCGTGCCCGCCTGTTTTACCTGCGCGATCTCGTGGGTAAAAAAGCCCGTATCAAAGAAAAGAAGAAGCTCTCCGGCAACAAGTAACAGGTTGGCTTCTGTGCGCCGGCCTTGTTCGCCGGAAAAAAATATCCCGGGTTTTGATTCTCATCAAAGTCCGGGATATTTTTTTAAAAAAAAACAGCCTCAAATATCTCAGTTTATTCCAAGCTGTCCGGCATTCTCCTGTGCAACCTTTTATTTTTAAAAAAGACTTTATACTTGATAGCCAGTGATTTGCGAATTTTGATTTCTGCAAACCAGTGGCTATCAGTTATCCCGATGAAAAACGGTTTAAATTTTTTCGCAAACCATTTTTCGTCGGGTATAATAAGCTTGACTAATTTCGCAAAAAAATATTTCACCATGAAAAGAATTCTTCTTTTTGCTTTCGCTGCCGCGATAGCCGCAGGCATTAGTGCCTGCCGGACAAAACCCGATGATGCACAGGGAGAGACGCGCATGCAAAGTGATTACCCGGCGCCGCCCATGGCTGCCGAAAAACCGCAAACCTTTAACGAACACGGATACGAACGGATCGATAACTTCTACTGGCTCAAGGATAAAACCAACCCGGAGGTGATCGCCTACCTCAACGCCGAAAACGCCTATGCCGACACGGTGATGGCGCACACCAAAGCATTGCAGGAAACTCTTTTTGCCGAAATGAAAGGCCGCATCAAGGAAGACGACACCAGCGTGCCCTACTTTGAGAATGGGTATTACTACTACACCCGCACCGAAACCGGCAAGCAGTATCGCATCCACTGCCGGAAAAAAGGCAGCACAGACGCCCCTGAGGAAATCATTTTGGATGAAAACAAGGAGGCCGAAGGCAAACCGGCATTCGTGATGGCCGGGTACCGCATAAGCCCCGACAATAACCTCATGGGGTATTTGAGCAATTATACCGGCTCTTATGTGGAATTCACGCTTCGGTTCAGAGACTTGAGCACAGGCCAGGACCTGCCCGACGCAATTGAAAACGCCGGTGGAGGCGTTTGGGCCGACGACAATCGCACTGTGTTTTATACCCGCCCCAACGCAGCGCTGCGCTCTTACCGGGTGTATAAGCACCAACTCGGTTCCAAGGCTGCCGATCCGCTGATCTACGAAGAAAAAGACGAACTGTTTTCCCTGTATATGAATCGCAGTAAATCCGGCGATTATATATTCATCGCTTCCGGCAGTTTCACTTCCTCAGAATACCGCATGCTGCCGGCCAACAATCCAGACGGCGCCTTCGAGGTGTTTGTCCCGCGCGAGAAGGATTTTGAGTATAACCTCGAACACCACAAGGAAAAGTTCATCCTGCGGGTGAAAGATGCCGGCAGCAAGAACTACAAGATCATGGAGGCGCCCCTGAGCGGATACGCCGATAAAAAGAACTGGAAAGACCTTATCCCGCACGATCCCAAGGTGAAGATTGAAGGCATGGAGGTGTTTGAGCAGTTTCTCGCTGTGGAAGTGCGCAGCAACGGCCTGCAGGAAATCCGGGTAAAAAGCCTCAAGGATGGCAAGATGCAATCCGTTTCCTTCCCGGAGCCGGTTTACACGGTGTTCTCCAGCACAAACCGCGACTACGCCTCCACCAGGCTGCGTTACGGCTACATGTCGCTCAACCGCCCCAACTCTACTTACGATTACGACATGGTCAGCGGCCAAAGCACCCTGCTCAAACAGCAGGAAATACCGGGAGGCTTCGACCCGGATGCCTACGAGGTCAAGCGCCTCTGGGCTACCGCTCCCGACGGAGTGAAAGTCCCCATGGCTTTAGTACACAAAAAAGGGCTGAACCTCGACGGCAACAACCCGGCCTTGCTCTATTCCTACGGTTCTTACGGATCGAGTACCGACCCCTACTTCAACAGCAATGCCTTCAGCCTGGTAGACCGCGGATTCGTGTACGCCATTGCACAAATACGCGGCGGCAGCGAAATGGGGGAGGAGTGGTACGAGGACGGCAAGCTGATGAAGAAGAAAAACACTTTCACCGATTTCATCGCTTGTGCGGAGGAATTGGTGAAGCAAAAGTACACCTCGCCCAAGCGATTGGCCATCAACGGCGGCAGCGCCGGCGGCCTGCTCATGGGCGCGGTGGCGAACATGCGGCCCGATCTCTTTCAGGCCGTGGTGGCCCAGGTGCCCTTTGTAGATGTGATCAATACCATGCTGGATCCAACCTTGCCTCTTACCACGCAGGAATATGAGCAATGGGGCAATCCCAATGAGAAGGAAGCCTACGATTACATACGCTCCTACTCGCCCTACGACAACATCGAAAAGAAGGACTATCCGAACATATTAGCTACCGGGGGCCTCAACGATTCGCAAGTGCTCTTTCACGAACCCGCCAAGTGGGTGGCCAAACTCCGCACCATGAAAACCGACAACAACATCACCCTGTTGCGCACCAACATGGAATCGGGGCACGGCGGCGCCACGGGCCGGTTCGACAGGCTTAAAGAGGTCGCTTTCAATTATGCCTTTATTATGGACCGTTTGGGGATGTAATGGGGGCGTAAGCCTTAGGGCCAAGGGCATGGAGCAGAACGGCAACCCTATGCTGCTCCATGCCCTATGCTTTATTATTCCCTCTCTGCCGCCTGGCCCCAGTACTCCACCGAACGCCAGAGCGAAGACAGGAGCAATTCCCGCATGAAGAAGAACTCTTTGGGCAGCTTGTCGTAGAGCTGGGAGAACAGTTCTTCATGTGCCAACAGTTCTTTTTTCCAACCTTCGCGATCAATGGTCATCACCTTTTTGAAGTCCTCGCGGGTGAAATCCTCGAGGCCGTTCCAGTCCATATCCCTGTAGCGGGGCATCCATCCGATGGGGCATTCAATGGCCGCTGCGCGTCCGCGCACGCGATCCACGATCCACTTGAGTACGCGCATATTTTCGCCGAAGCCGGGCCAGAGGAAGTTGCCGTTTTCGTCTTTGCGGAACCAGTTGACCCCGAAGATGCGGGGTGTATTGTTGAGATTCCGGCCGAAGTCGAGCCAGTGGTTGAAGTAGTCGGCCATGTGGTAACCGAGGAAAGGCAGCATGGCGAAAGGATCGCGGCGCACCTTGCCCAGTTCGCCGAAAGCGGCGGCGGTCATTTCCGAACCCATGGTGGCGGCCATATAGACGCCGAAGTTCCAGTTGAAAGATTGATAAACCAA
>CAZNYK010000124.1:11125-12231 GCA_964577215.1 uncultured Saprospiraceae bacterium
GCGTTGGGGTTGCTCTTGTAGTTGGTGCCGGGCGCCACGCCGAAGTAGCCGGCCTCCGGGTTGATGGCGTATAGTTTGCCGTCGGGGCCGGGTTTGATCCAGGCTATGTCGTCTCCCACCGTCGTCACTTTCCAGCCGTCCATAGCTTTGGGCGGGATGAGCATGGCAAAATTGGTTTTGCCGCAAGCGCTAGGAAAAGCTGCCGCTACGTATGTTTTTTCGCCGTGAGGAGACTCCACGCCGAGGATGAGCATGTGTTCGGACAGCCAGTCTTCTTCAAATGCCATAGCGCTGGCGATGCGCAAGGCGAAACACTTTTTGCCGAGCAGCGCGTTGCCGCCGTAGCCGCTGCCGTAGGAGACAATAGAGCGCTCCTCCGGGAAATGGACGATATATTTCACGGTGGGGTTGCAGGGCCATGTAGAATCTTGCTGCCCGGGCCGGAGGGGAGCGCCTACGGAGTGGAGGCATTCCACAAAGTCGCCGTCCTTACCCAGGAGATCGACCACAGCCTTGCCCATGCGGGTCATGATCTTCATGTTGACCACCACGTATTCAGAGTCGGTAAGCTGTACGCCATTGTACGAAAGCGGAGAGCCGAGCGGCCCCATGCAGAAAGGAATGACGAACATCGTGCGCCCTTTCATGCAGCCCTCGAACAAGCCGTTGAGGGTGGCCTTCATCTCCTTGGGGTCCATCCAGTTATTGTTGGGGCCGGCGTCTTCCCGCAACCGGCTGCAGATGAAGGTGCGGTCTTCTACCCGTGCCACATCGCTGGGGTCGGAAAAGCAGGCGAAGCTGTTGGGGCGTTTTTGTTCGTTGAGGCGGATGAAAGTGCCTTTTTCCACCAGCATGTTGCAGAAGAACTGGTACTCTTCTTCCGAGCCGTTGCACCAGTATATCTGGTCGGGTTGGCAGTGGGCGGCCATTTTATCGACCCACTTGAGGAGTCTTTGGTGTTGTACGGCAGCGGAATAATCTTTGGGAAGTGTGGTGGGAGCCATCGTTGCGGACATTGGTTTTGGTTTTGAAAATGATTAAGGCTAAAAAAGTCTGTGTGCATACGGTATGCCCGGCCTCCACCGGCAAAAAGCCGGAAAACAGGG
>CAZNYK010000125.1:0-12214 GCA_964577215.1 uncultured Saprospiraceae bacterium
CCAGGCAGCGGTATATACGTCTCATCCCCCGGCACTTTGGGGAAGCGGCGCGCGCGCCAGGCTTCTTTGGCCTGTTCGAGGCGTTCTTTACTCGACGAAACGAAGTTCCAGTAAAGAAAGCGCTCTTCCGGCAGGGCTTGTCCGCCGAACAGCAACAGGCGGGTTCCGGCCTGCAGATCAATACAGCAGGTGTCTTCCGCTTTGGAAATGAGCATCTGCCCGGCCTCCACCACATCTTCGCCCTCCTCCACCCGGCCACGGGTGACCACCACGGCGATCTCGCCTTTCAACTGGCCCTTGATCTCCAAATGCCCGGCCTGCTCCGCAGACACGTCCACCATGAACAGGGGCGAGTACACCCTGAGCGGCGATTGCCTGCCAAAGCCCTCTCCGGCCACTAAGGTCATGCGCAGGCCGTTCTCTTCCCATGTGGGCAATTCGCTTTTCGGCACAAAGGCGAAATCCGGCTCCATTTCTTCCAATTCCTTGGGCAGGGCCACCCACACCTGGTAGCCGTGCATGTGGTGGGTGTTGCCGTTGCGCAGGTGTGCGGGCGTCCGTTCGGTATGCGTCACGCCCCGGCCGGCGGTCATAAAGCCCACATCGCCCGGGGAAACCACCCGCACCGCCCCGGTGCTGTCGCGGTGTTCGATCTGCCCTTCGAGCAGGTAAGTCAGCGTGGAGAGGCCGATGTGCGGGTGCTGGTCCACGTCCATGTAATTTCCGGGCTTTACTTCCGCAGGCCCCATGTGGTCTATGAAAGTAAACGGCCCCACCTGCCGTTTGAGCCGGAAAGGCAGCAGGCGGCCTACGAGGAAGTTGCCAATGTCGCGCTGGCGCTCGTCCACCAGCATTTTGTTGTTTGACATTCGTAGTTTTTTTGATTAATGGAGTGGCCGCCCTCTGCTTGCAGCTTGCAGCCTGAAGCTTGAAGCCGCTACAACAACACATCCCTTATGCTCTCATCCTTGTCAAACACAGATTTGGCAAATGGACACAATGGGATGACCTTGATGCCGTTTTCCCGCACGTGTTCCACGAGCCGGTTGAGCAATTGCCTGCCGGCGCCTTGCCCGCGCAGGCGGTCGTCCACCTCGGTGTGGTCGATGATCATTTTTGTTTCGCCGGCCATGGTGAATTCCATTGCAGCCAGGCGCTCGCCACCGGCTTCGATGTAAAAGGCGCCTTTGTGGCCGTTTTGCTCGAGTTGTACTTGCATGTTTGACAATTATTTGCATCCCTACATATTCAAGCCCTTGCATGTCGCTTTAAAAATAGTGAGATGTTTGAAAAGCTTCTGTGCAAAGAAAGTCATTTTTTTTGATGACAAATCTCATTTGCCCATCCCAGAAGCCTTAGTTACCTTTGCCGCGCTGCTGGAAAAGGCACATACTTTAAACCAAAAACGCCTGCAATGGAGGGGAAACTCCGCGAACTCACCGACCGCATTTACACAGAGGGCGTAGAACGCGCCCGTTCAGAAGCCGAACAAATATTGGCTGAGGCCCGCAAACAGGCCGAGCGCCTGACTGCCGAAGCTGCCCGTGAAGCCGGACGCATTCGCGAGCAGGCCCGCGAAGAAGCAGAGCAACTCCGCGAGAACACCACCTCCGAACTGCAGCTCTCAGCGCGGCAGGCCGTGGCAGACCTCAAGCAAAAGATCACCGGGCTCATCGCCGCCAAGCTCCTTTCCGAGCCGCTTCATGAAGCCCTCGGCGATGCCGGCTTTCTCAAAAGCATCATCCAGACGGCTATGAACAACTGGAAACCCGACAGCCAAACCGGCCCGGAACTCCAATTGTTACTGCCCGAAAAAGAACGCGGCAAACTCGACAGCTATATAGCGGGCAAGTCCAACGAGCTGCTCGCCAAGGGCCTGCACATCCGCTTTGACGAACACCTCGCCGACGGCTTCCGCATAGGCCCCGCCGACGGCAGCTTCGTGGTGTCCTTCAGCGGAGAGGATTTCGAGCGGTTTTTCAGGGTGTACCTGAGAGCGCAGATTGATAAGATGCTGTTTGAGTAGCGACAACGCACGCGTTGTCTCTTGAATATGAAGTAGAGGAGTAGAAGCGCGGACAACAACAAAGGAAGCCTGGATGGAAAAACGACAATATTACTATTTGGTCTCCGGCCTGCCCGACCTGGTGCTCGACCAGTCGAAGCTGCCTTTTTCCGTTTCCGCTTTCCGCCAGGAACTCGAAGCCCATCTCCACCCCGACGACTACGCTCTCACTGAGTACATCTTTCTCTCCGCCGACAACCACAATCTGCTCAACCTGCTGCAAAAAACAGAGGCCGAATGGGTCGAAAACGGCCGCTACTCCCACGAAACGCTCGCCGACGCCCTGCGCGAACCCGACGCGCTGCCGGGGTATATGCAGCGTTTCATCCTGGCTTTTCAGGCGCAGGAACCGCTTTTCCCCAATATGAGCTGGCAGAACCAACTCACCTGGCTGTATTTCGACCACCTGCTGGAATCCACTCAAGGCCTGCTGCATGATTGGTTCAGCTTCGAGCGCGACTTGCGCAACCTCCTCTCCGGCCTCAATGCACGGCGCAACAAAGTGAGCTTGGAAGGACAACTCATCGGCGACTACCCCCTCACCGCCGCCGTGCGCCACAGCCATGCCCGCGACTACGGCCTCGGCGGAGAGTACCCCTACATCGAACGGCTGCTGCAGTGGGAAGACAACAACTGGCTGGAACGCGAAATGGCCCTGGACGCCATGCGCTGGGACTATATGGACCAATGCAACACCTTCAACTACTTTACCGTAGAGGTGCTGCTGGCATACCTCGTCAAGCTGATCCTCCTGGAGCGCTGGGCGCCTTTGGACAAGGTGGACGGCAAGGCTGCTTTCAGGCAGTTGGTGGGCAATTTGGAAAACAGTGTTCAATTTTCAAGTGAATTTGCTTTGTCATGAACAATACAGAATCCCGCACAACGGGGAAAGTGACCGGAATCATCGCCAATTTGGCCATCATCAAAGTGGACGGCCCCGTGGCCCAAAACGAGGTGTGCTATGTAATTCACAAGGGCACTCCCTTGATGGCGGAGGTCATCAAAGTGCGCAGCGGCCACGCCTACGCGCAGGTTTTTGAGAGCACCCGCGGCCTTAAAGTGGGTACGCCGGTCGAGTTCCACGGCAGTATGCTGGAGGCTACTCTCGGCCCTGGCATCCTCTCGCGCAACTACGACGGCCTGATGCACGATCTCAACACCATGAGCGGCATTTTCCTCAAACGGGGCGACTACACCGACGCCCTCGACCAGGAGCGGCTTTGGACGTTCAAGCCCGTAGCGGAAGCCGGTGCACAGGTGCAGGCCGGCGACTGGCTGGGAGAAGTGCAGGAAAATGCCGTGGTGCATCGTATTATGGTGCCTTTCAGCATGGAAGGAACTTATACGCTCAAATCCATCGTGCCCGCAGGCGAGTACAAAGTGGAGGACACCGTGGCCGTACTTGCCGATAAATCGAGCCGCGAAGTAAAGGTCACCATGACCCAAAAATGGCCGGTAAAGCAGGCCGTGCGCGCCTACGTGGAAAAGCCGCGGCCATCCAAACTGCTGGAAACCGGTGTGCGCACCATCGACACCCTCAATCCCATCGTGGAGGGCGGCACAGGGTTCATCCCCGGCCCCTTCGGCAGCGGCAAAACCGTGTTGCAGCAGGCCATCTCCCGCCAGGCAGACGCCGACGTGGTGATCGTGGCCGCCTGCGGCGAACGCGCCAACGAGGTAGTGGAATTGTTCAAAGAATTTCCCGAGCTGGAAGACCCCTGGCATCCCGGCCGCAAGCTCATGGAGCGCACGGTCATCATCGCCAATACTTCCAACATGCCGGTGGCTGCCCGCGAGGCTTCCGTCTATACGGCCATGACCATTGCGGAATACTACCGCAGCATGGGGCTGAAGGTGCTCATGCTGGCCGACTCCACCTCCCGCTGGGCACAGGCCCTGCGCGAAATGTCGAACCGCATGGAAGAACTGCCCGGTCCCGACGCATTCCCCATGGACCTTTCCGCCATTATCTCCAACTTCTATTCCCGCGCCGGCATCGTAAACCTGCGCAACGGGCACAGCGGCTCCATCACCTTCATCGGCACCGTATCGCCGGCAGGCGGCAACCTCAAAGAACCGGTTACGGAAAGCACCCGCAAGGCTGCCCGCTGCTTCTACGCCCTCTCCCAGCAACGCGCCGACAGCAAGCGCTACCCGGCCATTGACCCGATAGACAGCTACTCCAAATACCTGGAATACCCAGAGTTGCAGGAAACCCTCGGCAAAGCGATCTCCCCGGATTGGGTGGACAAGGTGAACCAGCTCAAAAACATCCTCCTGCGAGGTAAAGAAGCCTCCGAACAGATCAATATCCTCGGCGACGACGGCGTGACCATTGATTACCACCTCACTTTCTGGAAATCGGAAGTAGTGGATTCGGTCATCCTTCAGCAGGATGCCTTCGACGCTATTGACGCCCGCACCCCGCTCCAACGCCAGAAGTACATGACCGATCTTGTGCTCGGCATTTGCGGCCGGCATTACCAATTCGATTCCTTTGAGGAAGTGAATCCCTATTTCAAAAGGATCATCAACCAATTGAAGCAGATGAACTATTCCGCGTTTGAATCGGAGCAATTCAGGGACTTCGAAGCCGGCCTGGAAGAAATTTTAGCAGAACGAAAAACCGACTGATGGAAACGCAAGCATTTCAGCGCGTATATACCAAAATTGAACAGCTCACCAAGGCCACCTGTACCTTGCGCGCACAGGACGTGGGCAACGAAGAACTGGCCATGGTGCACGGCCGACTGGCGCAGGTGGTGAAGATCATGGGCGACGAGGTCACCCTCCAGGTCTTTTCCGGCACGGAAGGCATTCCCACCAACGCGGAAGTGGTCTTCTTCGGCAAGCCCCCGGTGCTCAAGGTGAGCGAAGAACTTGCCGGCCGTTTCTTCGACGCTTTCGGCAGGCCCATCGACGGCGGCCCCGAAGTGCAGGGAGAGGAGCGAGAGATCGGCGGCCCTTCAGTAAACCCCGTGCGGCGCGAACAACCCTCCGAACTCATCACTACCGGGATAGCCGGTATTGACCTGAACAACTCCCTGGTGACCGGCCAGAAAATCCCCTTCTTCGCCGACCCGGATCAACCCTACAACCAGGTAATGGCCATGGTGGCCCTGCGCGCCGAAGCGGATAAGATCATCCTCGGCGGCATGGGCCTTAGCAATGACGACTACCTCTTTTACAAGCAGGTGTTCGAGAACGCCGGCGCCCTGCACCGCATCGTCAGTTTTGTGAATACCACCGAAAACCCGCCGGTGGAGCGCCTGCTCGTACCCGATATGGCCCTGACGGCTGCCGAATACTTCGCTATTGATAAGAATGAGAAGGTGCTGGTCCTCCTTACGGATATGACCCTCTATGCCGACGCACTCAGCATTGTGTCCAACAGGATGGACCAGATACCTTCCAAAGACAGCATGCCCGGCTCCTTGTACAGCGACCTGGCGAAGCTTTACGAAAAGGCAGTGCAATTTGAAGCCGGCGGCTCCATCACCATCATTGCCGTGACGACCCTGTCGAGCGGCGACATTACCCACGCCGTTCCGGACAACACCGGCTACATCACCGAAGGGCAGCTCTTCCTGCGCCGGGATACGGAGATCGGCAAGGTCATCGTGGACCCCTTCCGCAGCCTCTCGCGCCTCAAGCAGTTGGTCATCGGCAAAAAAACCCGCGCCGACCACCCGCAGGTGATGAACGCCGCCATCCGCCTTTACGCAGATGCCGCCAATGCCCGCACCAAACTGGAAAACGGTTTTGACCTGACCGACTACGACGAACGCACCTTGAAATTTGCTAAGGAATATTCTGACCAGTTGCTCGCAATTGACGTGAATATTGATACAACCGAAATGCTTACCACCGCCTGGGATTTGTTTACCAAATATTTTTCTCAAGCAGAAGTGGGTATTAAGAAGGAATTTGTGGACGAGTACTGGAAGAGTTGATTTGCTGATTTGCTGATTTGCTGATTTGCTGATTTCGCTTGAAAGGAACAAGTATGCTGAAAAATAAACGGGAAGGGAATTGCGAGCCTCTATGCTCTATGCCCTCTGCCCTCTGCTGAAAAAATGGCTATAAAATTTCAATACAACAAAACCTCCCTGCAGGATATGAACCGGCAACTCCGGATCAGGGTGAATGCGTTGCCTACGCTGAAAAACAAGGAATCGGCGCTGCGCATGGAGGTGAAAAAATTGAAAAAGGAAGCCGACGAACACGAAGAAAGGCTCGCCCGGCGCATGGCTGAATACAAACAGGTACTGCGCCTTTGGGAGGAGTTTGATCCGCGTATTGTGCAGGTAGAAGATGTGGTGCTGGGGAAAAAGAAAATCGCAGGCGTGCTGATACCCGTGTTGCAGGACATCGTGTTCCACATTGAGCCGTACAGCCTTTTCAGCAATCCGCACTGGTTTGCCGACGGCGTAACCGCCCTCAAGGAACTGGCCCGCATCGGCATCGAAAAACAGGTGCTCCTGAGGGCAATGGCATTGCTGGACCGCGCCCGCAAAAAAACCACCCAAAAGGTAAACCTGTATGAAAAGGTGCAAATACCCGGCTATGAAGAAGCCGTATTGAAAATAAAGCGCTTCCTGGAAGATGAAGAGAACCTCTCCAAGTCGGCGCAGAAAATCGTGAAAAAACGGCAGGAGAATGCAGAACAGCAGAGTGCATAGGGCAAAGGGCATGGAGCAGAGAGCAGAGAGGTCTTCCTACAATTACTCGGTGGCCGGCGGTGGCGCCCTATGCTCTATGCTCTATGCTCTATGCCAAAAAGAATTCCCATGGTAGTACCCATGCGCAAATACGCTTTTTTGGTCCATCCTGCGGACTACGAAGCCTTCCTCGAAGAGCTGAGGGCCTTGGGCGTATTGCATATACGGCAAAAAAAAGACCTGCCCCCGCAGGAGGAACTCAGCGAGCAAGAACGGACGCTTAAAGACGTAGAATCGGCGCTCAAGCTGATCAACGCCCGCAAAAAGGACGGCCAAGGCGCGGAAGGCAAAGCATTGCCTCATTCCGGGCCGGAAATCGCGCGCCGGATATGGGCTACGCAGGAAGAACTGGAAAGTACGAGACAGCAACTTTCCATTCTCAATAAAGAGTTGCACGGCATGGCCCCTTGGGGCGAGTTTGATTTGGAGCATATCAATCGCCTGGCGGAAGCCGGCTGGGAATGCAGTTTTTTCACCTGCCCGGTCCGCAAGTTCGATAAAAAATGGGAGGCAGAAAACTACCTCTTCATCATCAATGAATTGCCGCCGGATACCTGGTTTGTCATGTTGCACCGGCCCGGCGAACGGCCCGACATTGACGCCGAGCAACTGCCCGCGCCCCCGCACGATCCGGCGAGTTTGCGCGTTTCCATTGCAGAAGTAAATGCACATATTGCCGGCTTGGAGGATACGCTGGATCATTTTGCCGTCAACCAGCATGCCTTGGAAGACGTGCAGGCAGAGCTGCAGGAGTTCGCCGACAAGGAGAACGCTCTCAAGCACACCGCCGGTGCTGCCGACGGAGCCGTAATGGTGCTGGAGGGTTTCGTACCCCGCCCGGCAGAGGACGATTTTAAAGCAGCCCTCGAATCGCGCCCGCACATTTACTGGGCAGAGAATCCCACGCCGGAAGACGAACCGCCGGTATTGCTCAAAAACGGCCGCTTCGCCAAGTTTTTCGAGCCGATCAGCAAGCTCTTCGCTCTGCCCTCCTACGGCGAATTGGACCTTACGCCCTTCTTTGCGCCTTTCTTTATGCTGTTTTTCGGCTTTTGCCTCGGCGATGCCGGCTACGGTCTCGTCATTCTTATCGGCACCTTGCTTTACAGATCAAGGGCGAAGGAAGATCTCAAGCCCATTCTCACCCTGGCTCACTTCCTGGGGGCGGCTACCATTCTTTTCGGAGTACTCACAGGAACCGTGTTTGGGATCAATTTGCTGGAAGCAGACTACGCCTGGCTGGGCAATGCGCGCTCCATCATGATAGACAGCAAGCAGGCATTCAACCTCGCGCTGGCCCTGGGCTTGGTGCAAACGATTTTCGGGCTGGCCTTGCAGGCCATCAACCGCGCGCGGCAGTACAGCCTCCCCTACGGATTGCCGCCGGTAGGCTGGATCATCCTCTTGCTTAGCCTTCTGGATATCGGCATGTTGAAACTCGCCGCTCCGTTTTCTACGTGGTCGGCATGGACAGGCGTGGCGCTCATCGTCTTTTTCAGCATGCCCAAAGGGCATATTCTCAGCAGAGTGGGCAAGGGCCTTTGGGACTTGTACGGCATAACCGGCTTTTTTGGAGACCTGCTCAGCTATGTCCGTTTGTTTGCCCTCGGCATCTCCAGCGCCATACTCGGCTTTGTGATCAACGACATCGCATTGCAGATCAAGGGCTTCATGCCGGTATTGGGGCCGGTATTGTTCGTGCTGTTCCTGATAGTGGGGCACGGCGCCAACTTGCTTATTTCATCGCTCGGCTCTTTCGTACACCCTATGCGTCTTACATTTGTGGAGTTCTATAAAAATGCAGGATTTGAGGGCGGCGGAAAAGCGTATGAGCCTTTTGCATCCAGGAAAAAACAACAAGACAAAAACATTCAAAACGCTTAATGCAATATGGGAACAGCAATCATTTTGGCTTATGTGGGATTGGGTCTGATGTTGGGACTTGCCGGTGTGGGCAGCGCCCTTGGCGTGTCTATCGGCGGCAATGCTACGATCGGAGCACTCAAAAAGAATGAAGGCGCCTTCGGCAGCTACATGATCCTGAGCGCCTTGCCGGGCACGCAGGGCTTGTATGGCTTCGGGGGGTTTTTCATCATCAATAGTTCGGGTGTCATCGGCCCGGAAATGACCCTGCTGCAGGGGATGGCAATTTTTGCCGCGGGCTTCGCCTTAGGCCTTGTAGGCCTGATCTCTGCCATACAACAGGGCAAGGTGTGCGCCAACGGCATTGCCGGCATCGGCGCGGGATACAACGTGTTTGCCCGAACTATGATCCTGGCTGTGTTTCCTGAACTCTACGCCATCGTGGCTTTCGCGGCTACGTTCCTCATCAGTGCGGGGCTTTGAGCAGTTGGCAGGAACCGGGTACTATGGGTATAACGGTCTTACGCGTTATACCCCATTAACCTTTCAGCCCTTCTAAAAACCCCCTGATCTCCTTCAGCCGGGCGATGACTTCGTCCCGTTGGCGGTGGTATTCGCGGCGTTCCTTGATTTCCTGCCGGGCGCCCTGTATAGTGAATCCGCGCTCTTTGACCAATTCATATACCATCCGGATCTGTTCGAGGGTGGCCTTGGTATAGCGGCGTTCGCCCTTGGCGTTTTTCTGCGGGCGAATGTTGTCGAATTCCGATTCCCAAAAGCGGATGAGGGAGCGGGAAACCCCGAAGCGCTCCGCCACTTCGCCGATGGAGTAATAGCGTTTGAGTTCGTCTTCCTGGTTGTCAAACATCATACGGCATCGAGTTTTTGTGTGAGCAAAGGCGTGACGGCTTTGGGATCGGCCTTGCCTTTCGACAGGCGCATGATCTCGCCCATAAAGAAGCCCAGCAAGCCTTTTTTGCCTTTGCGATATTGAGCCACCTTGTCGGGATGGGCGGCGAGGACTTCGTCCACGATCCGGGTGAGGAAGCCGGCGTCGCCGCTTTGCAGCAGGTTGAGACTCCGGGCCAGTTCTCCGGGGCTGCGCTCCGGCGTTTCCATTATGGCGGGCAGCAGGCGCTGGTAGGCCGCCGTGTTGCTCAATTGGCCCGAAGCTATCATTTCAATCATTTCGGCCAGCCCGGCCGGAGCGACGGGAAATTGCTCCACGGGCAGTTTGGCTTCATCGCGCCAGGGCAATATCTTGTTGATGACGAGGTTGGCGACCGCTTTGACCTGCGGCGTATGCCGGCACAGTTCCATGAAGTACAAGGCCACCGGTTTTTCCTCCGTGAGCAGGGCCGTATCGTAATCGCTCAGGCCGTAATCGCTGCGGAAGCGCCGGTACAGCGCTGCCGGCAGGGGCGGCAATTGCGCTTGAATGGACGCGATGTAGCTTTCGTCGAGCACTACCGGCGGCAGATCGGGTTCGGGGAAGTAGCGGTAGTCGTGGGCGTCCTCTTTGCTGCGCAGGGGGGCGGTGGTGCCGGTGTCCGGGTCGAAATTGAGGGTTTGTTGTATTACCCGGCCCCCGGATTCGATGAGCGCGACCTGGCGCTGCGCCTCATACTCTATGGCCCTGCGGGCGAAACGCATGGAGTTGAGATTTTTGATCTCGCAGCGCGTGCCGAATGCCGGGGCTCCCTTTCGGCGCACCGACACGTTGACGTCGCAGCGCATGGAGCCTTGTTCCATATTGCCGTCGCTGATTTCCAGGTAACGAACCAGGCGGCGCATGGCGCTCATGAAGGCGTCCACTTCGTCGGGGGAGCGCAGGTCGGGTTCGGTGACGACCTCCAGCAGGGGCACGCCGGCGCGGTTGAGATCGATGAGAGAGGCGTCGGGCAGTTGGTCGTGCATGGACTTGCCGGCGTCTTCTTCCATGTGAATGTGATGTATGCGCACGGATTTGGGTTCGTTATTCACCCAAATGTCCAAAGCGCCGCCTGTGCAAATGGGCAGCCTGTCTTGCGTGATCTGATAGCCCTTGGGCAGGTCGGCGTAGAAGTAGTTTTTCCTGTCAAAGGTGTTGAGTTGATTGATGCGGCTGCCCATCGCCAGCCCCAGGCGGACGGCGTATGCTACCTGCTCCCGGTTGAGCAGGGGCAGGGTGCCGGGATGCCCGAGCGAAACGGCACTGACGCGGGTGTTCGGCTCGCCGCCGAAGGCGGCATCGTCGGCGCAGAAAGCCTTGCTTTGGGTGCTGAGTTGCACGTGCACTTCCAGGCCTATGACGGTTTCGTAT
Organism: uncultured Saprospiraceae bacterium; assembly: GCA_964577215.1. GTDB lineage: Bacteria > Bacteroidota > Bacteroidia > Chitinophagales > Saprospiraceae > UBA2329. The sequence goes on from CAZNYK010000125.1 coordinate 10,952, forward strand.
GTGTCGGTTGTTTTGGTCATGTTACTTTTGTCGGCATACGCGGTGCGGTTTACGGTGTGTGCGCAGGGTCGTGTACCGTTTACCGTACACCGTTTAAAATAACAACGCCCCCACTGCCAAAGTCAACACCAAAGATACCGTGAAGATGAACAAATAAGAGAAATTGACGATGCAGAATTTGAGGAAGGTTTTGATGTAGCCCTGCGCATACACCCTTCGCATGGCGAAAAACAGGTAGATCATCACAATTATGAACCCCTCGATGATTCCCTTGTCCACATTTGCATCTACTGCCGTACCGGTCGCATCCAATTGTATGCCGCGGATATTCAGCAGAAGCACCACGGTGAATATGAGGAAAGCGAAAGCATGATAGTGGAAGGAAAAGATCAGGTGCTCCACGAAATACCGGTTCCGGCGAATGTACAAGAGTTTGAGCAGCAGCCCCAGGCTCGGCATCATGAGCGCTACGAGCCATATCAGGTTGCCGAGCATAAATGCGAAAAAGTTATTGCCTTCGGTATAGATGCGCAGGTTCTGGCCTGCCACGAAACGGGGTACGAGACCTTCGATGCCGTATTTGTCCAACAAAGGCTCCGCGCGCATGTCATATACTTCAGATGCGGCTATTTTCTTGGTCTCAAATGATTGGTTTTGGGGCATGTAGTGAATAATACCTACAGAGTCGCGGTCGGCGTTACCCATGCGTGCCCGCAGGGAGTCCAATGCGCGTTCCACGTCTTTGGCGCCTGGGTACTGCAACAGCACCTGTTCCTGCAGGCTGTCCATCTCCAGCAGGAAGCTGCCGTAATGCGCTTCCCGCTTGCGTTCTTCCATCGTGCCGGTGATCATTTCTTTCAGATCGGAGAGCAGAAAGCCCAAAACGGCAAAGTGCAGCAAGGCCGTAAACAGGAACACGCGGGTGGGATGCACGTAGCGGCGGTGCCGGCCTTTGAAGTACTCTTCCGTGAGTTTGCCCGGCACGAAGATGTCGCGAAGCGTGCGAAAAATGCGGGAGTCTATTTCGAACAAAGAGCCGAGAAAAGCGCGGAACAATTGCCAGAGCGTCACCCGCCCGGTGGTGTATTTTTGGCCGCATTCGCTGCAAAAGACGGCGCCGCTGCGCATCGGGTAATGGCAGTTCGGGCAGTATCTGGCTTCGGCATCAGGCTTCAGATCAGGCGGCATAGGCACTTGTTTGCTCCAAAGTACGCCCTCAAAGGTAGCTTATGTCAAGGTATTTTCGACGAAAAAGCGCCTGGA
>CAZNYK010000126.1:0-11972 GCA_964577215.1 uncultured Saprospiraceae bacterium
CACGTTAAATGATCCGGTATCTTCAGGATCGCTCCTTGTTGTCAATCGTGTGGCGTTCTTATTTTCAGAAAGGAATGCAAAGATACGACACAAAACAAATCCGGTGCAAATTTCGACGTCATTTTTTTTCCACAAAACATTCCACACACCTGTGTGAATAACGCCGGACTTTATCTAAAAAAGACGCGGCGCTTTTGCCGTATCTTGCCCTCTTTTCAAAAGCGGACGCAAAGGTAAGAACACTTTTTTCCCCCGCAAGTCTTTTTTGATTTTTTTTTCACTTTTCCCGGGGAATGATCTCCGTCTCTTCTCCGAAATACTGCACAAACTGCTGCATAGCAGAGGCAAGCCTGGCGTTCCGGGTAGCTTTGTGGTAAGTGTCGGCTAAGCCCCGGAGTGTCTGAAAGAAGAACCTGTCCATTTCCATGACCTGCATTTCGCTGGTCCAGAGGTCTATTTTGACAGTTTCGCGGTTTTCCTTGTCAAACAGGGAAAGCAGCATCGCCTTGCATTGCTGTCCTCCGTCGGGATTGTCCCCGGATTGCCATTCGATCGCGGAGGGATAATTTTCCTCATCCAAGGCCACCCGGATAAGAATGGTAGAAGATTTTTCAGGCTTGTCCATGCGATGCCTATCCCTTGGCCTGCACGCGAATGATGTACTTCTCTATGTCGCGGCCGTCGGGAGAGTCCGGGTATTTATCTTTGATCTGCCTGTACACCTTTTCGGCTTCTGCCCAATTTGCGTTGCGCTCGTGCAGCAGGCCTATCTTTTTAAGATAATATGGCGTGATCGCTTCGTTTGCATTGGCCGAAGCCGCTTTTTTATAAAAGCTCATGGCTTTGTCGAACTCTTCTTTCTCAGAGTGCGCGTCACCCAGCGCGCCAAACTTCATGATCGGCAGTACTTGCCCGGAAGGATTGAAGTCCTCCAGGTAATCAATAGCGGCATCGTACTGACCGAGGTTGAGGTAGGAAACGCCGGCGTAATAATGCGCCAGATTGGAGGCTTTGGTACCCTTGTAGTTTTCAATAATGTCTAAAAAGCCTTGAAAACCTCCGCCCGGATTGGTCAGTGCCAGCACGAAGGAGTCCCGTTCGAATTGCATTTGCGCCTGTTGCATTTGCTCCACCGCCTCCACCTGCCGGGGCGCCAGATAAAAATTGGTGTAGGCAAAATAACCGCCGAGAATAAGTACCAGGGCTCCAACTCCACCGAGAATGAAATAGCGATACCGCTCGAAAAAATCTTCCGCCTGTTCCTTTACTTCCACAATATCCACTAAGGTCTCATCTGCCTTTTTCGGACTTTTCTTCCTGGTAGCCATGAAGTTAAATTTAGATTGAACATTAAAAATAAAAGCGTTCTCTATGCCCGCTTTCAAAAAGCCCGGCAAAAATAGAACTTTTTTTAATTTCGCGCCCTGGCAGCGCAAAAGAAACTTTTACAGTTATCTTCTGCATTATGCCGATAAGCAACAAATCAACTGATATGGAATATTCCCCTCGGGACATTGAAAGAAAGTGGAAACAGCACTGGGACGAGCGGCAGGTGTACAAAGTTGAAACCGGCGGCCCGCGCCCCAAGTATTATGTTTTGGACATGTTCCCTTATCCCTCCGGCGCCGGACTTCACGTAGGCCATCCCCTAGGTTATATCGCATCAGATATATTCGCCCGTTTCAAGCGCATGAAGGGTTTCAATGTATTGCATCCCATGGGCTTCGATTCGTTCGGCCTGCCTGCGGAGCAATACGCCATTGAAACCGGGATCCACCCCGCCGTCTCTACCGCAGAAAACATTATTCGATACCGCCGGCAATTGAGCAATCTGGGCTTCAGCTTCGACTGGAGCAGGGAGATCAGTACCTGCGAACCGGAATACTACAAATGGACGCAGTGGATTTTTCTTCAACTTTTCCACCATTACTACGACAAAGACGCAGGTAAGGCAATGCCTATTGCCGCACTGGAAGCCCGGTTGGCCGCCGAAGGCAATGCAGGCGTCAATGCCGCCTGCGACGATGACACCCCTGTTGTCACTGCCCGGGAATGGAGGGACATGAGCGATGCAGGAAAAGCGAATTTCCTGCTGAAATACCGGCTGACCTTCCCGGAAGAGAGCTTTGTGAACTGGTGCCCCGCCCTGCGTGCCGTGCTTTCCAACGACGAGGTAAAAGACGGCGTGAGCGAGCGCGGCGGCCACCCGGTGGAACGCAAGCGCATGAAACAATGGAGTATGCGCATCACGGCTTATGCCGACCGGCTCCTCTACGGCTTGGAAGAAATAGACTGGCCGGAAAGTCTTAAAGACCAGCAACGCAACTGGATAGGACGCTCGCAGGGGGCATCCCTTAAATTTCCCCTTGCGCAGGACAACACCGTTAATATTGAGGTATTCACGACTCGTATAGATACCATTTTCGGGGTAACCTTCATGGTGTTGGCGCCGGAGCACGAACTGGTACCTCAGATCACTACCCCGGCACAACAGCAGGAAATTGACGCCTATATCAAATGGACGGCTTCCCGCACAGAAGTGGAGCGCATGGCAGAAGTCAAGCGTGTGACGGGCGCTTTCACAGGGAGCTACTGCATCAATCCGTTCAACGGCATGCAAGTGCCGGTTTACATTGCCGACTACGTGCTGGCCGGCTACGGCACCGGGGCCGTAATGGCCGTTCCTTCGGGTGATCAGCGCGACTGGAACTTCGCCCGGCACTTCGAATTGTCCATCGTCCCCATACTGGATGCTCAAAAGAATATGGATGAAGCCGCCGACGATACCAAAGAGGGCCGGTACATCAATTCGGGATTTATTAACGGCCTGACTTACGACGAAGCAATGCCTAAGCTGATCGCATGGCTTGAAGAGAACAATATAGGCAAAAGCAAAATTCAGTACAGGATGCGCAACGCCATCTTCAGCAGGCAGCGATACTGGGGAGAACCCGTGCCGGTGTTCTGGAAGGAAGGGGTGCCATGCCCCTTGGATGAATCGGAGTTGCCGCTCATTCTGCCGGCCATAGACAAATACCTGCCCACCGACACCGGCGAACCGCCGCTGGGCAGGGCCGAAAACTGGAGATACAAGGATCAGTACGACTATGAGTGGAATACCATGCCCGGCTGGGCGGGTTCATCCTGGTACTGGTATCGCTATATGGATCCGCACAACGAAAAGGCATTTGCATCCAAGGAGGCCGTGGAGTACTGGCAGGATGTGGACTTGTACGTGGGCGGTTCGGAGCACGCTGTTGGGCACTTGCTGTACAGCAGGTTCTGGAACCACTTCCTCTACGACCTCGGCCTTGTACCAAAGAGGGAATACGCCAGGAAGCTCATCAACCAGGGTATGATACAAGGGGTGATCGAGTACTTGATGCTGCAAAAGGAAAAAGAGAACGGATTCAGCCGTTTTGTGTGTGCAGGCATCGCCTCAGAGGAAGAAAAGGCCGGGAAGGAATTTGCCAGGATTCCCATCCATATCGACTTTGTGCAAGACTACGGCCAGCCCGGCTCCTTTGTGAACCTGGAAAGCATCCGCCGTTTCCTGGACTGGCGGCCGGAATACGCCGAAGCCATCTTCGAATGCAGCAACGGTATTTACCATAAAGGTGTATTCACGCCAAAGAACGGAGCCGACAACAGCCATCTGCTCACCGTTTCGGAGGTGGGCAAAATGTCGAAATCCAAATACAACGTCATCAATCCCGACGATGTGGTGGGGCGCTATGGCGCTGATTGTTTCCGCATGTACGAAATGTTTCTCGGGCCTATCGAAGACGGCAAGCCATGGAATACCAAAGGAATCGACGGGGTGAGCAAATTCCTGCGAAGGTTCTGGTCGCTGTTTTTCAGCGAGCAAGGGGCTGTTTCGCTCAGCAACGCCACCCCTTCCAAAGAGGAGATGAAGGCGTTGCACACCGCCATCAAAAAGGTTACCGAAGACATCGAACGCTTCTCGTTCAACACTTGTGTGAGCGCATTTATGGTAGCGGTGAACGAGCTGAAACGTTTGGAATGTAAAAACCGCTCTGTCCTGGAGCAAATGGTGCGGCTTCTGGCCCCGTTTGCCCCATTTACCGCAGAAGAACTCTGGCACTACCTCGGCTGTGAAGGCAGCGTCCACCATGCCGTCTATCCTGTGCATGAGGCTGCCTGGTTAGTGGAGGACGAGATCACCTACCCGATCAGCGTGAACGGCAAATTGCGCGTTACGGAAAAGTTTCCGGCTTCCGCGCCGCCGGCAGAACTGGAGAAGGCTGTTCTCGCATTGGAATCCGTGCAAAAATGGATAGAGGGCAAACCCGTGCGCAAGGTGATCGTGGTGCCCGGAAGAATGATAAACCTCGTTGTTTAAGAAAAATGGCTCTTTTTATTCTGTCGGAAGAGTTAATGTTTAAATAATATGTTAAAATCCGGTTTTTCGTTAACGCGGAGGCATCTTTGTGCGTCTTTGTAATTAAAATCTACCTGATTATCCACCCTGAAAGACCATGCCTATGAAAACGACACCTTTGCAACCGACCCTACTCAGCACGCACAGATCATCAGCCCCGGGAATTATCCAATAATTTCCTGAAAATCCCGACCGCGGTTTGCCGGCCCGATTTCCGGCAGCCGCATGCGAATTGTTGCAGCCGCAGCGCTGTCAACGCTTATCGTACAGGTATTAAGCACAAACAACCTTTTTTTTAACAAAAACCCTTTATTATGAAAACGAGACCTTTTTGTACAGTTGTTGCCATGATGCTGACCACCGGCATCCTATTCGCCCAGGCGCCCAATGAGGCCAAATTCAAATTTGAAACAGGCATGGGCACAGGAGTGCTGCCCACATTTGCCAAAGACCGCAGCAGCAATCTCGGCCCTCCCCTCAGCGGTTATGTGACTTACCGCATGCCCGGAAACTGGAGCATCGGCATGACGGGCGGCTTTTCCGCTTCGAGCTTGCAGCGGGTGAATCGAATCACCGGCGATCCGGAATCAATCGTGAACCGCTTCCACTTTGCAGGTCTGCGGACTTCAGTGCACACCGACCCATTCCGGTTTGCCCGCTGGGATTTATACGCGGGCGCCAACGCGTTTTACTCGCTTTCTGAGATCAGCATTTCTCCCCTTGTTAAATCAGCGGATCGGGATGCCGACACAGACAAGACGTACAAGAGCGGATTCAGCGCCACGGGATTTCTCGGCGCCCGGTTTGCCGCAACGCGGCATATAGGCGCCTGGGCCGAGCTGGGATTCGGCGTTTCCATACTGAATGCGGGACTGTCGTACAGGTTTGCAAAGAAACCGGTCAGAAAAAGCTACAGCCGGTAATTTTACCAACTCATATCATGCTCATCAGGGTCGTCCGAAGTTTTCGGCGGCTCTGGTGAATTTTGTTCCGGCCTGGGGGCGCGGGGCGGAGCATCGCCTTGCCGGCCTTCAGCCCTGAATTCGTCTTCCTCCTCATAATAGCGGTTGAACTCGTCGTAGTCATAGTTCGGCATGAGGTCGGTTTTTATATAGTCGATCGCCTCCTGGAAGTGAGCCAGGAAGCGGTTGAAGTCCTCCTTATAGAGGAATATCTTGTGCCGCTCATAACCTTCGCCGTTGTTTTTTTTGGTGCTCTCGGTCAGTGTCAGGTAGTAGTCGTCCCCTTTGGTCTTGCGAACATCAAAGAAGTAAGTCCTCCTCTTACCTGCCTTCATCTTCAACGAATACACACTGTCAGGCCTTTGATTTTTGTCGAAATCCACGCGAATTGATATTTAGTTTACATGAAAAAGGGACAATCCATGACAAAAGTAAGGATTTGGTTTAAATATACAATTTTGAGAAAAAAAAAGCAGTGGCCAGGCCTGCGGCGTGGAGCAGGCAGTTTGCAGGAGGCAGTTTGCATACCGGGACTATTTCAGGTCTTTATTCAGATTTTTGTCTCATTTTTGCCGCTCCGGAGCGCGATTCCGGGATCACCCTGATGGAAAGAGCAATGAACATCCTCGACAAGATCATAGCGCACAAGCACCTGGAAGTGGCGCAGCGCAAAGAGCAGTTCCCGGAACGCATCCTGGACCAAAGCGTTTACTTCCAAAGGCCGGCGGCCTCCCTGCGCGAGCGCCTTCTGCGGGCCGGAGAATCGGGCATCATAGCGGAATTCAAGCGCCGTTCGCCTTCTGCCGGCGACATCCGGGGGACGGCCTCCGTCGAAACCGTGACCACCGGTTACGCAAAGGCAGGCGCTTCCGCTTTATCTGTTCTTACCGACACTGTATTCTTCGGAGGCAGCAACGGGGATCTTTCCGGGGCGCGGCACGAAAATACATGCCCCATCCTGCGCAAAGACTTTGTGATTGACGAGTACCAGATCGTAGAAGCCCGCGCCATAGGTGCGGATGCCGTGCTGCTCATTGCCGCCTGCCTCGATCCCGGGCAAACCCGCCAACTGGCATCCTTCGCCCAATCGCTCGGCATGGAGGTGCTGCTGGAATTGCATGAACCTGCCGAACTCGACCACTTGAACGAATATATTGATATCGCGGGCATTAACAATCGCAATTTGCGGGACTTCAGCGTGAGTATCGCCACTTCCCTGGAAATGGCCGGGCTGCTGCCCAAAGACATGCCTAAGGTGTCGGAAAGCGGGCTGAACGACCCGCAAGCCGTAGTGGACCTTAAATACGCGGGCTTCAACGGGTTCCTCATCGGCGAACACTTCATGCGGCAAGCGGACCCCGGCGAGGCCTGTCGCGCATTTATCGAAAAAGTAAACAACCTGGAAGACTTACTCAGAGGAGCTATTGCCTGAGGGAACTCGATAGCTTCGGGCTTGAGCTTCGAGTTGCAAGTCTTTCTCAGCCCCCGCACCTTTAAGACCGGCATTTTTACCCGACGAAAACACTTCACTTACATGAAGATCAAAGTATGCGGCCTGCGCCGCCCCGATAACATAGCCGCCATCGCGCAATTACCGGTGGATTTCCTCGGCCTTATCTTTTACCCGCAGTCGCCCCGGTATGCCGCTTCGGAAGCTTTGGCTAAGTGGATAGAGCAACAAAAAGCGCAGATGAGCGGCATCTCCCTCGTCGGCGTTTTTGTCAATGCCGAAATAGAGGAAGTCCTCAATGCCGTACACGACTACCACTTGGACTTCGTGCAGTTGCACGGCGACGAAAGCCCGGATTACTGCCGGGAACTGGATGCCTTCCGCAGCCTCAGTTCCATGCGCACCGCTACCTTGATCAAAGCTTTCCGGGTGGATGAACACTTTGACTTCGACGCTGTTGCACCCTACGCCGCCTGGTGCCGCTTTGCGTTGTTTGACGCGCGCGGAACACAGTACGGGGGAACGGGCGCCTCATTCGACTGGAACCTGCTCAGGAAATACCAAGGGCCTCTGCCCTTCTTCCTTAGCGGCGGGATTTCGGAAGGTGACGCGGAGACGCTGCGCGCCCTGAAGCACCCGCTTTTAGCCGGTGTGGATATCAACAGCCGTTTTGAAACCGAACCGGGCATCAAAGATGCAGCGCAAATTGCCCGGTTCATCAATATGCTAAAGACATGATTGCCATTGACGAAAAAGGATACTACGGCGAGTTCGGCGGCGCTTTCGTGCCGGAAATGTTGCACGCCAACGTGGAAGAATTGCGCACCCGCTATTTGGACATCATTTACGAGCCGGGGTTCCAACGGGAGTTCCGCGACTTGCTTCGCGATTACGCCGGCCGGCCCACGCCGCTTTACTTAGCCCGAAGGTTGTCGGAGCACTATGGCTTTACCATTTTCCTCAAACGCGAAGACCTGCTGCATACCGGCGCGCACAAGGTGAACAACACCATCGGTCAGATACTCGTGGCCAAACGTTTGGGCAAAACCCGCATCATTGCCGAAACCGGCGCCGGCCAGCACGGCGTAGCTACCGCCACCGTATGCGCGCTCATGGGCATGCCTTGCGTAGTGTATATGGGCGAAGTGGATATGGCCCGGCAAGCTCCCAACGTGGCCCGCATGCGGATGCTCGGCGCCGAGGTGCGCCCGGCCGTCAGCGGCAGCCGCACCCTGAAGGATGCTACCAACGAAGCCATACGAGACTGGATCAACAACCCGGAAGACACGCATTATATTATCGGTTCCGTGGTGGGGCCGCATCCCTTTCCCGATATGGTAGCCCGCTTCCAGTCGGTCATCAGTGAAGAAATACAAAGCCAGTTGGAAGAACAGACCGGCCGGAGCTACCCGGATGCCGTATTTGCCTGCGTGGGTGGCGGCAGCAACGCAGCCGGCGCGTTTTACCACTACCTGAATGACGCGCGCGTCCGGCTCATAGCCGTGGAAGCCGCCGGCAAAGGCATTGACAGCGGACACAGCGCCGCCACCAGCGTACTGGGCTCCAGGGGCATCATCCACGGCAGCCGCACCCTGCTCATGCAAACACCCGACGGGCAGATCACGGAGCCGTATTCCATCAGCGCCGGACTGGATTATCCCGGTATAGGCCCGCTGCACGCGCACCTCATCGCCTCGGGCCGCGCGCAGGCAGTTCCCATCACCGATGACGAGGCTTTGGATGCTGCGTTTTTCCTCTCCCGCATCGAGGGCATCATCCCCGCCCTGGAAACGGCGCACGCCTTTGCGGCATTGGACAGGGCGGACATCGCACCCGGACAAACGGTAGTGGTCAATCTCTCCGGCAGGGGTGATAAAGACCTGGGGACGTATATGGAGCGGATGGAGAAATATTAATCTGTATATTTATCCCGGCCAGTTGTTCATCAGGGTTGTTTTGCGTGCGGCCAACGTTTTGGGGTAAGAAAATCCACCTATAATGATTAATAGCAGCCTCCGCTTTTACTACTCGATAGCCAGTGGTTTGCGAATTTTTATTTTTGCAAAACACCGGCTATCAGTTATACCGATGAAAAATGGTTTTCATTTTTTCGCTAACCATCTTTCGCCGGGTATCAAGTTCGTTTTTTGCCTTCTGACAGCCATTACCATGAGCGCATGCAGCCAACCAACCGCAAAGAGTAAAACCGCCGCCGCCGGCTCCGGGCCATGGTGGAAAGATGCCATCATTTACCAGATATATCCGCGCAGTTTCAAGGACACCGACGGCGACGGCATAGGCGATCTGAACGGCATTATCGAGGAATTGGATTACATCAGGAGTCTCGGCGTGGATGCCGTCTGGCTCAACCCCGTTTACCCTTCCCCCAACGCCGACAACGGCTATGACGTAAGCGATTACCGCGACATCATGCCGGAGTTCGGTACTATGCAAGACTTCGAACGCATGTTGAAGGGCATGCACGAGCGGGGCATCAAGCTCATCATGGATGTGGTGGTCAATCACAGCAGCGACGAACACGAGTGGTTCAAGCAGTCGAGAAGTTCCAGGGACAATCCATATAGGAACTATTATCACTGGCATCCCGCCGAAAAAGGTACGCCCAATTTTCGCTACAGCCTCTTCGACGAGACGGGCAATGCCTGGCGCTACGACTCCCTGACCAATGCCTATTACCTGCATTATTTTTCCTACAAACAACCCGACCTGAACTGGGAAAACCCCAAACTGCGCCGGGAAGTGTACGACATCATGAAGTTCTGGGCGGAAAAAGGCGTGGACGGATTCCGATTGGACGCGTTCCAGTTTGTGGCCAAAGACACCACGTTTCCCGCTTTCCCCGAAGGCTTCGAGAAAAACTTCATAGACTACTACGCCATGCAAGGCGATATTCACGAATACCTGAAAGAGATGCGCCGCGAAGTACTGGCGCCATACAAAGTCATGAGCGTGGCCGAAGGCGCCGGCAGGAATTTCGAGGATGCGCACAACTTGGTGGATGCCGAGCGGGAAGAATTGGACATGGCCTACGCATTTGAAGCCGTGGACCTGGCAAAATACGACGGATATAGCTTCCTGCAATTCAAAGAAATATTCAGCCGCTGGGACAGCGCATTTGCCGAGAAGGGCTGGCTTTCCATCTTCCTTGCCAACCACGACCAGGCGCGCTTGGTAAGCCGCTTCGGCAACGACAGCCCGCAGTACCGGGCTGCCTCCGCCAAATTGCTCAACACCTTCATCCTCAGCATGCGCGGCACGCCTTATTGCTATTATGGAGACGAACTGGGCATGACCAACATCGGATTTACGCGCATAGAGCAGTTTCGCGATATCGTTGCCATCAACAGCTACAAAAAAGCGCTGGCACAGGGAGAAGACATGGAGTTGTTCATGAAAAGGCTGAGCTTCGAATCCCGCGACAACGGGCGAACGCCCATGCAATGGAACGACGCTCCGAATGCCGGCTTTTCAAAAGGCACGCCCTGGCTGCCGGTCCATCCCAATTTCACCGGGGTCAACGCAGCCGCGCAGGATAAAGACCCGGAATCTGTGCTCAATCACTTCCGGCAAATGACGCAACTCAGGAAAAGCAACCCGGCGCTGGTGCACGGGACTTATAAGTTGCTTTTGCCGGAACATCCGGAGCTTTACGCTTATACCAGGACCTTGGGTGATAAAACAATGCTGGTGATCCTCAACTTCTCCGGCAAGGAAACGAAAATCATCCTGCCTGAAATGAAAACGGCAAAAAAGCTGCTGATCAATAACTATCCTTTATTGAACCTCGCCAAAGACGATAGCCTGCTCCTCCAGCCCTGGCAGGCAGTGATCTTTTCGACGGAATAACAATGTGATGAAGCGATGCAATCCAATCGACTGAGCAATCTTTTCGCCTCCGGCAAAAAAAACCTTCTCAACGTCTATTTCACTGCCGGCTATCCGGGGCTGGAAGATACCGGCAAAATCATCGCAGCCTTAGCCGGGTCCGGAGTGGACATCATCGAGCTGGGCATGCCTTATTCCGACCCATTAGCCGACGGTACCACCATTCAGGAAAGCGGCGAGCGCGCCATTGCCAATGGTATGACCATGGATGTGCTCTTCCGGCAAGTGGAAGCTGTTCGCAGGCGAACGCAAATCCCCGTCGTGTGGATGGGCTACCTCAACCCGGTGATGCAGTACGGCGAGCAACGTTTTTTGGAGCGTTGCGCTCAAGCAGGTATCGATGGCCTCATCATCCCCGACCTCCCGCTGCACGAGTACGAGGCGCATTTTGAGGCAAAGGCCCGGGAACTGGGGTTGCTGTTCAGCTTTCTCATCACCCCGCAAACGCCGGAAGCCCGCATCCGGGAAATTGAGCGGCTCAGCACGGGGTTTATCTACATGGTGTCGAGCGCTTCGGTAACGGGCGCCAAAGCCGGCATCAGCCCGGAACAGATCGCCTACTTCGAGCGAATCCGGGCCATGCAACTCAGTCGCCCACGGCTCATCGGCTTCGGCATTTCCGACAAGGAGACCTTCGACACGGCCTGCCGCTATGCCGACGGGGCTATCATTGGCAGCGCCTTTATCAGGGAGCTAAGTAAAGGAGAAGCGGTGGAGGAAACGGCGGAGAGGTTTGTGGAGAGGGTGAGAGGGGGAGACTGGGAGAGGGTGAGAAGGTGAGAGGGTGAGAAGGTGAGAGGGTGAGACTGGGAGAGGGTGAGAGGGGGAGACTGGGAGAGGGTGAGAAGGTGAGACTTGTCCTAAAATAGGTTTACACTAAAAGTAAACCAAAATCAGGACAAAGATGAAAAAAGTAAAACAGTACTCGGATCACTTCAAACGGAAGGTCGTGCATGAGATTTTATCAGGATCGGAGAGCGTTGAATACTACCGCCGGAAATACCGGATAGGAGGAAGTATGACATTATCGCGGTGGATAGATAAATTTGCGGCAGAAGAAATCCATCCATGTCAAAAAAGAGGACAGAGCGCGAAGAATTGGCGTCATTGAAGGCTGAATTGGCGATATTAAAACGGGAGTTGGAGACGGAGCGGTTGCGTCGGCAGGCGTATGAGTTGATGATAGAAATAGCAGAAGAGGAGTTTAATATCCCGATTGAAAAAAAGTTTGGTGTCAAACAGTCCAAAAAAT
>CAZNYK010000127.1:0-11698 GCA_964577215.1 uncultured Saprospiraceae bacterium
AGGTGGGAGGAGAAGTTTATCCCGACATTGTCGGGAAGTCCCACCTTCGGTACGATGTTTCAAGTACCCGTTCTACGACGGCTCTAAAGTTGTAGAACGAGTATTCTGCCCTGCCGAAGTGGCGAAACTGGCAGACGCGCACGTTTCAGGGGCGTGTTCCCGCAAGGGAGTGCGGGTTCGACCCCCGCCTTCGGCACTGAGCCTCCGGATGATTCCGGGGGCTTTTTTATTTCCCATCGTCCAATTCTTCGATTTTCTCCTGCAGCCAGTTCAGGCTGGCTACATTGCCGGTTGCAGAAATTTCTTCTTTGAGTTTTTGAATGGCGTTGCTATCGCCGGGCATGATCTTGGTGAGCTTTTTGGTGAATTTAATCAGGTTCTTGTAGTTTTCCTTTCTGTCTTTTGGAATATTATTCTGCCGGTTGATATAAGTCCGGAAACTGTCAAAAAGTGAATACAATGGTTCGTATTCATCTGTTTCATAGTATGTTGTGAGTAGCATCGTTTTTGAGTTTAGGTTGTATGATACATCCTCGTATTCCACATTGCGCAGTTGTTCAATGACTTTATCGTATTTTTTTTGGTAGAAATATAACTGCGCCAAATTGAACGTCACCGCATTATCCCTGTATATTTCAGGTATTTTGTGATTGAAATTGAGGATGAAGTTCTCCACCCAGTCATAGCGGCCCAGGCGGAGGGCGATAACTACGATATTCCTGAAGTCCCAGGGAGACAGCTCGTCGTTGAGAAATATGATCTCCTTGTCGACCAACTGATTGTAGAGAAAGAAAAGCTCATTCAAGAAGTCCTGGTTGCCGTGATTGATCTGGCGGATGCAATAGTTGATGGCAGAATAATATATGGTAACTGCTTCGTCCTTGGGAAAAACGAGGCCGAATTGGTCGAGCAACTCTTTAAGTTTGTAGTAGTGCTCAAACTTGTCCTGTTCGCTCACCGTGAGAAACACCTGGAAGTAAACGGCCACGGCAGGCGTATTTTGGTAATCGGGATGATTGTTCAGGTAATCAACAATTTCGTCGATGAGCTTCACTTTGTATTCCTGGGAAACGAAGTGTTGCTGCGTAAGCACAGAAGCGTAGATACGCAGTTTCTCTGCCAGGTAAAAAGCATCTAAATTGTTGGCGATCTCCTCCAGGTTGGTGCGTTCTCCCCTCTTGGTCTCAAATTCCATCATATGGTAATAGTTCAACTCTATAAGATACTGCTTGAGATGGAATTGTGCATGCCGGTGGGGTTGCTCCAGCGACAGCCGCCGGGCGGTTTTCATGGTGCTGTTGTAAAGTTTTTCCATCTTTTTGCGACCCACGGCCTGGATGAGGTCGGCGGCCTGCCGCACGGAGTCCGCGTCGTAAATTTGCTGGCAAAGAAACCCCTCCGCCAGCTTCAGCAAGTCTGAATAATATTTGCGGAAGCGAACGTCGTCATAGGGCTGGGGCAGGCCCAACAATGCCCACACGTTTTCCTTTTCAAACAGCTTGTTTTTCGGGGAGTTGAGGTCTGTAATCAACAACTCAAACAGATCTATAAGTGTCTGGTTCTTATTAAAGTATGGAGACTGCAAATACTTGCGCAGCCGGTTCTGCTCATATTTGTCAAAATGTTCTAAAATTGAGTACAATTTGGTGTTGCGCATTTGGATTTTTTTTTACTAACTTGCACCAAATTTAGCGCATACTTGAGAAAACGTCTTTAACAAGCAATGAAGAAAATCCACGAACCATGAATGTGTCTTTACAAAAGATTCTTTACCAGCTACTTATGCTAGCTGTGCCCTTGTGGGTGCAAGGGCAGACAAGCATACTGCTCGAAACCTTCGAAAATACGCCGGTGGAGTACACCTTTGTGTCTTCGCCGATGTCGCCCGGCACTTTGATTGCTCCCGCAAACGGTGTGCATCAACTCACTGCTACGGGCGAACTCAACACCTACAGGCTGACCTACACCCCCAATGATGGCTTTATGGGTCAGGACTTTATCCGCGTCAACCGCTGGACATGCCCCATTATTTCGCAATGCTACCAATACCTGGATTTTTACATTACCGTGGTACCGGCCATCGTAAAGGCCAGGCAAGACAATGCGGCCACCTTAAGCGACGCTTCCGTTTCCGTAAACGTATTAGCAAACGACTACAGCAGCCGCGGCGTGCTTGTCCTCAACAGCATTTCTTCCGTCAATAACGGTTCCGCAACTTTCACTCCGGGAAGCCCGAACATCCAATTCACCCCGGCCCCCGGGTTCGAAGGGGTGGCTTTCCTCAATTACATCGTTTGCGACGACGAGAACAACTGCGCCAACGGCAATGTGAGCATCCACGTCAAAGGAGCCAACCCACCGGCATCGGATACCGTATGCGTTTTTACTCACAAAAATACGCCGCAGGTCATCCTCATCCCGCCGGCTTTTGATCTCGTTACCGGGCCGGCCAACGGCTCTTTCGGCGACACGGACGGCGACCTGCCCCAGTACACGCCGAACAACAATTTTACCGGTTTAGATTACATCTACTTTTCTGATGGCGCCCGGCAGATCGTGGCATGCATCAATGTGCTCAACACTAATTTCAATCAATTTGCCAAAGACGACGTAGCCTACACCACCCCAGGCGTAGCCGTGGAATTCAACGTCCTGGAAAATGACGCATTCGGCACTGCTGCCATTCAGTTCAACATCGTCAAACAACCAGATCACGGCACCCTGATCGTCGGCCCGGCAAACGGCATGGTAACATACATCCCCGATGCAGGCTTCAGCGGCACCGACAACTTCCGATACTCCTCCCGGCGCCCGTTCGGGGCTTCCAACCTGGAGACCGCCACGGCAAGAGTGTTTGTCAGTAACTTCGAACCGGCTTCGGCCACCTACTACATGAACACGCCCAAGGTCACTCCTTTGGTCATCGGCAATAATGTTCCTGTTCCCAATTTCCAATTTGTCGTCACAGACCAAGCCGACCTGGGCCAGGTGGTCCTGCTTCCGGGAGAGGTGGATACGGTCATCTACGGTCGCCAGATCAAGGGATATAACATGGTGCTTTATGTGCCCAATGATGATGTGGCCCAAGGTGAAGATGAATTTGAAATCGCGTATTGCGTATCCGGCAACAACGGGGGATGCTCATTCATGCGCACCATAAAGATCGAAATCGACATTCTCGATATCGGTGAAGGCGATGGCCCGATGTGCTTTGCCGACTGCATCTGGGCCGGGGACACCAACTTCGACGGCGTCGTGGATATGAGCGACCTGCTGCCCATCGGCTTGTTTATGGGCGAAGCAGGATTGCCCCGCTTCGACAACAACCCCATGCTTTGGTATGGCAAATACGGCGACAACTGGGAAAACCCGTTTGCCGAATTCAATGTGGACCTCAAACACCTGGATGCGGATGGAAACGGATACGTCTCAGCCCTCGATACGATTGCCATCCACAACTTTTTCGGACGAACCCACGGCATTACCACGGCGCATACGCCGCTTTCGGAATACACCATCAACCTCAGCGGCGATATTTTTGCCGGCCCCGGCGATTTGGTGGAACTGAAAATGATCCTCGGTACGCCCAGTAAACCTGCCTTGAATATGTACGGGTTCACTTTCCCGTTTGAATACAATCCAAGCATATTTGTACCCAATAGCGTGCAGATCGACTATGGCCACAGCGGATGGCTGGCATATAATTCTCCTATCCTGTTCATGAACCGCAATGACTTCGAAGGTCGAATGGAATCCGGTTTTACCCGAACCACCGGCATCGCAGCAAGCGGACACGGAGAAATCGGAACCGTGCGTTTCATTATCGTGGATGATATCACCGGTATCCGCATGGGGGGAGATGAGCTTTCTGTTGAAGTTGGGGGCGGCATGTCAACCGTCATGAACGGCTATGGACAAACATCGGGCGTGGAAATTGAAAAAGCGAATATCACTATCCGCTTCGAACACCCGGAACAACCGCTCGACGAGGCCTTGCTCAAAATCTGGCCCAATCCCACCGGCGATTTCCTGAATGTCCATCTCAACGGCGGCAAGGAATTTGAACGGATAGCCGTTTATAACCTCATGGGGCAGATGGTTTACAACTCCGGCAGCATGAATGCCCGCAACGCACAGATCGGCGTGGGTCAATTGCCCGGCGGCATCTACGTGCTCAGCGTTCAGACGCCGGAAGGTCTCATCAACAAAAAATTTGAAGTGATAAAAAGATAATTGCTACCTAATATACGTGTTTTCACACTATATTAGCGCTTGGAATCGTTAAACGATTAAACCAAGAGACGCAACATAAGGATTTTCTTTTTTTTCATATTCGTGGAATTATAATCATTGCTAGTAAGTCGCACACGTTTTGTGCGACTTCTTTTTTTTATTCAATTCTCAACAAACGGCAAGGCCCCCAATCTATCTCCACTGCCACTTTGTGCCGGGATCGCACCCTTTCTTCTTTTTCGGCACTGCACACCATTATATATATATCCGGTTCGAAGCCCTGCTCAGGGTAGTACACCGATACCGATATGTCATAACCGCGGTGGTCGTTCAGCAGCTTAGCCGTATAGCCCACCTGCCCGTTGTATTCGTGGCAATAGACCATATACTTTTTCAAGTCCGGCCTCTCCTTTTGCAAGTAGCGCATAAACGGCTGATAACGTTCATCGTCGGAGGCAGGGCCGGCTTGCGCAATATCCTGCAAACCCCGGTAATAAGTAAAGCCGAGCGCCAGCCCCGTCACAGCCGCGATGAGGGCCCGGCCCCAAAGCCTGTCCTCAGCCCGAAACAATTCTACTACGGCGCTGCCCGCCATCAAGGCAGCAATGGGATACAAAGGCGCATCGTACCACGAAAGCTTGGTGGTGGAGCAGGTTATCATGACAAAGTGCGCAATAAAGGCGAGCCATAGCAAAAGCCCGAAAGCCCTGAACGGCTGAGACTTCGCCCTGATCGTAAGATACAAATGCAGCGGCAACAGCAGGAACCATGGGAAAAAGCGGCGGCTGAAGAACTCGGTGATGTAATAGTTCCAGGCGAGTTGATGCCCATCCTGTATCTTGAGATAGCGCCCCAGCACCGTATCCGATTCAAACTCCCAAAAGCCCGGAAACGCAGTCTCCATGCGCAAATAGTACAAGCCGATGCTGCCTGCTGCCAACCCTGCCGCAACCCATGTGAAAGGATCGCGCAAGAAAGCCGGCAAGCGGCCACTGAACATTAAAAACAAAAGGAATGCAGGGCAAAGTGCAAAAGCAAAAAAGCTCTTGGTGAGAAAACCGGCAAACAGGGTCAGACCGAGCAATGCCAGGTACATGCGCCGGGTGCGGCGACTCTCAGCCTGTTGGGCAAAAAAACAGAAAAACAGCCCCGCCGTCATCCAGAATATCAATATGGCGTCGTGGTCGCCGGTACGCGCCACGTGATCCCGCAGGAATCCCGGCGAAGCTACCAGTATCAGCCCGGCAAGAGCCCCGCTGTAAGTATGGCGCACCGCCCTGCCGGTCATTACAAAGACCAAGGCCAGCAGCAGTACCGAAAAAAGGGCAGCCGGCAGGCGCAGTGCCCATTCCGAATAGCCGAAGGTTTTGTACGACAGCGCCTGGAACCAGGTGCCCAGCGGGGGCTTGAGATTGCGGTAAAAGGTAATGCCGGGGAAGTGATCAAAATTGGCCAAATATCCGCCGTTCTCAGCCATGTAGTAGGCCCGCATGGCGTAGAGCGATTCGTCCCAGGCGCGCAGGGGCGCTTCCCCAAGCTTGTAGAACAAGGGGAAAACCGCAATGCCGAAACATGCGATAATTATAATGAGCCGTAGTGTGTAGTCTTGTCGATGCATCAATTCCGGGTTGCCGCCATGAAATTACGCAAAACCCGAAAACTAAACGGTATTATTGCAGCGTTATACATGGCGCTTAGGCGCCCCTTCGAGCAACTATCCAACTCCTTTCTCGCTATGCCCGGGCGAATGACGCCCCGGTATTACCCGGAATATTTCTACTTTTGAACAAACTTCGTTGCTCATGCGAATTTTCCTTACCCAAACAGCCATAGTCTTTTGCCTCCTTTTGTTCTCCGCCACTTATACAGATTCCCTTGCGCAGGTGGAAGTGCGCGTCACTATCAACAGCGGCAGCTCTACCACTACCTGTACGGACATTCTTTCGGCGCCCGACCCCATGTGGCGGGTCAACATCGAGAACCAGGGATGGGTCGCGTATCCCCGCATGGGAACTTGCTGGACCGCCTTGCCCAACGAACAATACGCCGCCACCTATGACTGCCCCTCCGACCTGCCCGCCACCCTCGAGTTGTGTTTCCGGGCTTTCGAGAACGACGGCTTGCCCTTTACCTGCCAAATCGTGGAGGACTGCAGCGAAATCGTTTGCCAAACATTCGCCATACCAAACGCCGGCAGCGCCGATTATTCCCTGAGCCTTCCGGATGGATTAAGCTCCGGCGGGAGCGTGAATTTCACCATCGCCACTACACTTTCCCCCACGGTAGCCTACGACAATATATGCACCCCGATAGACTTGGGAAATATCAGCTTCGGGCAAACGCTGGGCGATGCTTCACAGGGTTTATACCACAATCGCTGCGCCACCGGCCTGAACGAGCCCAACCCGCTGGCCTTCGTCCCGGGCTGGAATAACGAATACGGAGTGTGGTTTACCTTCACTACCGATGATAACCCCAGTTCGCTCATCATCCTGGAAGCGCGCGACGACCCGGAAAACACCGGGGACAACTTAGATACCCAGATCGCCGTATATACTTCCTCCGACAATACCTGTTCCGGCGCCATGGAATTCGTGCGGGCCGTGGCCGACTGGAGCAACACCGACAGCCGCCTCGACCTGTGGTGCCCGCGCCCCAATACCACCTATTTCGTGCTCATCGACGGCGACTTCATCGCGCCGGACGGTTTCCAGGGCGTTTTCGGATTCCAGGTGACCAGCGTTGACGTGGAGGAGGCTGCCGACGAGCCATGCGATGCCGAAGACTTGGGGCCTGTGCCTGCGGGCGGCATGGTGAGCACTCCCGCACAGCGCGCCAACTTCTGCGCCACCAATATAAACGATCCGTTCGTGCCTGCGTTTTCCGTGCAGACTTCGGTCTGGTTCAAATTCACGGCGCCGCCGTCCGGACACGTCATTATCGATGGCATAAGCGATACGCAAATAGCCCCCTGGGCCATACAACTGGCCCTCTTCGCCTCGAGCGACAACACCTGCTCTGGGAACCTCCTGCATGTAGCCAGCCGCTTCGACGGCAACACGCAAGACGAGACGCTCCAGGTCAGTTGTCTCTATCCGGGTCAGCCCTATTGGGTCATGTTTGACGGATTCGGCGAAGGAGGACGCGGCATATTCTCTCTCCGCATCCGCGATGCCGGGGATATTACGCCGGTGACCAACCAGAACGTGACGATTTGCGCCGGCTCGAGCCTGGCGGTGGGCAATTCCATTTACACGGAACCGGGGGCCTACACCGACAGGATACAGGTCTTTGCCGGTTGCGACAGCATCGTGAATACCACGCTTACCGTGCTGCCTCCCATTACGCTCGCGCTGACCCAGGACCTGCCCGCTTTCGGCGCGGGATCGAACAACGGCGTTGCCTCGGCGTCGGCAGCCGGAGGCGTCGGCAATTTCACTTACCAGTGGTGCAACGGCGAAAGCGGCCCGCAGGCCTTTGCCCTGGCCGGCAACCAGACCTGCTCGGTGACCGTGACGGACGGCTTCGGCTGCTCGGTGGTGGAAAGCATTTATATCGATGAGATTCTACCGCTTCAGCCCGTATTTTCCGGCAGCACCCTGCTATGCGCCGGCGATTCCGATGGGGTCATCACGCTATCCGTAAACGAGGGCCTGCCCCCTTACCAGTACACCTGGCAAAAGCTGGGCGGCGGCCCGGGCGGCAACGGCGCCATCAGCGCGGAAGGGCAACAGGTGTTCATCACGGGATTGAGCGCCGGCAGCTACACGGTGAGGGTGTCAGATATATTCGCTCAGAGTACGGTAACGGTCATCATCTCCGAACCGCCGCCCTTGGCTATTTCCGTAACCCAGGTACAGGACGCCTCCTGCTTCAGCTTCTGCGATGGCGCGGTTTCTGTAACGGCTTCGGGTGGAACCGGCGCATACCAGTATGCCTGGAGCGGCGCGCAGCCGCCCGGCCCGCAATTGAGCGGCCTGTGTGCCGGCGATTATCAACTCAGCGTGCAGGATGCGAACAACTGCCTCGCGGTGCAGCCTGTTACGGTGGGCGAACCGCCTGAGTTCATCGCCACAGCATCCGTCCTTGAGCAGGTGTCTTGTTTTGGCGGCAGCGACGGGCAAGCCACCGTGAGCACCAACGGCTCGCCCATCGCTTACGCATGGAGCAGCGGCGCAACAACAGTTACAGCCGGGCAGCTTGCCACCGGGTTTTACGACGTAACGGTTACCAATGCGGACGGATGCACCGGCGTCGGCAGCGTGTTCATGCCCCAGCCGGCAGAGCCGGTGAGCGTGACCATCGTAGAGGATAAGCCTGTGAGTTGTCACGGAGGCAGCGATGCGACGCTTTCAGCGCTGCCGGGCGGCCCGGGCCTGTCCTTTAGTTATACGTGGAGCAACGGCGTGGGAAGCCAGGAGAACCGGGGGCTTGCCGCCGGGCCCTTTGCCGTGACCATCACCAACGAACGGGGCTGCGAAGCCCTCGCGACATATGAACTGGGCCAGCCCGATCCCATCACGGCAACGCTGGAAATCGAGCACCTCAACTGCCGCAACATCGCCGAAGGCGGCGCCATTTATGTAGAAAATGTGCAGGGCGGCACAGGAGCCTACTCCTACTCCAAGGACGGGGAGGGGTTCGGCCCGGCGCCGGTTTTCACCGGTCTGCAGCCCGGCAGTTTTGAAGTGCAGATAAGGGATATTGCGGGATGTGTATATACCTTCCCCGCCACCGTGGATGCCCCGCCGGTAATCACCGTATCATTAGGCGAAGACCTCATTATCCCGCTCGGCGACTCCGTAGCGCTGGCGGCAGAGACCAACAGTCCGGCGCCGGTTTTCACATGGGAATCCTCCGAAGGCGCCGACCCCGAACCGGGGCAAACGACCGTGGTAAAACCGGTATATAACACAGCCTATACCGTCACCGTGTTTGACGCCCTTTCCTTTTGCAGCGCTTCGGATGTCATACTGGTCATGGTGGACAAAACGCGGCGGGTGTTCGTACCCAATGCATTCAGTCCCAATGGCGACGGGCATAACGATACCTTTTTTGCTTTTGGGGGCACAGATGTGCGGCATATCCGGCAGTTCCGCGTATTCGACCGCGGCGGCGCCATGCTCTTTAACCGGCAGGACATGCCGGCCAACGACACTGTTGCCGGCTGGGACGGCACTTTCCGCGGCCGGCTTCTGCCCGGCGGCATCTACGTATGGTTTGCAGAGATCGAGTTCCAGGACGGAGCGGTGGAAGTGTTCAAGGGGGATGTGATGTTGATGCGCTGAGGAGGGCAGCTCTCATAGCTGTTACTTTTTGGAATAATCGTTAAATTTGCCGGCAACACCACACCCGCCGTCTCATGCGATACGCCGCCCTGCTACTCCTCCTGGTCTCTGCCTGCGCCCTGGAAGCCCAACCGGATTCTATACCCCTGCCCCCTGCCCCGGAAGGCAATACCGACCTGCTCGAAGACTTTCTCCAAAATACCGACGTCGAAGCCGTGGAGGATTTCAATACGCTTTTCGAGGCGCTTGACGACTACCGCCGAAGGCCTCTCAACCTCAACCGCGCTACGGAGCAGGACCTGCGCGATCTCAGGCTGCTCAACGACGTGCAGATCGCGGCCCTGCTCCAACACCGCCTGCTCACCGGCGACCTGATCTCCGTGTACGAGCTGCAAGCTGTCCGCGGCTTCACACCGGAACTGATACGGGCCTTGCTGCCCTTTATCACGGTAGGCGGCGCCCTGGACGACTACCAGGTCTCCATCCGGGAAATGCTCCGCGACGGAACCAACGAGTTGTACCTGCGCTGGTCGAGGATACTGGAGAAGCAAAGGGGCTTCACGCCTCCCACCCGGCCGGACGAGACGCGGTACCTCGGCGACCCCAACCAGTATTATGTGCGTTTCCGGCACGCCTACGGCACGCGCCTGAGCATGGGCTTCACCGCCGAAAAAGACCGGGGCGAAGAGTTTTTCCGGGGCAGCAACCCCTATGGATTCGATTTTTACTCGGCCCATTTCGCCCTGCGCAATTACAATCGCACCATCAAAGCCCTCGTGCTGGGCGACTACGCCGTCAGTTTCGGGCAAGGCCTCATCATGCTCACAGGCTTCAACTACGGCAAGACCATTGCCACCGTGGGCATCAAACGCAGCGGCCGCATGCTTCGCCCCTATACTTCCGTAAACGAGGCGGTTTACCTCCGGGGCGCCGCCGCGCAGCTCGCCCTGCCCGCCAACCTGGAACTCACTGCCTTCGCCTCCCGCGCCGGCCGCGACGGCAACACCATACAACCCGACACCACCGACATAGAAGACGGTCTTGACCCGGAAATACGCGAGATCAGCGCTCTGAACCTGAGCGGGCTGCACCGAACGCCCCGCGAAATTGAAAATAAAAACGCCGTCACCCAACTCAACGGCGGCGCCTCCCTCAAATGGCAGCGCAACAACAACCACATAGCCGTCAACGCCGTTTATACCCGCTTGGACAAGAGCATTCTAAGCCGCGAACAAAGCTACGCCCGGTACTACTTTTCCGGCAACCAACTGCTCAACGCCTCGGTGGATTACGGGATCATACTGCGCAATTTCCACTTCTTCGGGGAATCGGCCGTCAGCGAAAACGGAGGGATCGCCACCCTCAACGGACTCATCCTCGGCCTGGATCGCAAGGCAGACTTGGCCATCCTGCACCGCTATTATGCCCGCGATTACCAAACCCTCACCGGCAACTCCTTCGGCGAAAGCACAGGCGTGCGCAACGAACACGGCCTGTACATGGGATTGGAACTAAGGCCCATGCGCTCCTGGACGCTGAACGGCTATTTTGACGTGTGGCAGCATCCATGGCTGCGGTTCAACGCCGATGCGCCCTCGCGGGGACATGAATACCGGCTGCGCCTCACTTACGTCATCCGCCGCAAGCTCACCGCTATTGTGGAATTTCGGCAAAAGAACCGGGAAATCAACTTTCCCAATAACGATACTGCCCTGGATTTCTTGGTTGATACCCGGCTCACACAGGCGCGCTTTCACATTGCGCACCAGGTCGGCAAAGCGTTGGAGTTGCGCACCCGGCTCGATGTGGGCAGCTTCGACGACGGCAGCGGCAAGCTGCAAACCGGCATGTCGGTTTTCCAGGATATTCTGTACCGCCCTATGGGCTTTCCGCTTTCCTTCACTACACGCTTTGCCTTGTTTGATACCGACGGGTATGCCGTGCGTTTTTATGCATTCGAGAACAACCTTTTGTACAACTTTTCCATACCGGCGTATTACAACCGGGGCTCCCGTTTTTATTTCAATGTGCGCTACCGGCCCGTGCGGGCCCTGACCATTGAGGGGCGCATTGCGCAAACCTACTGGGCCAACCAAAAAGTATTCGGCAGCGGGCTGGATCAAATAGATAGGCCTGCCCGTACCCAGGCGACGATGCAGCTTAAGTTGCAGTTTTAA
>CAZNYK010000128.1:0-3666 GCA_964577215.1 uncultured Saprospiraceae bacterium
CCTTTAACCTTCAGTGCCCTCCAGCGCCCGCCATCACCTCCGCACCCTCGTCCACCACCTTTTCCTTGACCAAAAAGTTGGAAACAGCAGCCAACAGCAGGCATATACCCGCCAGTACGAGCGCATTGCGCGGGTCGTTGCCCAGAACAGATTTATAGTACAGCGGCACGGTGAGCATGTTGATCAACTGCGGTATGCAGATGAAGCCGTTGAAGATGCCCATGTACACGCCCATGCGCTCTTTAGACACGGCGTTGGCCAGCATCAGGTAGGGCATCGACATGATGGAGCCCCAGGCCAAGCCCACCAAACTCATACCTATGAGGTAGATCATTTTATCGTGCGTGATGAGCGTGCTGAAAAATCCCATGGCGCCTATGGTCAGGAACAGCGCGTGCGTGCCCCGCCGGCTGCCGATGGCTTTGGAAATGCGCGGCATAAATATGGAGATCACGAAACACATGATGCTGAACATGGCAAAGCACAGGTTGCCCCAGTTTTTGCCGTCCTCAAAACCCGCCGCCTGCGCATTGGGCGCATTATAGCCGTATTTGGCAGCCGACAAAGTGAGGTATTGCCACATCAAAGGCAGGCCGTACCAGGTGAAAAACTTGACCCACCACAACTGCCGCATCACTTCCGGCATTTCCGACAGCGGCGCCAGTATTTCTTTAAAAACCGGCAACAACAAGATCAAATATACCACCACCAATATACCGGCCGTCCATATCATCCCTTGGAACAGGCCGGCCTTCTGCCAGGCAAAAAGCCCCCCGATCAACGCCGCGCCGATGACGAGCGCCCAGCGCCAAAACCGGATGCCTTTCTGCTGTTCCGGCGTAAAAACGTGCTTCTTCTTGTAGTCGTCATTCTCCGGCGGGTATTCTTTCGTGGTGTACATCGTCCATATCACCGTGGCCAGGATGGCCGCCGCGCCGATGTAGAACGGATAGCGCACGGAGTTGGGAATACTGTTGGCCACATCGATCTGGTCTTGCGTCAGCGCCATGGAAATCCCCGCAAGAGGGAGAATAAAAGGCATCAGGTTGGCCAGCGTCTGCCCGAATCCCACCATGAACGATTGCACCGAGTATCCTACCGGGCGCTGTTTCACATTGAGCAGGTCGCCGACAAAAGCGCGAAACGGCTCCATGGACGAGTTCAGCCCCGCATCTAAAAGCCACATCAGACAGGCCGCCATGAACACGGAAGTAGAATTGGGCATCATGATCATGGCAATACTGCCGGCTATGGCGCCGAAAAACACATAGGGCTTGCGGCGGCCCCAGCGCGGCGACCAGCTCTTGTCGGACAAGGCGCCGATGATGGGCTGAAGCAACAGCCCCGTGAGCGGGCCGGCCAGCCAAAGACCGGGTATGTCCCCTTCTTCGGCGCCCAAATACCGGTAGATCGGGCTCATATTGGCCTGCTGCAAGCCGAAGCCATATTGAATGCCGAGGAATCCGAAACTCATGTTCCAGATTTGCCAGAAGCTCAGGTCGGGTTTCTGTTTCACGTAACAGGATGTTTTGAAAGTGATTTTAATATGCCTGCACTCGTCATCCTTTGGTATCCTGCACCAGCATGGTGAGTGCTGCCGCTATGACGAAAGACACCCCGCCGATGAACATGGCGTAGATGGCGTGGCTTTCGAAAAACTGCGAGATGAAAAAGCCAAGCACGGCAGCGGCAATGATCTGCGGGATGACGATGAAAAAGTTGAACACGCCCATGTAGTAACCCATCTTGGCGGCGGGCAGCGCCCCTGTAAGAATGGCATAAGGGATGGACAGGATGCCGGCCCAGGCAAAGCCGATACCGACCATAGACAGGAGCAGCAGGGTGGGGTCTTTGATAAAATAAACGGAGACCAATCCCACTGCCCCCAATAACAAACAGATCGCATGGGTCATTTTCCGGCTCGTTCGCTTGGCGATCACCGGCAGCAAGAACGCCACTAAGGCGGCGACGCCGTTGTACACGGCAAAGCACACGCCTACCCAGTTGGCCCCTTCGTTGTAGGCATCGGAGCTGGTATCCGAACTGCCGTAAATATGGCTCGTCACTGCTGCCGTAGTATAAATCCACATGGAAAACAAGGCAAACCAGGAAAAAAACTGCACAAAGGCAAGTTGGGTCATGGTTTTGGGCATGCGGAGCAGGTCGTTCATCATGGTCACAAAACCGGCGCGGCTGCCGCTTCTCTGGAGCAGTCCGGCTATGGTGAACAGCAGGCCTGCAATCAGAATGCCCCACGACAAAATGTAGAGGTCTTTTTTCAAGTCCTTGGCCATAAACCACCAACTGAGCAGGGCGCCTGCCGCCACCAATATCGCGCCTGTTCTCATCTGCCTGCCGGCTAAGGCGGCCCTTTCTGAAGGGTTTGGGCCGGTTTCGCCGGCCGGGGCTTTGCCCTCGTGCGCTTCGAAAGCCGCCAGTTCTTGCGGCGAGTACTCAAAGGAGCGGAAAACCGTCCACAACACGGCGAGGAGAAAAATGGCCCCGCCAACGTAAAACGACCATTTCACGGAATCCGGCACCACGCCTTCCGCCGCCTCGTTGCTCACCCCGAGCCAGTTGGCCAGCATGTAAGGCAACATGGAAGCTACGACCGCGCCGGTACCGATGAAAAAACTCTGCATGGCAAACCCCTTGGTGCGCTGTTCGTCGGGCAGATTGTCGCCCACAAAAGCGCGGAACGGCTCCATGGTGATGTTGATAGAAGCGTCCATGATCCAGAGCATGCCGGCCGCCACCCACAGTACGGGGGAGTTGGGCATGACAAACAAGGCTGCCGTAGCTAAAATGGCTCCCACCAAGAAGTAGGGCCGCCGCCTTCCCAGCTTGTTCCAGGTGCGATCGCTCATATAGCCAATGATGGGCTGTACGATCAACCCGGTAACCGGCGCGGCCACCCAAAGTATGGGAATATCGTCGATGTTGGCGCCCAGCGTTTCGAATATGCGGCTGACATTGGCATTTTGCAGGGCAAAGCCGAATTGAATCCCCAGGAATCCGAAACTCATGTTCCAGATTTGCCAGAAGGTCAAATTGGGTTTTTGTTTCACGAGTGCTGGTTTTTGCGTTTTTGATGCGGCAAAGAAAAAGAGCGAAGCCGATAAATTGCTTCGCTCTTGTAAGAAATCACCCGACTGTTATTATGAAGATAATAAAAGTGCCTTATTCAGACTTCAATAAACTGAAAAACAGCAAATTGAATAGAGCGCATTCGCCCCGGATGTTTACGGGAGGCAAAATAAGGATATTTTTAATATCCGCGTGAAAGTTTGGCAAAAAAGTAACTATACAGCCATTTGTCATCCGTCAAGGTGTAGATGCCTCCCTGTGCGGCAGGCGGTTTATACACATCTCCTCTTTTGGAATGTTATCTTTCCTACGCCTCCGGCGTATCGAAAAGGTAAGACCTCCCTGACGGCCCCGCCCCGGCGGGGCAGGCATGGCCTCCAATTTATTGGACACAGAGACACACGGAGGACAAGGAGTTTCACGGAGTTTTCCTCCGTGCGCCTCCCTGACTGCCCCGCCCCGGCGGGGCAGGCGTTTCCTCCGTGAAACCCGGTGTTCCCACAAAAAATCTCGCTTGTCTGCCGTAGCGAAGCGGAGGAAGGCTTGTCTGCCGTAGCGAAGCGGAGGAAGGCTTGTCTG
>CAZNYK010000128.1:3766-7064 GCA_964577215.1 uncultured Saprospiraceae bacterium
TAGCGAAGCGGAGGAAGGCTTGTCTGCCGTAGCGAAGCGGAGGAAGGCTTGTCTGTCGTAGCGAAGCGGAGGAAGGCTTGTCTGCCGTAGCGAAGCGGAGACGGGGAGTATGCCGAATCACGCCGCAGGCGAGGTTCGGCAATTTACTGAAAATCAAACACTTGTGTGTAAGCCGTAGCTGTGCGGCAGGCGGCAACCTCATCCCTGCGGGCGACGTCACAGCCGGCTACAACATCCCCAACAAGCTCTTAATAAACATTCAATTCCACCTCTTGCCAATTTCCTGCGGGAAAAGGCGTGATATCCTTGTATTTAAGCACAAAGCTGAGGCGGTATCTGCCGGAGGGCAGCACGACAGGGGCCTGGAAACGCACGGGAATCACCGCTTCTCCTCCCGGGGGCAATGCAGGCAAGGCGCCCTCGGCAGGAACGAACCCCATTGGTCTTTTCCCCAGCATCCAGCAGCTGAGAAGCTCAATGCCGCCGATGCGGCCCAGATCGAGCGGGTAGGGGTAGGGATTGTGCAGGGTGAGTTGAGTTTCTACCCATTGCCCGCCCTCAATCCGGCCCGGCAAGGCGCCGGCGAAGGGCTGCACTTTGTAAAAAGCCTGGAAGGTATCAATCTCTATATAGGTAAAAGTATCCCGCCCCATGGTGAAAAACTTCCTTTCGGGAGCTTCCTGCCCGCCGAGCCAGAGCACCGGTTTGAGATGCAATTGCTCCTCGATGCGCCAGAAGTCAAACTGGCTTTTCCTGCTTTTGAAAGTGCTCGCGGAGAATACTACCGGGTCGCCGGAGTAAAAGGCATACATGGAAGCCCTCTGGTAAGAACGGCTGAACGCCACATGCCGCCCGGCGGCCAGTTCCTTCACTTTGGCGCTGAATTCTTTGGGACGGAAAAACTGGTTGGGCAGGGGCGCCCACTCCCAGATGAGCACCGAACGGGCAATCAAAACAAGCGGCACTACTACCGCCGCCACCCGCAGCAGGTACCGCGCCCGGCGCTCATGGCCGAAACTGCCGGCATACAGGAGCAACAACATGGGCACGGAGGCAACCACCGTCCACTGCGGCTGCACGTGCCCCCGAAACGTGGAGATGAAGAAAAACAAAAGGAAGCCAGTGAAATTCACCGCCAGCGCACGCGCAAAGGGGTCTCGCCAATCTACCCGGCGCAGGGCCTTCAGTGCCTGCGGCCACAGGAAGGGGTTAAATACCAATAAGGTGTTGAGCAGGAACTCCGTGACGTACCACCACTTGAATTCCTGCGTGCGCTCCACTAAGTGATACCGGAAGGAGGGAAAATCATTGGCGTACTGCCACCACAGGTGCGGAAAGAAAACCGCAAGTCCCACCAAGCCCGCCGCGTACAGCTTCCAGCGGCGCAACAATGCCGGGTTCGACAACACCGTGAACAGGATGAGCAGCGCGCCGTGGTACTTGCTGTACAGAAGGCCTGCGGCCGTGAAGCCGAGCAGCAAGGTGTTGGTCCAGGCATCCTGCGCCGCAAAACGGCGGTACACGTACAAAAACGCAGCGGCAAAAAACAACAGCGGCGAATCGGGCGTGGCCACAAAGCCGAATATCTGGAAAATGACAATTGAAAAAGCGATGCCGAAAAACAACAGCGGGCGATGCGCTCCGGGCCACTGTTCGCGGGCCAGCCTGTACAACAACAGCAGCGCCCCCACCTGCGCCAGTACCGATACCAGCCGTACGCCGAGCTCTCCCCCAAGCCATTTTCCGGCAATGATAAACAGGGCGATCATCGGCGGATGGTCGAAGTAGCCCCAATCCGGCGCCAGGCTGTACATCCAATAATAAGCCTCGTCTTCCGTGAGTGCGCTGAAGGCGGCCTGCGCCAGGTTGAGCAGCAACCAGGCGCCGGCAAGCCAAAACAGCAGGCTTCGCGTTCTACCCGAGAGGTCGGCCATGAGGAAAAAATCTTTTGCAGCGGCGAAGTTAAATTGACTATGCCGAAAAAACTTTATTTGGCATTTGTTTTCCATCCAAAGTTTCTACCTTTGCGCCGGTTTTTGAAAAGGTAACCCAACGAAGTCCTTTAGGCAATGATATACAAGCGATTAATTTTCCTTTTTCCCGTCGCTCTGCTATGCTTCGCCGCGCCGGCGATCGCAAGTGAGGAGCACGGCTCCGAGTCTAAAGAGTACGACCCCGTAGGTACGGTGATGAACCACATTGCCGACGCCAACGAGTTCCACGTGTGGAAGGGCGTTCACATTCCCCTGCCCTGCTTCCTGTATGCGCCGGGCCAGGGCTGGACGATCCTGTCTTCCGGCAAGTTCGACCACGGATACAAGGCCGTTGACCGCTATGTACTCAATCACGGGCGCGTCAATCGCATTGCAGATGAATCCTTCCCCATGGGCGAGGTGGAGATCGATGCCATCATTTCGAAAAAGGAGATGGTAGTAAAAGCCGGCAAGGAGGAAGAAAAGGATGTATATTATGCGCTGTACGGCAGCGGGGAATACCGGCTGGATGCGCCCAGCACATTGGACGGCGGCATTCTCGGCGGCGGCATCACCTCCTTTTACGATTTCTCCATTACCAAAAACGTGGCCACCATGTTGCTGGCGGCCCTGCTGCTGATCTTCATATTTTCAGCCGTGGCCCGCGGGTACAAGGAAAACGACGGCAAGGCCCCCAGGGGAATACAAGGCTTTTTCGAGCCGATATTCATGTTCATTCGCGACGAGGTAACGCGCCCCATGATCGGCGAAAAGCACTACGAGCGCTTTCAGCCATTCATCATGACGCTGTTCTTCTTCATCCTGTTTTGCAACCTGCTGGGTTTGATACCGTTTTTCCCGGGCAGCGCCAATGTGACCGGCAACCTCGCGGTGACGTTCACCTTGGCGGTGCTGGCCTTCTTAGTGACCAACCTCAACGGCAACGGGCACTACTGGCAGCACGTGTTGTGGATGCCCGGCATCCCGGCCTGGGTGAAGATCATCCTCACGCCGGTGGAGATACTCGGCCTGTTCATCAAGCCTTTTTCGCTGATGATACGTTTGTTTGCCAACATTTCGGCCGGTCACATTATCATCCTGAGCCTTATCGGCCTCATCTTCCTTTTCGGCAAGAACGGCCAAAGCGTGGGCGGAGCGGCCATGGGCGTCGTCATCGGCGGCTTGTTCACCGCATTTATGAACCTGATCGAATTGCTCGTGGCCTTCCTTCAGGCATTTATTTTCTCCATCCTCACGGCTTCGTACATAGGCGCCGCTGTGGATGAAGGGCATCACCACGAGGAAGCGCATTGAAACTGTTCCGG
>CAZNYK010000128.1:7164-11363 GCA_964577215.1 uncultured Saprospiraceae bacterium
GGCGGGTTCCGGGTTGGCGAAACGCAAAAATTGAAATTTTAACCATTTTAAATATCTCAACAATGGGAGCAATTGGAGCTGGAATCGCAGCATTGGGCGCAGGCATCGGCGTAGGCCTTATCGGCAGCCGCGCGATGGACGCTATC
This sequence comes from uncultured Saprospiraceae bacterium, assembly GCA_964577215.1. Lineage (GTDB taxonomy): Bacteria > Bacteroidota > Bacteroidia > Chitinophagales > Saprospiraceae > UBA2329. The sequence continues at coordinate 7,311 of CAZNYK010000128.1, forward strand.
GCTCGTCAACCGGAAGCGGTAGGCGACATTCGCAACAACATGATCCTGACGGCAGCCCTCGTAGAAGGCGCTGCGCTTTTCGCCATCGTGGTGGGTCTGTTGGCTGGATAATTACCGGCGCCCGAAAAAATCCGGCCGGATCGAAGCGGTTGGCTCTCGGTCCGGCCCATTTTGAAAAGACCTTATCAAAAAAAACTGTAAATAGCCATGTCGCAAATTTTGTTCCTGGCAGACTTCTCCGTCATCAAACCCGATCCGGGCCTCATCGTATGGACGACCATCATCTTCGTCCTGCTGTACTTTTTCTTAGGCAGAGCAGCCTTTCGCCCCATCCAGAATGCGCTCAAAAAACGGGAAAACGACATCCAGTCTTCTTTGGATGAAGCCAAGCGCACCCGCGATGATATGGCCAAGCTGAAAGCCGACAACGAGGCGCTGCTCAAACTGGCGCAGGAAGAACGCGTCAAGATATTGCGCGAAGCCGCCGAAACCAAAGAGGCTATCATCAGCGAAGCAAGGAACAAAGCCAAGGCCGAAGCCCGCCGCATCGTGGAAGAAGCCAAGGAACTGATAGAGAACCAGAAAATGGCCGCCATCATAGACGTGAAAAACCAGGTGGGCAATATGGCCATCGATCTCACGGAAAGGCTCTTGCGCACCCAACTGAAAGGCAGCGCCGAACACGAGCAACTCGTGAAGCGCCTGATGGACGAAATGAAGATGAATTAATATTTGCCCGGCTTTTACAGGGCTGTTAAAAACAGGAAGCACACATGTCCATATACAGGATTGCATCCAGGTACGCCAAATCTCTGCACGATCTGGCTATTGAACAGAACAAATTAGAACGGGTACTTGCCGATGTGCAGGCTTTCCACGGGTTGATGCAAAACCGCGATTTCCTGCTGTTCATCAAAAGCCCGGTCATCCAGCACAAGCGCAAGAGCGAGCTGATGGATAAAATGCTCAAGGACAAGTTCGACGAGCTCACCATGGCTTTCCTGCGCATCCTTTTCGCCAAGGGACGCGGAAAATTCATGGCCGACGTGGCGCGGGAGTTCCTCTCCATGTACAAAAAGAACAAGGGCATATCCACCGTCAAACTGACCACTGCTTCCAAGATGGACGATAAAACCGAAAAGGCTTTTGCCCACCAGCTCAAGGCCATCGGCGTTACCGGCGATCAAATCGAGTTTTTCAGCGAAGTGGACCCCGAAATGATCGGCGGCTTCATCCTGGAGGTGGACGACCTGGTTTACGACGCCAGCCTCGCCCACAAACTGGAAACCCTGCGCAGGGACTTCGTCCACAACCCGTACGTCTCGCAAATTATTTCCCGATAAATTCTCATTCGTAAATTCATAAAAAAAACATACGCCATGGTTGATGTCAAACCCGATGAAATATCCGCGATACTGAAGCAGCAACTCTCCGGCTTCAGCACTGCCAGCGAACTGGAAGAATATGGTACCGTATTGCAAGTGGGCGACGGCATCGCCCGCGTATATGGACTCAACAACGCCCAGGCCGGCGAATTGGTGGTATTTGAAGAAACCGGCGTGGAAGCCATCGTGCTCAACCTCGAAGAAGACAACGTGGGCGTGGTGCTCATGGGCTCCGGCTCCGGCATCAAGGAAGGCTCCCGCGTACACCGCACCGGCCGCATCGCTTCCATTCACGTAGGCGACGGCTTCGTGGGCCGCGTAGTGAACCCCCTGGGCCAACCCATCGACGGCAAGGGCGTCATCACCGGTACGCTGTACGAAATGCCGCTCGAGCGCAAAGCGCCCGGCGTGATCTACCGCCAGCCCGTGAACGAGCCGCTCCAAACCGGTATCAAAGCCATCGACGCGATGATCCCCATCGGGCGCGGCCAGCGCGAATTGATCATCGGCGACCGCCAAACCGGCAAAACCGCCATTGCCCTGGATACCATCATCAACCAGCGTGAATTCTACGAGCGCGGCGAGCCGGTGTACTGCATCTACGTAGCTTCCGGCCAGAAGGCTTCCACGGTGGCGCAAGTGGCCAAAACGCTTGAAGAGCACGGCGCCATGGCTTATACGGTCATCGTGTCGGCTTCTGCCGCCGACCCCGCACCGCTCAAGTTTTACGCGCCTTTTGCCGGCGCCGCCATCGGCGAGTTTTTCCGCGATACCGGCCGGCCGGCACTCATCATCTATGACGACCTGTCGAAACAGGCCGTGTCTTACCGCGAGGTATCGCTGCTGCTGCGCCGCCCGCCCGGCCGCGAGGCTTACCCCGGCGACGTGTTCTACCTGCACTCCCGCCTGCTGGAGCGCGCAGCCAAGATCATCAACAACGACGAGATAGCCCGCAGCATGAACGACCTGCCGGACTCGCTCAAAAAAGCCGGTATCGTAAAAGGCGGCGGCTCGCTCACGGCCCTGCCCATCATCGAGACGCAGGCCGGCGACGTATCCGCGTACATCCCCACCAACGTGATCTCCATCACCGATGGGCAGATATTCCTCGAATCGAACCTGTTCAACGCCGGTGTGCGTCCCGCTATCAACGTGGGTATCTCCGTATCCCGCGTGGGCGGTTCGGCTCAGATCAAGTCTATGAAAAAAGTAGCCGGTACGCTCAAACTCGACATGGCGCAGTACCGCGAGCTCGAGGCCTTCTCCAAGTTTGGTTCCGACCTCGACCCCGCTACCGTAGCGGTGCTCGAAAAGGGCAAGCGTTTGGTGGAAGTGCTCAAGCAGCCGCAGTATTCGCCCTCAGCAGTGGAGAAGCAGGTGGCCATCATCTATTTGGGCACCAAAGGCCTGCTCCGCAGCGTACCCGTGGAAAAAATCAAGGAATTCGAGCACATCTTCCTCACGGAGATGGAGCGCCGCCATGCCGCTATTTTGGATAATTTCCGCAAAGGCAAATTTGAAGATGCCGATCTGAAGCAATTAGAGGCTTTGGCTTCGGAACTGATGATGCAGTATAAGAAGTAAGATTCGGTTTTGAGGTTTGCGGTTTAAGGTTTTTGCACCCCGTTCAGCACCTCTTACACCGCATGCCTTGCACCGTTGGGCCGTAAAACGCAAATGACATGTCCGGAAGTTTAAAACAAGTACGCGAGCGCATCCGCTCGGTTGAAAATACGCAGCAGATCACCAAAGCCATGAAGGTGGTGTCGGCAGCGAAGTTCCGCAGAGCACAGCAAGCCATAGTGCAAATGCGCCCGTATGCGGAGAAGCTCAACCTCATGTTGCGCAACATCCTGTCCAACATGGAAGGCGAAGCTGACACGGTATTCGGACAGGAACGCCCTTTGCAAAAAGCTTGCGTGGTAGTGGTCACTTCCAACAGGGGATTGTGCGGCGCGTTCAACAGCAACGTCATCAAAGGCGCTGTCAGCCTCATACAGGAAGACCTGGCCGAAGTGCGCCGCAACGGCAACCTCAGCATCCTGTGCATCGGCAAGCGCGGCTATGATTTCTTCCGCAAGCGCTACACCGACTGCAACATCATCACCGATCACGTAGAACTGTTCACCGACTTGACTTTCGACAACGTGGCGCCGGTGGCGCGCAAGCTGATGGACGCGTTTGAACAAAAAGAGTTCGACAGCGTGCATGTCGCTTTCGGCCATTTCCGCAATGCCGCCACCCAGTTTCCGGTGGTAGAGCAGTGGCTGCCCGTAGCAAAGATCAAGCCCGTACAAGGCGGCAGCAAAAAACGCGCCGACTACATCTTCGAGCCGGATATGAAAGGGCTGCTCAACTACTTGGTGCCCAGCATCCTGCAAACGACCTTCCTCCGTTACCTGCTCGACACCCACGCCTCCGAGCACGGCGCCCGCATGACGGCCATGGATAAGGCCACCGAAAACGCGGAAGAACTGCTCAAGGAATTGCGCATCAATTACAACAAGGCGCGCCAGGAGGCCATTACCAAAGAAATACTCGAAATCGTGGGCGGCGCTGCCGCCTTGGAAAGTGCTTAAAGGCGCATCCAAACAAACTGTACGACAAACCAACATTGCAGATGCGGGCACAACTTCCTCACGGAGTTGTGCCTGCTGCTTTTTTGGGG
>CAZNYK010000129.1:0-6033 GCA_964577215.1 uncultured Saprospiraceae bacterium
AACCTATCCGAAATGCCGGTGGACTTCATCACCGGCTCCGCCCACAAGTTTTACGGCCCCAAAGGCACCGGATTTGTATATATCAACAGCGACCATATGCTGCACCCATTTGTCGATGGCGGCGGACAGGAACGCAACATGCGCGGCGGCACGGAAAACACGCCGGGCATCATCGGCTTGGCCAAAGCCATGGAACTGGCTTACGATCACTTCGACGAGCGCAGAGCGCATGTGAAAAGCCTGCGCGATTACCTGCGCGCCCGCATTGAGGCGGAGTTTCCTGCCGCCAAGCTCTACGGCGACCCCGATGGCGGCCACTATAAATTGCTCAACGTCGGCTTCCCGCCATCGCCCAAGACGGAGCTGCTGCTGCTCAATTTGGACATAGCCGGCATCAGTGTGTCCGGTGGCAGCGCCTGCACCAGCGGGGCCGATGCCGGTTCGCATGTAGTGGATGCCCTCGGCGGCGAGCCGGGCTGGAAGGCGGTGCGCTTTTCCTTTTCACACGCTAATACGATGGAAGAGGTGGACGTGGTGGTGGGAAAATTGAAGGAGTGTTTGCCGGGGGTGTGACAGGCGAAATGCATAGGGCATGGAGCAAAGAGCATCCATAACTTGATAACAAGATCATGAATCAAGACGAAATATTCCTCCGCGAAGCCATCCGCTTAGCGCATGAAGGCCCGGCAAAGGGCGCGGGCGGCCCGTTTGGCGCCGTGGTGGTCAAAAACGGTGAGATCGTAGGCCGGGCTTTCAACTGCGTGCCTTCTACCAACGACCCTACGGCCCATGCCGAAGTGCTGGCCATCCGGGATGCTTGTGCCAAGCTCGGTTCCTTTCAGTTGGACGGCTGTACGCTGTATGCATCCTGCGAGCCTTGCCCCATGTGCCTCGGCGCCATATATTGGGCGCGGCCCGACCGGGTGGTGTATGCCGCTACGCATGCCGATGCGGCGGCCATCGGCTTTGACGATCAGTTCATCTACGAGCAGATTGACCTGCCGCCGGCGCAGCGCTCCATCGAAATGCAGCAGATGCTGAGGGAGGAGGCGCTGGAGGCCTTTAAGGCATACGAAAGGCTGGAGGGGAAGGAGCGGTATTGAAGTAAACTGCCCCCTGCGTTGATTATGAGAAAATCCTGTCGGGTATTGCTCCAGCGTGGAGCTTGTGGAGGCGCTAATTTCCTATCAGTATTAAACTGTTAAAATTTAGCCAATTACTTGACATTAAGACCGGTTTTAGCTAACTTTGCAAAAAATTAATTCTTCTTCGGTGGAAAACCTGAAACCAGCCGTCTTATAAACTTGGAAAGTAAGGCCCAGTACCGGAATGGGTGAAAGAAGGAAATTTCCAAATCATACCCAAATGAAGAGGTTACTATTATTCCCACTACTGTTGTTCATTATTGTGGGCTGTTTTCTTGCCTGCGAGAATGACAAGACAAATGAGGCTGCCAATCTCCATCAGGCCTTGCGAAGTGATATTGCGGAATTGATTATCAAATACAATCTTCGGTATGCTAAACTCCCGGCTTTAATGGATTATGCTTTTATGGGAGAAGGCACCATATCTTCCAACATTAAGTCTAAAACGGTTGGAAAGGACGAGCAGCACGTCATCGAAATACAATATGAAGGGACAAAAGGCGATGATGTGGTGACGGAATTCAGGTTTGAAATAGGTATGCCTTCAAATGTCCTGGAAAAGGTTACAAAAGCTACGATAGCGTATCTCAACCATCAGATGGTAATCATTGATTCCCAAACGGATCAGGTGTACGGCTTTATAGTGCCGATTAAGGATCAACCGGATGAATATGTGCTGAAAACGGATAATAACTACGAGGTTCAATACATTGGTATCTTCAAATATGATGATGCCACTCTAAAAGCCCAAGGATGCAGTTGCAGTTGTATTCCTGCTTGGCCGGTAAGTACTATTTCCTGCGGTTGTTCTTCGCGTTGTGGCAACTCGTGTAATATAACTTGTGCTGCCGCCCACAATGCTACTTGTGTGGACGATTGCCCTAATCAGTAAAAGACCAAGCAATCAATCAAGATGCAAAAACCGGATATCACCCTCTAATTCCCCTTGGTATCTCAACATCCTCGGCTCTCCCGGCAGCAGATCGAAGTAATTGTCCGAAAAGCGGCAGTCGCCCGATTCGGTATAAAGGAAAAGGCCGCGCACCAGCGTTTCGGATTGCACCAGCACCATGCGCTCCTCGTCGTTCACCGTGATCTTCAATTTCGGCTTTTCCAATTGCATCTGCCTGGCCGGTGCGAAGTAGTGCATGGTATGCGCTAATTCGCCGCTTTCGTTTATCAGGCGGATGCGGGCGAAAGCTTGCTGCGGTTTGGCGCTTTTGAGCAGGGTTTTGAGCGGCAGGGCCATGTACTGCCCGGCGGAGTTGGCCGGCACGTTCAGGTCGAACATAAGGCTGGAAACCCGGCGGCCGTCGGTGCGAAAAACTTCAACTAAGAGATTGCCTTGTAAAGGCTCCAGCTTGTCTGAAACAATACTAAGGTTCATCCGGCCTTGGTCGGTTTCCGCCACGATAAGCACATCGGCGTAAAGCTCCTTGAGCGCGTAATGCAGGGCCTTCCAGCGGCCGTAATAGTCCATTCCCGACCAGGACGGTCCCGGCCAGCAGTCGTTCAATTGCCAGTACATGGTTCCCATACAGTGACCTTTGCGCGCCCGGTGACTACTGATGGCTACGCGCATGCCTTCCGCTTGGGTGAGTTGGCTTTTATAGGCGAAATCGGCGAAATCTACCGGTTTTTTGAAGTATTTCTCAGTGAATTTGGCAATTACCCCGTTTCCGATGTAGCTCTTCTGGTGGCGCTTCATGACCTCTGAATCCAAACTCCAATCCGCCGGCCCGGAAAAAGCTTTTATGGTGGCCCATTCGGGGAAAGATTGGAAGCCGTACTCGTTCATATACCTTCCTACGTAGCGCCTGTAGCCGTCGAAGTCGTCGGGGCCATGCCACACGCCCCAGTAGTGCATGGTGCCGTAGTTGAAATTCTCAGCCTTGCCCCAGTTGCTTTGCGGGGAGGTGCTCACGTAGGTGCGCCCGGGGTCTTCAGCCTGAATGACGGAGGGGAACAACTCATGGAATAACCCCTGGTAAGCATCCCACATCTGGGAAGCTTTGCCCGGCAGGATCAGGTGACGGATCTGCCAGCCCCAATGGTGCCAAGCCATATCCACTTCGTTGTTGCCGCACCAGATGGCTATGCTGGGATGGTGGCGCAGGCGGCGGGTGTTGTAGATGACTTCCTGTCGTACGCTTTCAAAAAACTCCGGGTCATCGCCGGGGTACATGCTGCACGCAAACATGAGGTCTTGCCACACCAACAGCCCCATCTCGTCGCAGAGATCGTAAAACAGGTCTTCTTCGTAGATGCCGCCGCCCCATACGCGGATCATATTCATATTCACCGCTTTGGCGGATTCGAGCAGGTAGCGGAAGTGTTCGGGCGTGCGTCGCGGCAGCAGGGCGTCGCCGGGGATGTAGTTGGCGCCTTTCATGAATACCGGCACTCCATTCAACTTAAAGTAGAAAGCCCGGCCTATACTGTCTTCATCCTGAATGACTTCCACCGTGCGAAGGCCCATTCGAATCTCGCGCTCGTCGAGCAGGGTGTCGCCCCGGAGCAGTTGCACGGAGAAGCGGTAGAGATGCGGCTCACCCAGGTTATGCGTCCACCAGCGGCGGGGATTTTCTATGGCAAAAGGAAGGGAGACGGTAGTGTCTTCATTGGCCGGTATGCTTCCATAAACGGTTTCGCCGGCAGCATCGCGGATGCGCCATTCCAGCCCGTTGCCGTTATGGCTCTCCATGCTCAGCAGCGCGCGCATGGCGGCGCGTTGGTCTGTGAGTTCGTCCTGGTGGATTTGCACCTCCGCGATGCGGGCATCATGCCAGACGTTGAGATACACCGGCCTCCAGACGCCGCAACTCACCATGCGCGGCCCCCAATCCCAGCCGAATTGGAAAGGGGCTTTGCGGGTATAGACGCTGACCTTTTCTTTATGTGCGTCGTTTTCAGCGGTCACGTGATAGGGCAGCGGCCCGCTGAGTTTGGGTTCGTTCACTGTCAGGGGTGAACGAAAATACACCATAAGCGTGTTTATCCCCGTTTTGAGAAAGGGCTTTGCGTCCACAGTCCAACGGCGAAACATATTATCCGCAGAGAGTAACTTTTGGCCGTTGAGAAAAACGGAGGCATAGGTGTCGAGGCCTTCGAAGACCAATTCGTAGTTACCTGTTTCTACAATGGCCGGCAACGCAAAAGTGGTTTCATACATCCAGTCTTCGCGTTCTATCCACTGCACGCTGTCTTCGTTGTTGCCGTAATAAGGATCGGGAATGAGCCCGTGCCGCAGCAGGTCTAAGTGTACAACGCCGGGCACTTTGGCATCCAACCACTGCTTTTCGCCTGCGCGGCGGAATTTCCAGTTTTGGGTAAGATCAATTTTCTCCACGGCGCTGAAGGCATTTATGGAAGTGAGCAAAAGGGCGAGCAAGGCAAGGCCCCATCGGGAAAACATCATGGATGCGGTATTTGACGCAAATGTAATGGTTTTCGGGGTTTGCGTTTCGGGTTTTGCGCACATTGAGGGACGAACTCAAACCCTTTCTACTGACTGAGCGGCATAGACCGGTTGTTCTTTTTCATTTTCATCAAAGAATACCCTACTCCGAACTGAAAATTCCGGTTGAAGAAAAAACCGGGCAGGTACCCCGCATCGGTAGAGGCGCCGAATGCAGAGGGGATTTCCACCAATCCGTGAAAATAGCGCACAAAAGCCGTAAAACTCCCATGCGCAGAACGCAGGCCGGCTGTCAACCCGGCATCCCAATTCTGTGACCCGCTGTTGTTCCAGGGTTCCCAGCCTTCTCCCTCGTTTTTTTGATGCAGTAACGGGATGGAGGCGTATCCTCCTGCGAAGACCGACAAATGAGGGAGAGGCCTGAATCCCAAAGCGGGCGATACTTCGAAGTAGTGAAGGCGCTCCGACTTGGACAAGCTCGGCAAGCCTCCCGGAATTCCGGCCCAATAACCGCGCGAAACGTATTGTGCAGGAGCGGAAATTTCCCATTTGGAGGAGAACGCCCACCCAGGTGTGACTCCAAGTTGCAGACCGGCAATGGACTGCTGATCTGCCTTGGGGGTAAATTGTATCTGGTAGAGTTGGTAATTGCTCAGGTTGGCGCCGGCATGAATATCCAGAAATCCCTGTGCGTCAATCTTTGCAAGTAACAGGGCTTGGGCACTCAGCAGCAAACAGAAACAAGTGTTATTCATGGTCAATCGGGTGTTTTTAGGAATGCGCGCGAATCGCCTTATTTAATCCGCTTACCAGCTCTTTATCCGTCTCATGCCACCTGAATTCCTCCGCAGCCGCCTCGTCGCCCATATTTACCGAGCCGAGCCAGGTCATGGAACTGCGTACTTCGCGTCGCACGGCCGCATGGAACTCACATATCTCAGGTATGCCCAGCAAAGGAGCGATGTTGCCGGGCAGGAGGCCTCCGCAAGCCATAATACGGATGCGCCTGCCTGCATATTGTGCAAAGCGGCGCAGGTTGCTCAATCCGAGGGCGGCGGCGGGCTGTTGCCCCGATGTGAGGATGCGCGTCACGCCGCATTCGGCCAATTGGTCAATGGCCCGGAAGGGATCGCGGCACATGTCGAAAGCGCGATGAAAAGTGAAAGGCAATGGATGCGCAGCCTCCACCATGAGCATGGTGCGCTCCGTATCGATGTCGCCATCAGGCAGCAGGACACCTGAAACTATTCCATCGGCGCCGAGGTCTTTGCTCAGGCGGATGTCTTCCAAAAGGGTTTGGAATTCTACTTTTGAGTACAAAAAATCCCCTTTTCGAGGCCGGATGAGCACAAACACAGGTATATCCAACAATTGCTTACACAGCCTGATCTTGGCCGCGCCCGGCGTTACCCCGCCCTGATAGAGGTTTTCGCACAGTTCGATGCGGTCGGCGCCGCCTTCCTGTGCATT
>CAZNYK010000129.1:6133-8085 GCA_964577215.1 uncultured Saprospiraceae bacterium
AAAAAACCCTCGCAAACAATACATTTGCAAGGGTTTTGGAGAGTGGAGACGGCGAGAGTCGAACTCGCGTCCAGAGAAAGCACCGGAAGGCTTTCTACATGCTTAGTGTCCTGTTTGAATCTCAGCCGGCGGGTAGGTCAGGTCACCATCCCGTGTCGCCGGCCCAGCCCGAAATCTCAAAATTTGCACCGGGCCAATGCAAATTTCCAGCCTGAACAGTGATGATGTACGGGGCGCGGGCCAGTCAGGCGGAGGCGGTGGCTCACGTAGAGCAGGCGCCGTCGTACAACAGCTTTCTAATTCCTAGAATTAGGCAGCCATAGCGAGCTTGTAGTCGCCAATTGTGGTTGATCGCTATTTGTTAACGGGGTAAACAATCGTGCCCCGGCATGCTTACCTAACAGCTCACTTTCCTGTCGATTCCATTACGTCCCCTTTTTAGGCGCATAATTTCCGGATGGAAGCAGCCTGAGCGGCAAAGATACGCGCTTTCGCGCAGCTTTACACATTTCGGCTCTATAACCCGGCATACATGAAAAAAGTTTCCTGGTTTCTCTAATAATCCTTGCGCAAAGGCGCTACCTTTGACCTGAACCAAGTCTCCGTTCCCATGAAGATCGGCATCATCCGCGAAGGCAAAATTCCTCCCGATTCCCGCACCCCGCTCACACCCGAACAATGCGCCCAGCTCATACAGGAGCAAGGGCTTCAGATAGTAGTAGAGCCTTCCCAGGTGCGCTGCTACCCCGATTCTGAATACGAAGCGCTGCGAGTACCTCTCTCCACAAACCTCGACGACTGCGACGTACTGATGGGCATAAAGGAAGTGCCGGTTGACCAGTTGATACCGGGCAAGACCTACCTGTTTTTTTCGCATACCATCAAGGAACAGGCTTATAACCGCAAACTGCTCCAGGCCGTTCTCGCCAGAAACATTCGCTTGGTTGATTACGAGGTAATGACCGACGAACAAGGCCGCCGCCTGATCGCCTTCGGAAAGTTCGCAGGCATGGTAGGCGCGCACAACGCCCTGTGGACCTGGGGAAAACGCAGCGGAGACTTCCAACTGCCGCGCATGAAGGACTGTTTCGATTACGAAATGGCAAAAACGTACTACCACCTCATCCAATGGCCGGCGATTAAAATTGTGGTTACCGGCTCCGGACGGGTAAGCATGGGCGCAGTAGAAGTGCTGAACGACATGGGCATCCTGCAGGTAAGCCCGGACGAGTTCCTCGAAAGTGATTTCGAGGAGGCTGTATTCACCCAACTCGTTTCCCGGCATTACGTGGAACGCCGGGATGGAAGACCCTTCCATGCACGCGAATTTTATGCGCACCCGGAGGCTTATCAAAGCAGCTTTGCTCCCTACACCTCTACAACGGACATATTCATCAACGGCATTTTTTGGGACCCCCGCGCCCCGGCTTTCTTCACCGCTGAGGATATGCGCCGGCCCGATTTTCGCATACGCGCCATCGCCGATGTCACTTGCGACATTGCGCCCGAGTCGTCTGTTCCTTCCACCCTGAGGCCCTCCTCTATTGCCAGCCCTGTGTATGGCTACGACCCTGAAACGGGCTTTGAGATCCCGCCGTTCCAGCCCGGAGGCATTGATGTGATGGCCATTGACAATCTGCCCAGCGAGATGCCCCGGGACGCTTCCCGCGCCTTTGGTGAGCAGTTCATGTACCACGTTTTGCCCGAACTCCTGCGCTCCAACAGCAAGGTCATTGAGCGGGCCACGGTGGCTGCCGATGGGGAATTGGGGGCACATTTTCAGTATTTGCGCGGGTATGTGGGGATGGAGGTGGCGTAGGGCATGGAGCGTAACCCGGAACCCGAAATGGACAACCGCATAAGATGGACACCACAATCCACGCGCGTCCGGCCGGTGGCTGTGGAGTTCACTGTGCCGGTAACGTTCCCACCCCAAAGGGAGTGATGCTCAA
>CAZNYK010000129.1:8185-11313 GCA_964577215.1 uncultured Saprospiraceae bacterium
TCGATGTAGCGCTTGGAGACCACCTCTGCAAAGGAATCCGGCATGATGGGCATCATCTGGCCTTCGAGGCCCTGGAAGCCGTAGCTCATCAGCCACTCGCGCACGAATTCTTTGGATAGCTGTTGCTGCCGTTCGCCGCGCTCCTGCCGCTCATTGTAGCCATCGGCGTAGAAGTAACGCGAGCTGTCGGGGGTGTGCACCTCGTCAATGAGGTAAATCTTGCCGTCCTTTTTGCCGAATTCGTATTTGGTATCCACCAGGATGAGGCCTCGCCCGGCGGCCATTTCCGTGCCGCGCCGGAACAGCGCCCGCGTGTAGGTTTCCAACTGCGCGTAGTCCTCCTCACTCACAATGCCCTGCCGGATGATCTCCTCGCGGCTGATGTCCTCGTCGTGGCCTTCTTCAGCCTTGGTAGCCGGCGTAATGACCGGCTCCGGGAAGGGATCGCTTTCGCGCAAGCCATCGGGCATGGGTACGCCGCAGATGCTGCGTTTGCCGGCCTTGTACTCCCGCCAGGCATGGCCGGAGAGATAGCCCCGGATGACCATCTCCACGCGGATGGGTTCGCATTGCAGACCTACCGCCACGTTGGGGTCGGGCGAGGCGAGCAGCCAGTTGGGCACGATGTCGCGCGTGGCCTCGAGAAAATACACCGCCGTTTGGTTGAGCACCTGTCCTTTGTACGGAATGGGCTTGGGCAGGATGTGGTCAAAAGCGGAGATGCGGTCGGAAGCGACCATGACGAGCAAGTCGCCGATAGTATATACGTCGCGTACCTTGCCGCGGTAAAAGCCCGTCTGGCCGGGGAATTGAAAGTGTGTTTCGAAAAGCGCCTGCATGATTTGCTGATTTGCTGATTTCACCCGCCGTAGCGCGCCGCAGGTGCGCGAAGGAGGGTGTGTCAATTTGCGATGTGTTCGTGAGTTCCGGGTTCCGTCCCTACCGCGGTCGGGAGGGTTTCGGGTTCCGCCCTATGTCATTTTTTACGCCATAAAGGTATAGACATTTTACCTTTGCACTGGTATTATGTTGGCAGATTGCGAGAAAGGCGCTTGCGGCTTGAAGCCTGCGGGGTGCTGTCTTTAATCAAAACGCTGTGGCCGGAAAAAACGAATACTGATAGAGCAATGGCATTACGCGACGATTTCCCCCCTGCCGGCTCCGATTATATGGGAGGCGAGTGCGACGGGTACGAGTACAAGACCATTTTCGCCGGCTCCTCCTTGGAGAAGAGCTACGGCATGGTGCGCCAGTTCCTCATCGAGGAAGGCTACGGCAATGTGCCGCTGCCCAAAGACGCCAAGGAGTTGCTGCTGTTCAAATTGCCCACCCGAAACCGGCAGATACTGATGTTTGAAGACAACGGCTATGCCCACAACCCTGTGAAGATACTTTTCCCAACCGACGCCCGCAAAAAGCACACGCTGATCCTGTGCCTGTATAATGAAAGCGACCCGCAGCATTTGTTGAAGTTTCACCGGAGGGGGTAATGTATCGCGGAACTCCGTTCCGCGCCTGCCAATGTATCGCGGAACTCCGTTCCGCGCATTAATAGGAAGACGGAACAGAGTTCCGCCCCACATACCGGAAAAATCCGTTCCGCGCCCGTATTTCCAATTTGTTTCCTACCTTTCTGCCAAAATTTCACGCTCAATGATCCGCTTCCTCCACCTCGCCATTTGGCTGCTCTTAGCGCAAATAACCTTCGCCCAAGTAGCCGCGCCCACTTCTGCCACGCAAAAAGCGCCGCGCCGAAGCGCAATATCCTCCCGCGATACCACCGCGCAAACCGTCGCCCGCCTGGATGCCTACATCGCCAAAGCCCGCGCAGACTGGCAGGTTCCGGGCCTTGCAGTAGCCATTGTGCAAGGCGACAAAATGCTGCTGAGCAAAGGCTACGGCGTGCTGGAAGCAGGCTCTGTCCAGCCCGTGAATGAACATACGCTCTTTGCCATTGCTTCCAACTCCAAAGCCTTTACCGCTGCGGCCTTGGCCATGCTGGTAGATGAAGGCAAGCTGCAATGGGACGATCACGTGTCCAAATACTTACCCTGGCTCAATCTCAAAGACCCCTTGGCAAGTAATGACCTGCGCGTGCGCGATCTGCTCTGCCATCGCAGCGGATTGGGCACCTTCAGCGGCGATCTGCTTTGGTGGGGCACGCCCTACACCGCCCGCGAAGTACTGGAACGGGCCGTACATCTGGAACCGGCTGCGCCTTTCCGTGCAAAGTACGAGTATTCCAACCTCATGTTCATCGCTGCCGGCGAAGTGATACGGGAAGTAAGCGGCCTGAGCTGGCACGATTTTATACGGCAGCGTATCTTCACGCCTGTCGGAATGAACCGGAGTATCGTTTCCGTCAATGACCTCGCTGCCAAAGGCAACGCCGCCACCCCGCACAAACCCCTGCCCGGCGGCAGCAGCAAGCCTATCCCCTGGATGAACTGGGACGCTATGGGCGCCGCGGGCGGCATCATCTCCAGCGTACACGACATGGGTAAGTGGTTGCAAGTGCAGTTGAGACAGGGCGTGATAAAGGATTCACTTTCATTGTTCAGCAAGGAAAGAAGCCGGGAGATGCAACAGGCCCACATGCCCATACCCATATCGGAGGGCTACCGCCGGGTTTTCCCCTCCACGCATTTCCGCGCTTACGGCATGGGCTGGTCTATGTCTGACTATCAGGGGCACAAGGTCGTGGGCCATGGCGGCGGCTACGATGGCATGTACTCACAGGTGATGATGATCCCTGAAAAGCAGCTCGGCATTGTAGTGCTCACCAACAGCATGACCGGGATTGGCCATGCGCTTTGCTACCGAATCGCAGATGCCTTTCTCGGCGCACCCGAGCGCGACTGGAGCGGGGAAAGCTTGCCGGGATTCCAGAACAGCCTGGAGCATTTCCAGGAGCGCATCCGCGAAGCGACCACGCCTGTAGTGCCGGGCACGTCGCCGAGCCGTCCTTTGCAGGAATACAGCGCTACTTTCCGCTGCCCCATGTACGGGGAGGCAAAGGTAGAGGAGGAAAAAGGCCGCTTGGTGCTGCGCTTATTGCCCAACCCTGACTTAGTTGCAGACCTGGAGCATTTGCACTACGATACCTTTATCGTGCGCTGGCGCAAGGA
>CAZNYK010000130.1:0-10991 GCA_964577215.1 uncultured Saprospiraceae bacterium
TTAACCCAATTCTTCCTGAACCAGCCGGATACCTGTAAAAGGCAACCTCATGGCCGGCGGATAAAAATTGCGGTAACTGGAGCGGGAGTGTCCGGGTGGAGTAGCGTCTGAAGCGCCGCGCAGCACCATCTGATTCATCATGAACTTGCCGTTGTATTCGCCCACGGCGCCGGCGGCCGTGCGGAAGCCGGGGTAGGGGAGATATGCGGAATTGGTCCATTCCCATCTCCTGCCCCAGCTAAACTGCCCGCAGGCTACTTCCCATTCGGCTTCAGTGGGAAGCCGCAAGCCCTTCCAGCGGGCAAAAGCGTCGGCTTCGTAAAAATTGACGTGGCACAGCGGCGCGCCGGGCTGCACGGGCTGAAGTCCGTCATAGGTATAGTGCAGCCACTGCCCGTCCATTTTGTGCCAGTACATGGGCGCTTCTATTCCCCCGTTTTTTACCCAGTCCCAGCCCTCGGCCAACCAGTATTGGAACTGCCGGTAGCCGCCGGCTGCCATAAACTCCAGGTATTCCCCGTTAGTGACGATCGCACCGGCTATGCGGTACGGCCGCAGATATACCTTGTGCCGTTCCAACTCGTTGTCGAAGCAAAATCCTTCGCCTTGGTGGCCGATCTCGTAAACCCCTTCGGGAATTGGTATCCACTGCGGCCCGGATTTGAGTTCCGGGGCCTCCGCGTCTTGCTCTAACACTTGGGCGGGCGGGAACAGCGGGTTGTTGCCGAGGATGTATTTGATATCGGCGGCGAGCAGTTCCTGGTGTTGCTCTTCGTGGTGCAGGCCGAGTTCCAGGAGCGCGGCGAATTCAGGGCGGGGATCGCCTTGGGAGAGCAGCCGCTCCATGTGTTCGTCCACCCAGGCGCGGTACTTGAAAATCTCCGCTACGGTGGGCCGGCTGAGGTTGCCGCGGTCGGTGCGCAGCACGCGCTTACCTTCGTGTTCGTAATAGCTGTTGAACACGAAGCCGAAGTCCTCGTGGAATATCCGGTATCCCGGCAGGTAGGCGCGCAGCAGGAAGGTCTCGAAAAACCAGGTGCTGTGCCCCAGGTGCCATTTGGGCGGGCTGGTATCCACTATGGGTTGTACCACGAAGTCTTCCGTTTCCAGGTTGCGGCAAAGGTACTCCGTGTGCCGGCGCACCTGTCTGAAACGGGCTACTGCACTTTTAGGGCGATCATTATTTACAATCGTTTCGGTCATGTTTTACCAAAAGATCGCATAAATAAAGGCCAGAATAAGCAGGATGGCAAAAGCGCCGATGTTGTAGCTGTTGTCCGTTTTGAACACACCTTTTTCCAGCTTGATGCCTTTGGGATCGTCCTTCCCTTTGCCTTCGGAATAGCTCACGGCGATGATCACGCCGCAGGTGAAGAGAAAAGTAAGTCCCATTTGATGCATCCACGGAATTTGGCTCATCTGTGCCAATAACTTGGTAAGGCCGGAGGCGCCCTCGGCTATGGCGCCGGTGTCTGTGATTGCTCCCATTATTTTGCCCAATTTGAAGGTGAAAGCAAACAGAATAGACAAAACGGCGGCCCAGAGGGCAGACCTATTGGTGGCTTTTTTCCAGAACAGACCCAGCATAAATATGGCCAAAATGCCGGGGCTGACCAAGCCTGTGTATTCCTGGATGACGTTGAAAATGCCTTTGGAATTTCTGAGTGCAACGGCTACTCCAATGGCGATGACGATGGCGCTGAATGCCGTGACCCGGCCGATGTTTACAGCATTGTGCTCAGATGCGTTTTTGTTGATGTACTGTTTGTAAATGTCCATCGTGAAAATGGTGGAGATGGAATTCATCATCGAAGCCAAGGAAGAAACGATGGCCGCAGCCAATGCCGCTACCACCAAGCCGCGAAGCCCCGCCGGCACAAAAGAGCGGATGAGCCAGGGAAAGGCGTTGTCGTTAGGCTCATAGGGCCGGCTCACCGTCAGGCTTTCTTTGATGCCCTCGATGAACGCCGTGCCTTCCGGTTGGGAATACATTACCCATGCTACTATACCTGGCACCACTACGATGAGCGGGATCAACAATTTAAGGAAGCCCGCAAACACCAGGCCTTTTTGTGCTTCGCGCAAACTCTTGGCGGCCAAGGCCCGCTGAATGATGTACTGGTTGAACCCCCAGTAATAGAGATTGGCCACCCACATGCCGCCGATCAGTACGGCAATGCCGGGAAGGTCGCCGAAAGAGGGGTGCCCCTTGGGCAAGATCATGTGAAATTTGTCGGACGCTACGTGCAGCACGTGCTTCATGCCCGTGAGGGCGCTACCGTCAGGAGTGACGTGTTGCAAAGCCAGGAAAGTAGTGATCAGGCCGCCCAGGATGAGCAGGGTGACTTGCAGCACGTCCGTCCAGGCCACTGCTGACAAGCCTCCGTAAATGGAGTAAGCAATGGCCACAAAAGAAAGCCCCACCATGCTGATCAGCAACAGGCTTCCATCTCCGGTGCCGATGATCGTATCCATGGCCAGTGCTCCGAGGAGGAGAACGGTTGCCAAGTTGACGAAAGTGAAAAGGGCGATCCAGAAAATGGCGAGGATGGTTTTGAGGTCGGTGCTGAAGCGCTGTTCCACAAACTGGGGTATGGTGTATAGCCCCTTTTGCAGGAATATGGGCAGGAAGTATTTGGCTACCACCAGCAAAGCCATCGCTGCCATAAACTCGTACGAGGCGATGGCCAAGCCCATACCAAAGCCCTGCCCCGACATGCCGATCATCTGTTCTGCCGAAATATTGGCGGCAATGAGAGAGGCGCCTATGGCCCACCAGGGCAGCGATTTGCCGGCGAGGAAGTAATCCTGGGCAGTTTTCTCCGTTCCCTTCTTGGTCCTGGACATGTAAAGCCCCAAACTTACGATCAATACGGCGTAAGCGGCAAAGACGATGAAGTCAATTTGAGTCATAAGAGCAGATGGTTAGTGAATATTTGGTGTTTTGCGCCCGGCGAAGTTAGGAATTGATGTTTTACGCTGGGTATAAAAAAACGCTAAACTTTGGTTAGCTCAATAATTACTACCTTTACCCCGTGAATCGGCTCACCTGCATATCTCTTCTGCTCCTTTACCTATTTGCCGTGCTCGTACCGGCACCGGTAAAAAGCGAGTTGGGCAAGCTGGATCAGTTGGTCGCCCACTACATCGAGCACAAAGGCGAAACGCCCGATCTTTCCCTCTTCGCTTTTTTTCAACTGCACTACGGAGAGGAATTCGTTGAGCACCAGGCCGATCACAACCACGCCGACCTACCCGGCAAGGAATCCCCCGGGCGCTCTCATGCTTTAGCCTGTGGTTGCAACGTGCCTGCTCTTCCTGCTGCGTGTGCTTTGGTTATTGGTATCCCCGCATTCGGAAAACACATCCCCGTTCCCACCGTGGATACGCCGAACTCCTCCATTTTCTCTTCCGGTATCTGGCAGCCGCCCCGGCAGGCTTAGGCTGTAGCCGTTCCTTTCCGCCTCCCGTTCAGCACTTTCCCTGCGAAACGGAATCCGCATTTGGAACATAGTACTCGAAGCTCCCCGACTGCATCGGGGTAAACTTCGCTCGTGGCTCGAAGCTATTTGTCTAATCAACCGGAAATATACTCAAATGCTCGATACAATTATCCGGCTATCTATCCAAAACAAGGTTATCATCGGCGCGCTCACCGCCGCGCTGATCTTTGCCGGCGTTTACTCATTTACCCAGCTTCCGATAGATGCCATCCCGGATATTACCAACAACCAGGTGCAGATACTCACCGTGAGCCCTACGCTTGCTACCCAGGAAGTGGAGCAATTTGTAACGGCGCCTATTGAAACGGCAGTGCGGGCCATACCAGGGGTGGTGGAGTTGCGTTCCATTTCGCGTTTCGGCCTGAGCGTCATCACCGTGGTATTTGAAGAGCGGATCAACCCGTATCTGGCCCGGCAACTGATCTCGGAAAAACTGAAATTGGCCGAGGAAATGATCCCCAAGGGATTCGGCACTCCGGAAATGGCGCCGATATCCACCGGCTTGGGCGAAATTCTGCATTATCGCGTAGAAGCCAAACCCGGATACGAAGGCCGCTTCAGCGCTACCGAATTGCGCACCATACAAGATTGGATCGTCAAGCGACAATTGGCCGGCACGCCCGGGGTGGTGGAGATCAACAGCTTCGGCGGTTATCTCAAACAATACGAGGTGGCGCTCTCTCCGGAAAGACTTCGCAGCTTCGGCATTGGCATCCAGGAGGTGTTTACGGCGCTGGAAAACGCCAATGAAAACACAGGCGGAGCATACATAGAGCACGCCAACAATGCCTACTTTATCCGCAGCGAGGGCTTGGCCAAATCTTTGGACGACCTGCGACAGATCGTAGTGAGCAACAATTCCGGCGCACCGATCAAAATTGGGGATATCGGCGAGGTGCGCATAGGTCATGCCCCCCGTTACGGCGCCGTCAGCCGCAATGGCGAAGGCGAAATAGTGCTCGGCATTGTCATGATGCTTAAAGGAGAAAATGCCGCCCGGGTGATTCGCCGGGTAAAAGAACGAATGGAATCAGTGGAAAAATCCCTGCCGGAAGGGGTCACCATTACCACATTTCTCGACAGGGAAAACCTGGTGAACCGCACCATCAAAACCGTGCGCAACAACCTCGTCGAAGGCGCCCTCATCGTGATCTTCGTATTGGTATTATTGGTGGGCAACTGGCGCGCGGGCTTCCTCATCGCCTCTGTGATCCCTCTTTCCATGCTTTTTGCCCTCTGGATGATGCATCTTTTCGGGGTCACCGCCAACCTGATGTCGCTCGGCGCCATTGACTTCGGGCTTATCGTGGACGGAGCGGTTATCGTGGTGGAAGCCACGCTGTATTACCTCCACACCAGAATTTTGCAAAGACAAAAGGCCGGCGATCCGGCAAAGGAGTTCACCAAAGCGGAAATGGACGAAAACGTGGCCACTGCAGCCGGGAGCGTCATGCGCTCCTCCGTATTTGGAATAGCCATCATCCTCATAGTGTACCTGCCTATACTCTCACTCACAGGCGTGGAAGGCAAAATGTTCAAGCCCATGGCGCAAACGGTCTCCTTTGCGCTTCTCGGAGCATTACTGCTTTCTGTAACCTTTGTGCCGGCCATGTCGGCCTTGATGCTGAGCCGCAAAATCAAGGAAGAGTCCAATTTTTCCGACCGCATCATCGGCTTCCTCAAAAGCCTCTACGCGCCGTCGCTGCAACTGGCCCTGACGTGGCCGAAAACGGTGATCGCTTCCACACTTATCGTGCTCGCTATATCCATGGGGCTATTCATGCGCATGGGAGGTGAGTTTATCCCCACCTTAGACGAGGGGGATATCATGATACACGGCTTCCTGCGCCCGGGCACCTCTTTGACGCAAACTCTGGAAAGCCACCGCCTTGTGCAAAAGCTGCTCGTGGATAATTTCCCCGACGAGGTTGAGCAGGTCATTTCCAAAATCGGTTCCGCTGAGATCCCCACCGACCCTATGGCCATTGAAACTGCCGACAACATCATCTTGCTCAGGGATAAATCGGAATGGACCCGCGCCTCTACCAAGGAAGAATTAATTGAACTCATGGAAGAAATGGTGTACGAGGTGCCCGGCATGGCCTTCGAGTTCACCCAGCCTATCAAGATGCGCTTCGACGAGATGATGACCGGCGTGCGCTCCGACATCGCCGTGAAGATTTTTGGCGAAAACCTGGATTCCCTGGCCCGCATCGGCCACAATGTGGAAACCTTGATTGAACGTATAGCAGGTGTGGAAGACGTCAAAACTGAGCAGGTGGTCGGGCTGCCTCAAATCGTAGTGCAGTACAACTACCCCCAGATAGCGCGGCACGGCTTGCACATCAAGGATGTGAACGAAACCCTGAGGGCTGCATTCGCCGGTTCCTCAGCCGGCGCTGTTTTTGAGAACGAACGCCGCTTCGACCTCGTAGTGCGCCTTGATACGGCTTTTCGCGCCCGGATATCCGATGTGCAAAACCTGCCCTTAGCCACTCCTTCCGGGAGCCTCATCCCCTTGTCGGAAGTGGCTGCGGTCAGTTTTCAACCCGGCGCTGCGCAGATAAGCCGCGACAATGCCCGCCGCCGCATTGTTGTGAGCGCCAATGTACGCGGCCGCGACATCGAAAGCGCCATCGCCGATGTACAATCCGTCATCGAAAGCCGGCTCCGGCTGCCGCCCGGCTATTCGGTAGCCTACGGCGGGCAATTTGAAAACCTCCAGGCTGCCAAGGCCCGCTTGTCCGTGGCCGTACCGGTTGCGCTTGCCTTGATCTTTGTATTGTTGTATTTTACATTCAACTCCCTCAAGGAAGGTCTTTTGATCTTTACGGCCATTCCAATGGCAGCCATCGGCGGGGTGTTCGCATTGCTGATCCGCGGCATGCCTTTCTCCATTTCGGCAGGCGTGGGATTTATTGCGCTTTTCGGCATCGCGGTGCTCAACGGCATTGTGTTGATCGCCTATTTCAACCAATTGGAAAAAGAAGGCGTGACCAATATCTACGAGCGCATTACGCAAGGCGCGCTCACCCGGCTTCGACCGGTGCTGATGACGGCCCTCACCGACAGCCTCGGCTTTATCCCCATGGCGCTTTCACATGGTGCAGGCGCAGAGGTACAACGCCCGCTGGCAACGGTAGTAATAGGCGGCCTGGTCACTTCCACGCTGCTCACTTTGGTGGTATTACCGGTGCTGTATGCCATGTTTTTTAAGGACAAATCAAAAGAAAAAACCGATGACACTCCTGAATAAAACCGCCATTGTCTTTTTCGTAGCTTCCTTTCCCGTTGCCTTGCTGAAGGGACAAACAGCGCTCAGCGAACAGCAGGCAGTTGAGATGATCCTCCAAAACCATCCGGCAGTGCGCGCGGCTACCCTCGGCGTTCAACAACAAGCCCTGCTCAAAGGAGCGGCCAAGCAATGGGAGCCCGCCGAAATATTTCACAACATCGCTGCCGATCCCGATTATGGCATGTTCGGCACTACGGCGTTCGGTATCAACCAGGCTTTTCCCGCCCGGAAAATGACCCGCGCCAATCGCATGTATTATGAAAGGATGCAGTCGCTGGCCGAAGCCGGGCTGGGCCTTACCCGGCAACAACTCATCAAATCGGTAAGGGAATTATACCAGCACCTCGGATTCATTCAAAGCGAGGCGGCCCTGTACCGCCGCTTGGACAGCCTGTATCAAATAGTGGCCGCTGTTGCCGACAGCCGGTTCCGCGTGGGTGAAATTGCTCAAATGGAGCAATTGGCCATCCGCGACAAGGCCGCGCAAATGCGCATGGAACTGGAAACTACCGGCCATGAAATTGAATTCGACCGCGTAGTGCTGGGACAACTGCTCGCCCTGGCCGGGCAGGTGATGCCGTTAATAGAGCCTTTTCAACGTATGACTTTTTCTTTGTCGGATACGGCATTGGTGGAAAACTCGGCACAGTCCGTATTGAACAAAACGGCAATAGGCGTGGCGGAATCGCACCTGGCCCAGGTCCAGGCCAAACGCGCGCCTTCTTTTGCCGGCGGACTTTTTGCCCAGTATCTGCCTACCGGGGCGGTTTATCCCGGATGGCAGCTCGGCCTCAGGATACCCCTGGCAGCTAAAGCGCTCCAGGCGGAACAGGAGGCCACAGCCCTCGGGATACAAGCGGCAAACGCCAATTACCACGCGGAACTCCTTCGCCAGCGCACCGAAATGGCGCACCTGCTCCACGAACAGGAAAAGTACGAGATACGGCTCAACTACTACGAAGTGCAGGGCAAGGCGCTCGCCGGGGAATTGCTGCGAGCTGCGCTTGCCAACTACAGCGCCGGGGAAATAGGTTTTATCGAACTTACTCAACTTGCCGAACAGGCATCTGCCATCGAACTCGATTACTTGGAAAATCTCTTTGGCCTGAATATGACCGTGATAGAGTTGCGGGCGCTTACGGGGCGGCTGTGATAGACGATTGATGATTGATGATTTTTGATTTTTGATTTTTGATTTGCAAATGGATTAATGTACAGACAACGCATGCGTTGTCTCAATAGCCAAACCATGAAAAATACCTTCCTCTTCTCCATCGCTCTTACAATGAGCATTGCAGCGGCAAGCTGCGGCCCTCAAGGCGCCGGGCCGGCTCCCGAAGCGGCTGCGCCTGTTGAAGAACACGAATACATACTGCTCACGCCGGCGCAATTCCGGCAAGCGGGCATCCAAACGGGCAGTTTTAGTTACCGCATGATGCAGGAATATATACCCGCCGGCGCCGAGCTTTTCCTGAGCAAAGAACACACGGCATCCGTCAGTTCATTTACCGAGGGAATCGTCTCGGAACTCCGGGTATCCCTCAACCAGGCGGTGCGCAAAGGCGACGTGATAGCCGTGTTGAGCAAGCCTGCCTTACTGGATATGCAGCAGGAATACCTCGAATTGAAAGACCGCCTGGTTTTTCTGAAAGCGGAATACGAGCGCTACAAGGCTCTGGCTTCTGAAAATGCCACGGCAGCCAAAAACTTCCAAAAAGCTGAGATGGAACTGCGCCAGGCGGAGACCGCTTCGGCTTTGCAGGCCGCCAAACTCAGGCAGTACCAGGTGGACCCGCAGGCTGTCCGCGCCGACAACCTGAAGACCAGTATCCTGCTCCGGGCGCCTATCGGCGGCAGGGTGACGAAGTTGCATACCGGCACCGGCGCTTCGCTTGCTCCGGGTATGTCCGTATGTGAAATTGCGGATTTCTCCCAGGTTCGGCCTGTGGTGTACATTTTTGAAAAGGACATTGCCCGCGTGAAGCCCGGCGCCAGGGTGCTGCTGCATTTCGCTTCAGACCCTTCGCGCAGCTTCTCTGCTACCATCACCGGGATGGATGGCGCTTTGGATATGGAGCGCAAGGCGTTGCGTGCATTTGCCCGCTTCGACAAAACTCCCGGGAGCGGCTTGGTGGCAGGCGCATATATGGAAGCGCGCATTGCGCCTGACGAAGGCAGCGAAAAGGCGGTACTGCCCATTGATTCGGTAGTGCGGGAGGGCGACGGGGAGTACATTTTTATCCTGCAACGCAAGGAAACGGGCGGCTATGTTTTTCACAAGGCAGCCGTGCGAACCGGCGCTACGGACGGAGGCTTTGTGGCGGTGTTCCCCCTGGAGACTTTGCCGGCTGAAGCGAAGATCGTGCTGAAAGGGGCGTATTACGTGTCCGCACAGGGTAGTGATCTGGAGGCGGAGGATTGAGTTGGCTGCGGGCTTCGAGTTGCAAGCCTCAAGCTGCAAGCCGAGGCTGTCTCATAAGAGAAAAATCTGACAGGAATTTTTTTCTGACAGGATTTACAAGATTAACGGGATGGCTTCACCGCCTAAAATCCTGTAAATCCGGTTAATCCTGTCTAAAAAAACGGCGGCACTTGTCAACTGGTCTCTTTCGGATAACTTATGAGACAGATTTCCGTAAACCGTGCGCCGGTCTAATCCATATAATACTCAAAAGTAAACTCCCATCTCTTATCCCCCTCGGTACCTATGGTTCGGAGAGGGTACCCGTGCCGGTCAGAGGTAGTTTCAAAATAGGAAAATTGCTCCTTGGCATCATCCCTTGCGGACGATGCAAAAACCCTAAACCACCGCCAACCACGCCATCAACCCCGCCCCTGTTTCCAGGCTGTCTTCATCCACGTCGAAGGTGTCGGTATGTATGGGCGAGCTGATGCCCCGCGCTGCATTACCAGTTCCGAGCCGGTAAAAACAGGCCGGCACGTGGTGAGAGTAAAAGGCAAAATCCTCGGCGGTCATGCGGATGGGCAGTTCCACCACGTTTTCCTCCCCCAAAAAAGCAGCGGCGGCCTCCCGGCAACGGATGGTAAGCGCCGGATCGTTCACCAACACGGGGTATCCCACAGCGATGCGCAATTCGCAATCCCCGCCCAAGCCGCGGGCCACTCCCTCTGCAATGGCCTGTATCCGGCGGTGCGCCTCGAAACGCCACGCCTCGTTCATGGTGCGGAAGGTGCCCTGCAGGCGCACGGCATTGGGGATCACGTTGGTGGCCCCGCCCTCGGATTCGATGCGGCCGAAAGTGAGCACCGACGGTACGGTGGGATCGGCCATACGGCTCACTACCTGTTGCAGCGCCGTAATGATCTGGGCGCTGATGGCAATGGGGTCCACGCAGTCTTGCGGCAGGGCGCCGTGGCCGCCTTTGCCTTTTACCGTGAGGTACAACTCGTCGGCGGAAGCCATGTACGGACCGGCGCGGAAGCCCACTTTGCCCGTTTCTAAGGGAGGATGCACATGCTGCCCGATGATGGATTCAGGGCGCGGGTTGTCCAATACGCCCTCCTTGATGAGCAGGGAAGCGCCGCCGGGCAGCAGTTCCTCGCCCGGCTGGAAGATGAGTTTCACCGTGCCTTCCCAGTGTGCGCGCAGTTCGTGCAGGATGTGCGCGGCGCCCAGCAGGCAGGCGCTGTGTACGTCGTGTCCGCAGGCGTGCATCACGCCGGCATTGCGGGAGCGGTAGGACTTGTCGCCGCCCTCCTGTATGGGCAGGGCGTCCATGTCGGCGCGCAGGGCAATGGTCTTTTTTTCCGGGTTTTTGCCCTCGATCAGGCCCACCACGCCCGTGCCGGCCACACCGCTTTGGTAAGAGATACCGAAAGCGTCAAGCAGTCCGGCGATATACCGCCCGGTCTCCTCTTCCTGGAACGACAGTTCCGGATAAGCGTGCAAGTGCCGGCGGATGTTGACCATATCCGGCTGGAAGGCGTGAGCCAGGTTTTTAATTTCAGTTTTTAACATTGTTCTCACTCCAATTTCCTTTAACCTTTAACCTTTAACCTTTAACCTTTAACCTTTAACCTTTAACCTTTATCCTTTAACCTTTAACCTTTATCCTTTAACCTTTATCCTTTAACCTTTATCCTTCCTAACCCCATAATAACAGCCTACCCCAATCGACGCCAGCCCCAAACCGGCCACTGCGTGCAGGGGTTTGAACACGAATGTATTGATA
>CAZNYK010000131.1:0-8502 GCA_964577215.1 uncultured Saprospiraceae bacterium
TATGCTCTATGCTCTATGCTCTATGCTCTATGCTCTATGCTCTATGCTCTATGCTTTAAAAACCAAAACATCATGGCAGACGAAAGACCTTGGCTTAAATTGTACCCGCCCGGTGTTCCCGCTAATGTAGATGTGGACGCCTACGCTACCCTCACCGCAATGCTGGATGAGACTTTTCAAAAATTCAAAGGCAAACCGGCATTCTCTTGCATGGGCAAGACAATGACCTTCGACGAAGTGGACCGGCTCTCCACCCAATTCGGCGCGTACCTCCATTCGCGTGGCCTGCAGCCCGGCGACCGCGTCGCCCTCATGATGCCCAACCTGTTGCAGTACCCGGTCGCCCTGTTCGGTGCACTGCGCGCGGGATTGGTCATTGTAAACACCAACCCGCTCTATACGCCGCGGGAAATGCTCCACCAGTTTACCGACTCCGGGGCGAAGGCTATCGTAATTGCGGAAAATTTTGCCTCCAACCTGGAAAAAATACTGGGGCAGACGCAGATCAAGACCATCATCGTGGCGAGCATCGGCGAGATGCTGGGCTTTCCCAAAGGCGCCATCGTCAACTTCGTGGTGCGCACCGTAAAGAAGATGGTGCCCAAATACACCCTCCCCAATACGGTTACTTTCAGCCAGGCTTTGGCCGGCGGCGTCAAGTTCAAACTGCCGCAGTTTGACGGCAAACCCGACGACGTGATCCTGCTGCAATACACCGGCGGCACTACCGGCGTATCCAAAGGCGCCATGCTCACCAACCGCAATTTGGTGGCCAACATGGTGCAGATGAGAGCCTGGATGCGGCCTTTCCTCAAAGAAGGGGAGGAAGTGGCGCTGTGCCCCCTGCCGCTGTATCACATTTTCGCCTTCTCCGTCAATTGCCTGGCTCTCATGTCGCAAGGCGCCGAGAACGTGCTCATCACCAACGCGCGCGACATACCCTCGCTCGTCAAAGCGCTGAAAGCCCGCCCCGTGTCGCTCGTCGCCGGCGTGAACACACTGTTCAACGCCCTGCTCAACCATCCCGATTTTGCATCCTGCGACTTCAGCCGCCTCAAGATCACCGTGGGCGGCGGCATGGCCGTGCAAAAACCGGTAGCGGAGCGCTGGCAACAGACCACGGGGTGTTTCCTCAGCGAAGGCTTCGGCATGACGGAAACCTCGCCCGTTGCCTCGGCCAACCCCTTCGACGGCAGCGGCCGCCTCGGCACCATAGGCCTGCCCTTCCCCTCCACCGATATGCGTATTGTGGATGAAACCGGCAGCGTACTCGGCCCAGGCCAGGTGGGCGAAATACAGGTCAAAGGCCCGCAGGTGATGAAGGGATACTACAACCGCCCCGAAGCTACCGCCGATACCATCCGCGACGGCTGGCTCAGCACCGGCGACATAGGCCTGATGGAAGAGGACGGCTACTTCCGCATCGTGGACCGCAAAAAAGACATGATCCTCGTGTCGGGCTTCAACGTGTATCCCAACGAGGTAGAGGAAGTAGTGGTAAGCCATCCCAAAGTGCTGGAAGCTGCCGCCATCGGCATCCCCGACGAAAAGTCGGGTGAAGTGGTCAAGCTCTTCGTGGTGAAAAAAGACGACTCCCTCACCGAAAAAGAGGTGATCGACTACTGCCGCGAAAATCTCACCGGCTACAAAGTGCCCAAGTCTGTGGAATTCCGCAAAGACCTGCCCAAAACCAACGTGGGCAAGATACTGCGCAGGGAACTGAGGGATGAGGCGCTGGGGAAGAAGGGCTAATAGAGAAATTCAAAGATATGGGAATACTAGCCACCTATTGCCGTATCAAACCTGAGCACTTTATGCAAATCCGCTCTGAAAAGACGACTGCATTCCCGTATGCCACAGAAGTGGTGTCAATTGATAAATGCTGGGACTTATTTAACCTCCTTCTCACGGGCAGAATCCGCTTGGGAGAAGGAGGTTTGCTTTCTGAATGCTTCTGGCCGGATAGCCATTTTGTGATCTATGAAGATGAGTTCATGACGGAATCGGTGAGATTTATTCAACCTGAAAGGGTGAAATCCATCCATCAAATACTTGATGAGATTTCAGAAGACGACCTAACCAATAGATTTGAAAAAATGGATCCCGAAATGCTGGCTAAATGTTATCCGGGGGGCTGGCAAAAAAACGGCACTAAAAAAGACTACCTCTTATTCCATTTCAAAAACTTAAAAAAAGTCTTTCGTCAAGCTGCTGAAGTTGATGAGTACGTGACCGTTACAATTGAATAAACCCGAATGCTTCCTGGCAGAGGGAGAAAGTTCAAAATTGCTTACCCGTAGGATACATCTGGCGCCTGTCATTTCACCTCAAGAATGGAGTTGAAATTTCCGAATTCCGACACGATTTTGTTGGGGTTGGCCGGGTCTTCCATCCACTCGCCGTCCACGATGAATTTGTACATATAGACGCCGGGTTTAAGCTTCAACTCGATAGCCCAACCGTTGGGTACTTTTTGCAAAGTGTCCTTTGCGGGAGTCCACTCGTTGAAGGTGCCGGCAATGGTCACGGTTTGGGCATCAGGGAAGCCGTCTAAGGCTATTTTTTGCGATCGGGGCGCCTGGGAGCGTTTCCGCCCGGCCTTGATCTTCTTCAATTCCAGGTCAATCTGTCGAATCAGTATCTCAACGTCAATGCAAGAAAGCGTCGCATCGATAATGATGCGCTCGTGGTCTGCCCATATAAGGGCTATGTAATTCATGTACCGTGGGTCTTGTTGCATGGCGGCGTAGTCCACCGGTTTTAACTGGAAATCTTCAACGAGCAGCACCTTGGAATCCATTAAAGGAATCCATTTGTCTTCCACCCTACGCAGCAGTATTTGCTCCGAGGATTTGTGCTGTTCGAAGCGCTCTTCATAGACCCGGAAAATGGAAGCCCTGATGATATCGCTCTGGACGAGGTTTAAGTCTAAGGACTTGAGATTCTCGAAAGCTGCGCGCTGCGGGAAGAAGGTGGTACTCCCGCTGCAATTGCCGACCCAGAAGGCGGTGCTGTCGTCCCAGGGTTTGCGTGCTCTCAGATGCTGGAAGAGCGTATCACAATACCATCTGTAGCGGCGGTGCGACTCGATGATCTGCTGCAACTCGGCCAGGTCGCTGCGCAGGCTCTCGCGCAGGTCCTCCAGGTGGAACGCTTCCTTGCGGCGGTTCTCCCGGTTTTCGCTCCAATTGTCGATGGCCAACGCGACCAAAACGCCCAGCGTGATCAGGAAAAGCTCTGCGAAGAGATATTTCCAGTTCAGTTTTATCATTTCCAAAAAAAGCTTGAGCCGCATGTCGTTGTGGCGTTTGTTTACTGCAAACAAGTCGAATGACTTTGCAGGAGGGCTAAGATAGTAAAGAAGGCTGCGGCGAACAATCTGAGTACATGATCATGTAAAAGATTTTGCCGCGAGCGAGCATTTGAAACAATCATGCACTTTCCCGCTTGTTTGCCCCCTTTTTACCCGACTTCATCGTCCCGACCAAGGGTCGGGATTTTACTTTTTACTTTTTCCCCGCCACGGCGGGCAAGCTTTTTACTTTTTACTTTTTACTTCTTATGAGGCAGCCTCTAGTAAAAAACTTACCCCGCCTCCTCCGCCTCCGCATCCCAATACGCGATCGCCAGCAGCCCCAGGAAAGTCAGCAGGCCGTTGAGCGCGATGGTGAGAAAGCCGAACTGGAAGCCGGCGAGTATCTGCGCGGAGTATTTGTCCAACAGGAAGGTGAGCACCGGCGCGATGATACAGACCGGGAGCACCAAGTGGTCGCGCACTTTGAGGCGGGTAGCCATGCCGAACACGAACAGGCCGAGCAGCGGGCCGTAGGTGTAGGCCGCCACCTGGAACAACAGGGTGATGACCGCCGTATTGCTCAGCGCATTGAACACCAATATCATCAGGAAAAGCACCACCGTAACCCCGAGGTGTACGATCATGCGGGTTTTCTTCAGATTGGATTCCGGCACGTCGGTTTTCTTTTCAAAATTGAGGAAATCCACGCAGAAGGAAGTGGTCAGCGCCGTCATGCCGGAATCAGCGCTGGAGTACGCAGCAGCGGTAAGCCCCAGCACGAAGAGCACGCCCACGATGGGCGAGAGGTGTTCGATGGCGATGCCGGGATACAACTCATCGGTCTTGGCGGGCAATTCCACCCCGAAATTCGAGGCGTAGATGTATAGCAGGGCGCCCAGGGTGAGAAACAGGAGATTGACCACTACCAGGACGGAACTGAAGGTGAGCATGTTTTTCTGCGCGTCGCCTATGTTGCGGCAACTCAGGTTCTTCTGCATCATATCCTGATCCAGGCCCGTCATGGTGATGGTGATGAGGGCCCCGCTGAGAAATTGCTTGAAAAAGTTGTTGGGGTCGCTCCAGCCGCCTTCAAAGTAGAATATTTTGGAGTATTGGCTGTTCGACACCATCTCCAGCATGCCGCCGAAACTGGTATCCAGGGCCTGCGCGATGAAGATCACGGTGAGAATGACTGCGGAGAGCAGAAAGGTGGTTTGCAGGGCATCCGTCCAGATGATGGTTTTCAAGCCGCCCCGGAAGGTGTATATCCAGATGAGGGCCAGCGCCATGAACACGGTGATCCAAAAGGGTACGCCCAATGGCTGCATGACGAAGCGGTGTATCACAATAGCTACCAAAAACAGCCTGAGAGCAGAGCCTAAACTGCGGGAGAGCAGGAAGTAAGCCGCGCCGGTTTTGTAGGAAAATGCGCCGAAACGCTGCTCCAAGTAGCCGTAGATAGAGGTCAGATGCAGCCTGTAATACAGCGGCAGCAGCACGAAAGCGATGACTATATATCCCAGCATATACCCCAGCACTACCTGGAAGTAAGAAAATGCCTCGTTGGCGCCGGTGCCGCCTACCGCGCCCGGTACCGAAATGAAGGTGATACCCGATATGGTGGAGCCTATCATGCCGAAAGCCACCAAGGGCCAGGGCGCCTGCCGCCCGGCGAGAAAAAAGTTGATATTGGAAGTTTTTTTCCGGCTGGTCAGCCAGGAAACGGCAATCAGCATGGCAAAATACCCCAATAATATGGCGAGTATGGTAAGCGGCGTGAGTTTCTGGATCATGCGTTTTTTCTGGATTTCGCGTATTAAGGCCGGGTAAAGGTAGGAAAAACCCGGTAATGCGCTACCCGGTAGCCGGTTCAGTTATCCGGCCTGGGCGCTTCTTCTTGTTTCTCTTCAGTTTGTGGAGATGCCTCTTCTTTGGGAGGAGCTTGCTCCGATGACTTGAACATATAGGGCAACATCATAAACAATCCGATCATGATGCACACGTCGGCAGTGTTGAACACGCCTGTGCGCAGCGGGCCGGCGGCCATGATCATGAAGTCCACGACCTTGCCTTCCAGGATGCGGTCGTAGAGGTTGCTCATACCGCCTCCGCAGATCAGGCTGAAGGCGATGATCTGCCAGGTGTTGAGCCGGCTGCTGAAAAGTGTGTAAAGCAATAGGCCGACCAGCAGAAGAGAGGGCAGAACGGTGAGCGCAATGAACCGGACGGCGTCGGGCAGACCGGCGCCGAAGCTCAGGAATGCACCCTGGTTTTCTACAAAAACCAATTGGAAGAACTCCCCGGCTACTTCGCGCAACGGGCGGCCCTGCAAATGTTGCACGGCCAATCCTTTCGTCCAGCGGTCTATGCCGATGCTCACTGCCATCAACCCGAAAACCAAAGCGTATCTTTTCATAAAAATTTGCGTATGGGCCGGAAAATTAGGCATTTTCTCACAAACCGGTATCTTTAGCCCACATTGAACTACAAAACGATCCATCGGCATGAAACCTTTTTTTACCCACGATGCCATCGTGCTCGGCATTCTCATGACCATCTTAGCCCTGGTATTTATCACTTCAGGCAGCAAGCGCCCCGTTTGGCAGCGGTTCTATCGCATCTTTCCACCGCTGCTGTTGTGTTATTTCCTGCCGGCGCTGGCGCACTGGCCCCTGGGGCTGATCGCCAACGACTGGTACGATGCCGGGCTGTGGAATGCCCTGCGCGACATGGGCCTGCAACCGCCCGATAAGGCTTCGTTTTCTGAAATGGGCAAGTTTCTTGCCCAACACGAAGTGCCGGAAGAGGTATCCGAGGTTTATAAAAAAGGCTCCGGCCTGTACGGCGTTTCCTCGCGCTACCTGTTGCCGGCCAGCCTCATATTGTTGTGCCTGAGCATTGATCTCAAGGGCGTGCTCAACCTCGGCCCCAAGGCGCTCATCATGTTTCTCACCGCCACTGCAGGTATCATTCTCGGCGGGCCGGTGGCCTTGTTTTGTATCACCTCCGTTTTTCCTGATCTGATCGAGGTATCCCGCGATGAACTTTGGAAAGGCCTCTCCACCATTGCCGGTTCCTGGATCGGCGGCAGCGCCAACCAAACCGCCATGCGCGAGATTTTCAACGTGAGCCAGAATCTCTTCGGCACTATGGTGGTAGTAGACATCGTGGTGGCCAATATCTGGATGGGCGTGCTCCTCTACGGCACGAATTTCCGGCCGCAGATCAACGCGTTCCTCAAAGCCGATACCAGCGCTATTGAAGACCTGGTACAACGGGTGCGCGCTTTCCGCGCCGGCGTGGAACGCATCCCCAATATGACCGACGTATTCAAGATGATGGCTGTGGCCTTCGGCGGGGTGGCGCTCTCGCACTGGGGCGCGCTGCTCATCACCGGCGCCCTGGCGCCTCACCAGGAACGATTGGCAGCCATCCGCCTGGAATCGCTCAACTCTACCTTTTTCTGGATCGTGGTCATTGCCACTACTTTCGGACTGGCGCTGTCCTTCAGCCGCGCCCGCAATCTGGAAGGGGTGGGGGCGTCCCGGTGGGGCAGCGTGTTCATTTACGTGCTGGTAGCCACCATAGGCATGCAAATGGATCTTGGCGCGGTATTCCAAAACCTCGGCCTCTTTGCCGTGGGCATCACCTGGATGGCGGTGCATGTGCTACTGCTGTTTGTAGTGGCCAAACTCATTAAGGCGCCCTTTTTCTTCGTGGCAGTGGGCAGCCAGGCGAATGTGGGCGGAGCGGCCTCCGCGCCGGTGGTCGCTTCCGCTTTCGATACGGCGCTGGCGCCCGTGGGCGTTCTCCTGGCCGTGCTGGGCTACGCCCTGGGCACTTACGGCGCGCTGGTCTGTGCATTTTTGATGAAGGCAGCCTCCGGGGGATAGGAAAAACGAATTCCGGGCATATTATAGAAGCCCAATGTCGCGGCTATACTTTACCTTCGCCTCGATTATTGTGAGAAACCACTACATACGCAGATGCCCCTAATCTTTTTGCCAACCCGCTCAAAGCCCATAGTATTCGCTGCCTGCTTTTTCATGCTGGCAGCAGCGGCTTTGCTGCCCTCCTGCCGGAACGATGCGGCCTCTACCCAAAATCGCGCCGAAAATACCGACTCCTCCCTTCCTCCCGTTGAAGACGACTACGATGAGTCCCGTCACAAGTGGGGCTTCATAGACCCCGCCGGGCAGGTGGTCATCAAGGCGGCATACGATGATGCGCGCAGTTTTTCCGAAGGCATGGCCGTGGTGCGAAAAAAAGGCCGATGGGGATTCGTCAATCGCCGGGGCGAACTCGCTATCCCCCTGCAATACCAGGCGGCCTGGTCTTTTTCGGAAGGCTTGGCGCGGGTGATGACCTTTGATGACAAAACCGGTTTTATTGATCTCCGCGGCGAATGGGTCATACCTCCTGAATGGGACGAAGCCGGCGATTTCAACTCCGGCCGCGCCCGGGTGCGCTCGGGAGATCAGTACGGATACATTGACAGGCAAGGCCGGTTGGCGGCGCCCGTGGAGTACGAAGATGCAGCGCCCACTTTTGCCAACGGCTATGCCAAAGTGGGCCGCCGGGCGCAATATGGCCTTATAGATACGGCGGGCAATTTGGTGCTGCCGATCATTTTTGAAAACGTCTTCCCCTTCGCGGAGGGCCTGGCACGGGTGAAACAGGACGGCCTGTACGGCTTTTTCTCCATGCAGGGCAAGGCGGTTATCCGCCCGCAATTTATTTCCGCAAGCGATTTTGCCGGGGGCCGCGCCCCCGTGCAGGACGGAAGGGGATTCGGCCTCATAGATGCCCAGGGAAAATTCGTGGTGGAACCGCAGTTCGACTACGTCTGGTATGCGAATGAAGGGCGTTGGGGCGTGGAAACGGACGGCTTGTTCGGCATGATCGACAGCCGGGGCGAGCAAATTTTCGCGCCGCAATTCAGCCAATTGTATAGCTTTACCGAAGGATTGGCCCCCTACCAATGGGGCGAGCTGTGGGGATACATTGACCGGGACGGAAATATCGTCACGCCGCCGCAATTCGCCCTGGCATGGGCTTTCCGGGAAGGAATGGCCAGGGTTGCAGTATATCGGGGCATTGCCTTCATCAACCGCAACGGGGAAGAAGTCATCGCTCCGAAATTCTATGATGCCCGCGACTTCAACGAGGGGCTGGCGCTGGTGCAGGTCAGGAGGTTTTAGGGTAAT
>CAZNYK010000131.1:8602-10912 GCA_964577215.1 uncultured Saprospiraceae bacterium
TGCTGATGGGTTGATGTGCTGATTTCACCCGCCGTACCACGCCTGTGGCGTGAGAAGGAGGGTGGGTTGATGGGCGATGAACTGCGCAGCAGATTACCCGCCTTGGCGGGCAGGCTTATGATTACTGCGAAGCAGATTTTGATTTGCTGATTTAATCGGTATTGTACTCGGGTAATAACTTTGGAAAAAGATAACTATACAATGGTAAGCATCATAATGGGGTCCGATTCCGATTTGCCCGTCATGCGGCAGGCGGCGGAAATTTTGAAGCATTTCGATGTGCCTTACGAGTTGAGCATTGTTTCGGCCCACCGCACGCCGGAGCGGATGCTGGCATTTGCCCAGCAGGCCCACCAGCGCGGCGTAAAGGTCATCATTGCAGGGGCAGGCGGCGCGGCGCACCTGCCGGGCATGGTGGCCTCGCTCAGTCCGTTGCCTGTCATCGGCGTGCCGGTGAAATCGTCCAACTCATTAGACGGCTGGGACTCGCTGCTCTCCATCGTACAAATGCCCAACGGGGTGCCCGTAGCCACCGTGGCGGTGAACGCCGCCAAAAATGCGGGCATCCTCGCTGCGCAAATCCTCGCCACGGGAAATCCTGCATTGACGGACAGGATCATTGCCTATAAAAACGCAATGCGCGAGGAAGTGGAGGAAAAAGCGCGGCGATTGGAACAGGAAGAAAAAGGGTAATTTCTACCCCTTCACCACGCACACCGGCTTCAGCTTTGCCACTTTGAGGGCGATGCCTGCCTGATGTACCGTTTCCACTACGAGGTCCACATCCTTATAGGCGATGGGCGCTTCTTCGGAGATGCCCGCATGGGAGCCTGCTTCTACGTAGATGCCTTTTTGGCGGAGTTGTTCGCGCAATTGGGGCGCGTCCACCTGCTTTTTGGCAGCGCGGCGGGAGAGCCGGCGGCCGGCGCCGTGGCAGGTAGAGCCGAACGATACCTCCATGCTCGTATCCGTGCCGGCCAGCACGTAGGAAGCCGTGCCCATGCTGCCGGGAATGAGTACCGGCTGTCCGGCGG
Source organism: uncultured Saprospiraceae bacterium (assembly GCA_964577215.1). Taxonomy (GTDB): domain Bacteria; phylum Bacteroidota; class Bacteroidia; order Chitinophagales; family Saprospiraceae; genus UBA2329. The sequence goes on from CAZNYK010000131.1 coordinate 9,637, forward strand.
CGCGATAGGCTTCCGGCAGTTCCGGGAAATGAGGCCCGAAAGCGCGGGTGGCGCCCTTGCGGTGTACGATGAGCTTCATGGTTTCCCCGTCCACGACGTGGTCTTCGAGTTTGGCGATATTGTGCGCCACGTCGTACATCACGCGGAGCTTTCCGTCCTTTTTACCGAATACCTTTTGCCAGGCTTCGCGGCACTCCTGGGTAATGATCTGGCGGTTGCACCAGGCAAAGTTGGCGGCGGCGCACATGGCGTGGAAGTAGTCCTGGCCTTCGGGCGAATCGAAAGGCACGCAGGCGAGCTCCCGGTCGGGGAGTTTGATGCCGTATTTCCCCATAGCGGATACCATGATGCGCAGGTGGTCGGTGGCTACCTGGTGGCCGAGGCCCCTGGAGCCGGTATGGATGAGGATGACCATCTGGTCTTTTTTCAGGCCGTAGGCCTTGGCCGCTTCGGGATGAAAGATGGTATCCACGCGGTCAACCTCCACGAAGTGATTGCCCGCCCCGATGGTGCCGAGCTGATCGTGGCCGCGTTGTTTGGCGGCGGTACTCACTTTTTCGGGGTCGGCGCCGGCTAAGCGGCCGTGGCTTTCGGTGTGGGCCAGGTCGGCAGGCAGGGCGGAGCCTTCTGCCAGCGCCCATTCCGCGCCGAGGCGGAGCACTTTATCCACCTCTTTGAGGTTGAGTTTGAACGAGCCGCCGCGCCCCACGCCCGAAGGCACGTGGGCGTACAGGGTTTTGGCCAGGATTTCGAGATGAGCTTTCACCTGGTCGAAGCGGAGCTCGGATACCAGCAGGCGCACGCCGCAGTTGATGTCGTAGCCGATGCCGCCGGGCGATATGGCGCCGGATGGATATCGGGTAGCTGCCACGCCGCCGATGGGGAAACCGTACCCCTCATGCACGTCGGGCATCACCAAGGATGCTTTGACAATGCCGGGCAGGGTGGCCACGTTGATGAGTTGCTCCACCGACTTGTCGGCCAAGATGGGGTCGATGAGTTGCTCGAGGGCATAGATGCGGGCAGGTACGCGCATGTCGCCGCGGTAGCTTTGAGGCACTTCCCACAGGAAATCGCTCAATTGATTGAGGGCTGATTTATGAACGCTCATACAGGTGATGAATGGTAAACGAGGACACAACCTCAAATGTACGGAAAAAATTCCCGGCGTAAGTTGCCTGCCCTGCCTTGCAGCGACGCTGAGGAACGTGACGTGAATAAGTTGCCTGGTTTCGGCGAGACTCACTTCGGCAGGCTCAGTGTGTCAATTTTTTCA
>CAZNYK010000132.1:0-5844 GCA_964577215.1 uncultured Saprospiraceae bacterium
TCGAGCAGCAACAGCACCAAGACGCCCAGCCCTGCGCAGAGCAGCAGTTCGGACCCGCTCAAAGCCGTCACTTGAAAGAGCTGACCTAAGTAGGGAAGGTAAATAACGGTGAGTTGCAGCGCGGCGGTGATCAGCACCAAGCTGAGCAATACCGGATTGGAGAGCAGTCCGAGGGAGACGATGGATTCCCGCGATGAACGCGAAGCCAGCGCCTGCCCCATCTGCATAAACGCGAGAGAGGTAAAGATCACGGTTTGCCAGCGGGTGTCGGCGGGATTGCTCTTATCATAAAACAGCAGGCCTGCAGCCAGCGCCAACAGGCCGATGGCTAAGCCCACCCATATTACATGAAAAGCCAGGCCGCCGCTGAAGAAACTTTCCTTGGGCGAGCGGGGCGGTCGTTTCATGGTACCCGATTCTGCCGGTTCTACGCCCAGCCCCAATCCCAGCAGGCCATCGGTGAGCAGGTTCAGCCAGAGGAGTTGCAAGGGAAGCAGGGCCACGTGAATGCCCGCTATCGGCGCCAGCAACATCACCAGCACTTTGCCCACGTTGCCGGCAATTGAAAATTTGACGAAGCGGCGAATGTTGTCGTAAATGGAGCGGCCTTCTTCTACAGCGGCTACGATGGTGGCGAAATTGTCGTCCAACAGCACCATTTCCGAAGCTTCTTTGGAGACGTCGGTACCGGTGATCCCCATGGCAATGCCGATATCTGCTTTGCGCAAGGCGGGCGAGTCGTTGACCCCGTCGCCGGTCATAGCCACTATTTCGCCCTGGGCTTGCAGGGCTTCCACTATGCGCAGCTTGTGTTCAGGGGTTACCCGCGCATAGACTGATACTTCTCGTACCGTCTCGGCAAGTTCTTCCGGCGACATTTTGCTGAGGTCTTGGCCCGTTTTGACGCGCAGGTTGTCGGTAATACCCAGGTCATCGGCGATGAAGCGGGCAGTCAGCGGATGGTCGCCGGTGATCATCATGGGGCGGATGCCGGCAGCTTTGCAGGTGGCCATGGCGGTTTTTACTTCCCGGCGCGGCGGGTCGATCATGCCTGTAATGCCGATAAATACCAGCCCTTCCTCTCGCGGCGTGGCGTCGTCCTGCCGGCGAAGCGCCAGCCCCAGCACGCGCATCCCGTTTAGCGCCATCTGGTCGTTGGCCATTTCGATTCGCTGCCTCCATTGCTCATCCATGGGCACGACCAAGCCGTTGAACCACATTTCGCGGCAAAGAGGCAGGAGCCCATCCACTGCTCCCTTGGTAAAAGCAACGAAAGGGCTGGGCGTCTGGGCAAGGGCGCGCAGGGCTACCGGCAGCCCGGACAGGTCGTCCGGCAAGCGGTGTACGGTGGTCATGCGCTTGCGTTCGGCCTCGAATGGCAACTCGCCTACCCGCGGCGCCACATGCTCCAGCTCGCTCTTGCTCAGGCCCACCTGCGAAGCGGCGACGAGGAGCGCTCCCTCGGTAGGATCGCCTAAAGCAATGTGCAGGCCGGTTTGCGGATCGGGGCGCAGGGAGGCGTCATTGCACAAGGCCCCGGCAGCCAGCGCCAGCCCGATCTCCGGCGATTGGGCCGCCAGGAAATTGACGCCATGTTCCGGCAATTGCAGGACGCCGGCGGGATGGCGCGCGGTGCCCTGCAACTCTAAAAATTGACCGGCCACGTCAATGATGGTCACTGTCATCCGGTTTTCGGTAAGCGTGCCCGTCTTATCGGAGCAAATTGTGGTCACAGAGCCGAGGGTTTCCACGGCAGGCAACTTGCGGACGAGAGCGCGGCGCAGCAACATGCGTTGCGCTCCCAACGCCAGGGTGACCGTGACCACGGCAGGCAGCCCTTCAGGGACTACGGCAACAGCGACGGAAACAGCCGTCAGGAACATGTGCTCCAATGCCTCCCCTTGCAATATCCCAATAACCAGAACCAATGCGGCAACGGCGACTCCTCCCACGGCCAAAATCAGCCCCACCTTTCCCAGCCGGTTCTGAAGGGGAGTTGAACCGGAGGCCACGCTTTGCAACAGCGTGGCGATCTTCCCTAATTCGGTATTCATTCCGGTGCCGGTGACCACCGCCGCGCCCCGGCCATAGGTCACCACGGTGCCGAGGTAAGTCATGTTTCGCCGGTCTCCCAGCGGTATTTCTTCCTGGGGCAGTAGTTCGGCGTGTTTTTCCACCGGTTCTGATTCACCGGTCAGAGCTGCCTCCTGGATGCGCAGGTTTGCACTTTCCACAAGCCTCATGTCAGCAGGTACCGCATTGCCGGCTTCGAGCAACACCACATCGCCAGGCACCAACTCCTTGGCGGAAAGCTCCTGCAACTGCCCGCCGCGACGCACCCGCACCAAGGGCACCGCCAGCCGCTTGAGGGCTGCCATGGCGCGTTCGGCGCGGTACTCCTGGAAAAAGCCGAGCAAGGCGAACAGGATAACAATGGCGGCAATAGCGGCCGTTTCGGTCACTTTGCCCAACAGACCGGAAATCACCGCTGCGGCAATGAGGATGAGCACCATGGTGTTGGTGAATTGAGCCACCAGTAGTTTCACAGGTGAGATACCCCCACGCTCCTGCAGTTCGTTGGGGCCGTATTTAGCCCGCCGTGCAACGGCTTCCGCTTCGCTCAGGCCGGTATCCGGATCGGTCTGAAGTTCCCGGGTCAATACCGGTATAGGTACGTTATGCCATAGGTTTTGGCTCATGAGCTTTTCTTTTTATGCGCAATCGAAGATTGCCCAAGGCGCCCGGGCAATTCCCAGACTTTATTGCCGTATAGTTTTTGAGGGCAAATATACGAGTTGAAACGAGGGAACGCCCCCAGTTGTTTGAACGCAGAAAACGAGCTTGTTCCTTTTACTTTCTACTTTTTCCTTTTTACTTTCTACTTTTTACTTTTTACTTTGTTCCTGATTTATCAAACTCTCCTATTCTGTAACACCATGCACGTAAAAGCACTTTGGGAATACCCCGTAAAATCACTGGCCGGTTACAGCTTAGAGACGGCGGTGCTCACGCCTCGCGGCTTTGCACACGACAGGCGCTGGATGCTGGTTGACGAGGCCGGGCTTTTCGTTTCCCAGAGAACGCGACCCGGCCTGAGCAGGAAGCAAGCTCGTTTGGATGGCGACATCCTGGTGTTGGCCGGCCTGGATGACGGGGCTATACTACGCATTCCGGACGCGAAGGCGGATAACGGCCCCAGGGTGGAGGTGCAGCTTTGGCAGGACGTCTTTGAAGCGCGATTGGTAAGCTCGGCCCCGGCCGCCGCCCTGGAGGACTTTTTCGGTTTTCCTTGTCGCTTGGTGTATATGGCCCCTGACTGCCAGCGGCTCATTGATCAAAAATATGCCGGCCCGGAGGAAGAAGTGGGTTTTGCCGATGGATTTCCCTACCTGATCACCAACCAGGCCTCCTTGGATGCGTTCGCTGCTCATTACGGAGCAGAACTCAGCATGTTGCGCTTCCGACCCAATATCGTGACAGAAGGCGCGCATGCATTTGCCGAAGACGAGTGGACGGAAATACGCACTGAATCCGCCGTTTTTCGCACACCCAAACCCTGCGGGCGTTGTGTAATGATCACTATTGACCCGGATACCGGGAAAAAGCAACCCGGCGTGCTCTCTACGCTGGCCTCTTTTCACACCAAGGACCACAAAATCCTTTTTGGGGTGAATGCCTGCTGGACCGGATCAGGCGCGGGAGCTATTTCCGTAGGGGAAAAACTCCTGGCACTGAGCAGCTAAGACATTACTCCCCAAAGCTTCAACAGTTCTGCGCCCTTGTCCGGCGATGCCGGTATCCTGCACGCTGCTTTCAGAAAGTTGCTTTTCAGGCAGGCCCATCGTTGGGAACTTCATAGCTTTGCAGTTGAATAGAAAGTATAATGACCAAATTTCCTCCATCTGAGCTTGTGCTCAATCCCGATGGCAGCATCTACCACTTGCACCTGTTGCCGGAACAAATAGCCGGTACCATCATCACCGTAGGCGACCCCGGACGCGTAGAAAAGGTATCACGCCATTTCGACGCCGTGGAACTCCGCGTGGCCAAAAGAGAGTTTATCACCCACACCGGCCGGATCGGCCGCAAGCGCCTCACGGTCATCTCTACGGGCATCGGTCCCGACAATATCGACATCGTGATCAACGAACTGGATGCCTTGGCCAATATTGATCTGAAAACCCGCGAACTGAAACCGGAGAAAACCACCCTCACTTTCATCCGTGTGGGCACTTCCGGCGCCATACAACCCGATCTGAGCGTGGGCGATTTTGTGGTGTCTTCCTACGGCATCGGCTTGGACAATCTCATGTATTTTTACGATTGGCAGCACCACCTCCAGGAGGCTGAAATGCAGGACGCCTTCTATGATTTCCTGCGCGAAACCGGTCCGCTGCCCGTAAGGCCGTACCTCTTCGGGGGCAACCCCGAGCTGGTGCATGCGCTTGGAAAAAACATGCATATGGGTATCACCCTTACCAGCCCGGGGTTTTACGGCGCCCAGGGGCGGCAATTGCGCGCGCCTTCCCGCCTGAGCAGCGGCGCTATTGAGCGCTTGAGCCATTTTGCCGTGAACGGCCATCGCATTACCAATTTTGAGATGGAAACAGCCGCAATCTACGGTTTGTGCCGCGTTTTGGGTCATAGGGCCGCGTCCTGCAACGTGCTCTTGGCCAACCGCTCGCTCAATACCTTTGTGGAAGACCCCGGCGCCGTAGTGGAGAAGCTGATCGAAGAGGTGCTGGAAAGGATTGTAGAGATGGATTAATGCTGCCCCATCGCCAGCGCATAAATCGCAAAGGAAGCCAGCCAGTGTTCGCCTTCGTAGCCGCCATCCACCATACCGGGAAGCGAATATTGAATATGCTCCCCGGCTGCGCGCCTCAGGTGCCCGTATTCCGGCAGGGCGCCGGCAATGCCGTACAAGCACCAGGCACGGCTGAAGTTCAGCCCGTCTAAGTGTACCAACTTGCCGTCGGAACGGTCGGACACGATTCCCGGGGCTATGGCAAATTCCGGGTTAGACAATTCCGGGAGGAATGCTTTGATCCATGCGCCAAATTCTGCCGGCGGCAGCACGCGCCGCATGATATCGGCTTCTTCCAGGCAAGGGGACAAAAAGTCGTACCCACTTGGCTCCCAGGCGAGTGGGCACTGCCGGTCGGAGGTATAAAATTCGCGCGCTCTCAACTCAATGAGATGGCGCAGTGAGTCCTGTCCGGTGGTCTTGGCATAATCCCAGGCGAAAGCCAGGCCGAAGGCCGTATTGGTATGCTCGCCGACGCGAACCGGGTAGCGCAGTTTGGGGAGGAACTCCAGGTACAACTCCACAATTCGATCGGCCAGCGGCTTCAGGTTGCGGGCCATTTCCCGGCCTTGCGGATGATCCCACGTATGCAGCTCTTCGGCCAGTTTGAGCAGCCAGGCCCAGCCGTAGGTGCGCTCGAAGCTTTTATTGTGAGGTTTGCTGAAATAGGCAACCTCAGAGGCGATGTTATTCGCGCTGAGGTTTTGGGCCAGTTTTTTCAGCATGTCTTCTCTTCCTTCCAACTCGGGGAATTGTTTCAGCAAATACACCAGCATCCAATGGCCATGCACGGCGGAATGCCAGTCGAAGCAGCCGTAAAACGCCGGGTGCATCTGCTGGGGTCCCATCAATTCTTCAGGACCGGCCAGTACTTCCCCGGGTTTGTTGGGGTACTCCTTTTGAATGCATTTCAAAGGCAGTTGAGCCAGGCGGGTGGCTTCCTCCATGGTGAGTTTAATAGCAGCGTTTTGCATCGTTTCCTGGGCATGTACATGCGGCAGTAGGAGACTTGCCGCGATGAAAAGTATAAGCGTGTT
>CAZNYK010000132.1:5944-10794 GCA_964577215.1 uncultured Saprospiraceae bacterium
AAACAACCATGCCTCGTGCCCGGCGCCCTGCCTGCCCTCGGCGATGATGCCGTGGCGCTGCACCTGGACGCGCACGTAACGGGCCTGGGTTTTCTTTTTGAGCGCGATGCCGGTTGAAAATGTCCTCTCTTTGGTATCCTGCGGGAATTGAACGAATCGCCCGGCACGCTTGTACTTTTGGCCGTCGGCCGACACCCATACCTCAACCCCGCGCGGCAGGTATATCCACTGCCCCGGACCGTTGAAAAAGCGCATTTGCACCTGGGCAACCGGCATAACCGCACCGAGATCAATCGCGGCTTCCACATCTTTGCCCGACCAGCCGAGCCATTCGCGGTCGCCGTAGCGGGTATCGCTGCCGGATACGCCGTTGACCAAGGCCTGCGGCCCGCCGAGGTTGTAGCTGGGGCTGGGCAAAGGATTCACTGTAACAGATTGCCCGGCCGCTAAGTGCGGCTCGAAACGCATGGTAAATAAGGGCGACACCTCACGCCCTTCCTCATAAACGGCGGCATAAAGGATTACCGGCCGGTCCAATATTACCGGCTCCTCGTACAAGGATGACTGGTTGTTCATTTGCCCATCATCGGTCCTGTAGCGTATCCGGCCGGTGGGATGCACTGTGGATAGCGATACGGCGACCTTGCCGCTCCCCTGAGGCGCCATTTCGGCTTTTATCCCGTACAGAGAGCGGGCATAATTGACCTGATAGGCGTCCAAACGTTCAAAATGCCGGGCGAGGCGTACGGCAAAATCGATGAAGTTCTTTTTTTCCTTAGGCGTCCAGGTCAGTTCAGCTATGGCAATGGCGCGCGGAAAGGCCATGTATTCCACTTTTTCCGTGGTGGGTATATATTCCGTCCAAACGTTGCCCTGCGCGCCGAGGATGAAGCGGGCCTCCTCCGGCGTCAGTTCCTCCGGTACTGGTTCGTAGCTATATACTTTTTCCAATGGAAGGTACCCGCCAATGGCCAAAGGCTCGGATGGGGAAATGTCCTGGTAATAGTCCAAATAGCAATGCGAGGTCGGCGTCATGATCACTTTGTGGCCCTGCTTTGCCGCTGCAATGCCGCCCCTGATGCCGCGCCAGGACATGACGGTGGCGTTGGGCGCTAAGCCGCCCTCCAATATTTCATCCCAGCCGATGATCTGCCGGCCCTTGCTGTTGAGGAAGCGCTCGATGCGGCGTATGAAGTAGCTTTGCAGTTCGTGCTCGTCCTTCAGGCCTTCCTTCTGGATCAAAGCCTGGCAGTGCGCGCATGATTTCCAGCGGGTTTTGGGGCACTCATCTCCGCCGATGTGGATGTACTCGCTGGGGAAGAGGGCTATGACCTCTGTGAGTACATTTTCCAGGAACTCGAAAGTTTCTTCTTTGGGGCAATATACGTCTTCGAATATTCCCCACTTGGTAGCCGCTTCGAAGGGGCCTGGCGTGCAGGCCAGTTCGGGATATGCCGACAATGCCGCCAGCGAGTGCCCCGGCAGTTCTATTTCCGGGATGACCGTAATGTGCCGCTCGGCGGCGTAGCGCACTACCTCGCGCACTTCGTCCTGGGTGTAATAACCGCCGTAGCGCTTGCCGTCGAACTTGTGCGGCTGGTCGCTGTAGTGACCCACGAGGGTTTCCTTTCGCCAGGCGGCAATTTCCTGGAGTTTGGGATATTTTTTGATCTCGATGCGCCAGCCCTGGTCTTCGGTGAGGTGCCAGTGGAAGCGGTTGAACTTGTGCATGGCCAGCAGGTCGATGTAGCGCTTGATGAACTCCACCGGAAAAAAATGCCGCCCTACATCCAGGTGCATGCCGCGGTAAGGAAATCGCGGCGCGTCCTCGATAAGCACGGCCGGCACCGTCCAACTCAGTTGCTCGGCGCTGCGGCCGGCCGTTTCAAAAGATGCCGGCAGCAATTGCCTCAGGGTTTGCACTGCGAAAAAAGCGCCCGCCGGCGCGCTTGCCTTTATGGATATTTTTGCCTGGCCGACTTCCAGCCGGTAAGCCTCTTCACCCGCGATACCCTTGTCGAATATGAATTCAATTTCATTGCCGGCCGGCGATTCAGGGGAGATTGACAGCTCCAGACCTGCGCTTTGCCTGCTGAATGAAGCGAAGTATTCCGCTACGGGCGTTAAATCTGCCGATACCGGCGCTACCACTATCCGCGTATTATTCCCTAAAAGGAATATCCCGCTTCGGCGTTCCATCTTCACGGGTTGCGGGATGATGGAAAGCTGCTCCTGCCCCCAAAGCGGCAAAGAAAAGCACATGGCAAGCAAGAGGGTGAAAACGATTATTTTATTCATGTTTTATGGTTTATAATGCCTGCCAATCACGCCAGCATCCTCACCCAGAACGCCTCCCCTCCATGTTCCACCCGCTTGAGTACGCCTTGTTCGGACAGCTTTTCCAGGATTTCCTTCCCGGCGCCGCTTTTCTGGAGATAATCCAGCACTTCTCTTTCCCGCATGGGATGCACGGCGAGTATGGCCGGGAGTTCGTCTTCCGCATCGCTGCCGGGCTGGAAGGACAGCGGTGGGTAGCCGATCATCAACTCCACTTTGGGCAGGCGCGCTGCAAATATGGCAAATGCTTTTGTCAATACGGCTTCATTGGGGGGAAGGGCCCAGCTCTCCACCGGAGGCCGGGTGGGTACGCCGATATAGGCCACAGCGGGTTGCAGTCCGGCTATGTACTCCGCAGTGGCTGCCAGGTTATCCTCGTCGTCATTCAGGCCTGCGCAAAGCATGGTTTCAGTGACTAACTCTCCTTTGTACTGGCGGGAAAAAGCCCGGGCCCCGTCCATGATCGCCGGCATTTCCAGGAGCTTGTTGGGGCGGTCGGTTTTTCGCCAGGCGCGCGCTTCCACGGCATCAAATTTGAGCGATACCCAATCGGCGGCGGCCAGGTCGGCCCGCACGTCGGGGCGCCAGATCAGCGAAGCGTTTGTGAATACGGCAATGGGTTTTCCGAGCAGGCGGAGCAGGGCGATGGCCTCTCCGAGGCGGATGTCGAGCGTGGGTTCCCCATCGGGCACGAAACTCAGGTAGTCAATCCGGATGCCTTGCGCTTCAGCTTGTTTCAGCCGCGCCGAAACAGCCTGGTATATTTTTTCAGGATCGAAAAAAGCCCGTCGTGAAAACTCCGGGTGATGGGTGCGGCCCACCTGGCAGTAAACACAGTTGTAGGAACATGCCTTGGGATGCAAAGTATTGTTGATACCGAGGCTCTGGCCGAGTCTGCGGGAAGGAACGGGTCCAAAGATGAGTTCGCCGTTTTCCATGTCTTGTGTTTTGCGGAGGCTTAAAGGTATGAAAAAAATTGCGTTTCTTTCGGCTGAAAAAGTTCCATTTCCGATGCAACGCGTGCCGTCATTGTATTTTGCCGCAAGCGAACTGGGGGGCCGGGGCGTCTTCAGCGCCGAGCCGATCCCGGAGGGTTCGCTCATAGAGATATGCCCGGTGGTGGTTTGTCCGCCCGAAGACCTCCCCATCATACACAGCACCCGCCTTCACGACTATTACTTCCTGTGGGGAGAAGACCAGTTGGAATGCGCCATTGCGCTGGGTTTCGGCTCTTTGTACAATCACTCTTTCGATCCCAACGCCATTTACATGCCCGAATTTGAGGGGGGCGTCATCAAATTTTACAGCTTGCGCGACATTGAGGCAGGGGAAGAGATCACCGTCAACTACAACGGCGACCCGGACGATGCCAATACATTGTGGTTCGATCCCGAATTCCGGGAGCTTTGAAAAAAAACCATTGCTATGGCTTACATGGATACCATTGCAGAAGTGAGTGTAAAGCGCTTCAACATCCCGCTCACAGAGCCTTTTGTCATCTCTTTGGAAACAATAACGGATGCTGAAAATGTATGGGTGGAAATCCGCACCGGATCGGGGCTTACCGGCCGGGGCGAATGCAGTCCTTACCGCAGCATCGCCGGAGAAACCCAGGATACATGTATGGCGGTGGGCGCTCTTTTGGCCAAAGTGCTCAAAGGCCGGCCTGCTTCTGCCCTGGAAGACAATCTGCGCGCCCTCGATCGCGCCATTTGGGGCAACCATTGTATAAAAAGCGCTTTCGATATGGCGCTCTACGATATGGCGGCCCAGGCGGCAGGCCTGCCCCTCTACGCATTTCTCGGCGGCGCCGACAACAAACCGCTGGCTACAGATATGACCATCGGCATCGGCGCCCCGGAACAAATGGCTGCCGAAGCCGTTCGTTTGCGCAATGAAGGATTCCACGCTATAAAGGTCAAACTCGGCACTACCATGCGGGAGGACGTAGCGCGCATCGAGGCCATCCGGGAAGCCATCGGCCCGGCTGTGCCGCTGCGCATCGACGCCAACCAGGGTTGGGATACGCTCAGCGCTGTGAGTACTTTAAAGGCGCTGGAATCCATGGGCATTGATTTTTGCGAGCAGCCCGTTACCCGCCGCGACGATGCCGCCTTGGCCGAGGTGCGCCGGCAAAGCCCGATCCCCATTATGGCAGACGAAGCCCTCGGCGACCACTACGATGCGTTGCGTTTGGTGCGCGCCGGGGCATGCGACCTGTTCAACATCAAATTAGCCAAGTCCGGCGGCATCCGCAATGCATTGCAAATCGCCGCGATTGCGGAGGCGGCCGGCATCCCTTGCCAGATCGGCTGCTTCTCTGAATCCCGTTTGGCTATAACCGCCTTCGCGCATGTGGCTTTAGCGCGGCACAATATCTTATACTACGATCTCGACAGCGCCCTGATGCTGGCACGCGACCCCGTGGAGGGCGGCGCGGTTTACGGCCCCGGGGGCGCCATTGCCGTGCCGGCTAAGCCCGGGTTGGGCATAACCGGCGTGGACTGACTTTT
>CAZNYK010000133.1:0-10450 GCA_964577215.1 uncultured Saprospiraceae bacterium
TACCTGGGCGTTTGGGATGAACCGTCGCCATTGTTGGTGGAGAGGTCCCAGCCGGCTCTTGCACCCACCACTAACGGGTGGAAGTTTACATCAAGGCCTACTACTCCTCCGAGGATGTTCTTGCGGATGTTGTCATTTTTAAACTCCTGAATTTGCTCCGCATTACCCAACGCGGTGTTAAATACATCCTTGCGTTGCATCAGATAAGAGAACTGTGGGCCGGCTAATATCGTCAAAGCCGGTAAGGGTTTCACCGCCAAAAACAGCGGCACATCAATAAAGTCGGTGGTGCGGGTCAGGCCGTAATTAGTGCCCAAAAGGCTGCCTTCCGCTTTGAATCCCTTTTGGGAAAAAAGTATTTCCGGTTGAATGCCGAACACATTCCCGATCGGGATACTCAGGAAAACGCCCCCGGCAAAACCAAGCTTGCCGTCTGCTCTGAATTCTTCGCCTTGTGCGTCATAAACGTTGGCGAAGTTCCCCCCGGCTTTGATGCCGAAGTGAAACTGCGACCGCGTATCGCCATCCTGTGCGATGGCATAGTTGGCCATAAAAGCGACTGCCATTATCAATAAAACGATCTTTTTCATTAACAATTGATTTTTGATTTTCTAAACGTACAACCTATTAGTTGTTTTTCACGGTCAAATCTTTTAATGCGGCGCCAAGTTGGTCCATATCCCTGTTAAACTCAAGTTTAAAGGTTTCCCATTGGTCTTTGCTCTCCGCTTTGTAACCATCCAATTTCATTTTCAAATCGCTGTTTTTCTTTTCGAGTTCAGCGATCTTCATTTTGTAGTCCGCTTTTACGTCTGCTTTTTCTGCTTCAATTCTCGCGTTGAATTCAGCGATGCTTTTATTGTTCGCGGCAATCTTTTCGGCTGTTTGCTGCCTGTAGGTTTCCACGTCAACCAGGTAATCTTCTTGAGCCTGTACTAAGTCCTCTTTGGCCTCAACAACATTGGCTTCTGCGTTTTCTACCTTTTGAGAAGGTGTGTCGCAGCTTGTAAACATCATGCCGGCGGCAAAGAAAAACACTGCCGGCGCCCAAATTAATTTTTTCATTTTAATATAATTTTGCTTCCGAAAATGGCGGAACATTTGTGAATAAATTTTCACAACACAAAGATCAGTACATTGGTCGGCAAAGGCATTACACAATGGTATTAGAATATTACATGATTCCAATATTCCGCTGGTTAATCGCCCGTATTCGTTGCATTTCCTTAAAAAAGGAAGGAGAATGACCGGTTATTTTTTTAAACTGATTGGACAAATGCGCCACACTGCTATATTTCAATTTATATGAAATTTCGGTCAGGTTGAGTTTGTCATAAATTAATAACTCTTTGGCCTTTTCAATTTTGTTTATAATTATAAATTGTTGCAAAGTAATGCCCATTACTTCTGAGAATATTCTTGCGAGATCGGTGTAGTCACACTTTAACTGGTCGCTGATATAGTCTGCATAATTCACTTCAGGAATTTCATCTGAATAATAAATTATTTCAGTGATTAAATTTTTTGCTCTCTCAATGAGCATCTGGCTTTTATCATCCATCAGCTCCAGGCCTGATCTCAGCAATCTCCTTTTTAATTCTTCCCGCTGTTGTTGTGTTATATCATCCTGAATTTCAACCATGCCGAGGTGAATAGCGACAGGGGCCAGTCCCAATCTTTTCACTTCCTCTTCCACCAACATTTTACATCGCTGGCTCACCATATACTTGATATAAAGCTTCATGTTATTCGTATCCGCTTTTAATGACAGTAGAAATCATTTTAAACCGCTCGTTTGCCTTTATGGTATTTCGGATGTGCGCGGGTATGATAATGGAATTGCCTGTTTCAAGCAAGTTTGATTTGTCATCAATTACAATTTCCGCCCTGCCGTCAATAACCTGAATAAAGGTATCAAAGGGAGAAATTTTCTCAGTCAACGCCTCTCCGGAATCAAATGATACGACGCTCACATTGCCCGTTGTTTTCTTAATAATGGTTTTAATCACAACAGAATTGGGAACATACTCAATAATCTCCACAATGATGAAGACTTTAGACTTTTCGTGCTCTTGGTTGTTCATTAGAAATAAATTAAAAACACAGCGCAATATTTTTTGCATCACAGAATCCTCCTTAAGGCAAGGAGGCACAACTTCAGGTTCTGTATCCGGTTTCTCCGGGGATGTCATCAGGGGTCTCATGTCGTCGAACTCCAATAATCCTGCCGATAAAATTCAGGCCCATCCTTCCCACCTTTTTAACTGCTTCCGGATGTGTGGCCACTAAGTTGGTAATGCCAAATACTAAAGCGGCGGCGAGCAGCTTCCGGAAAGGGCTGTTTGAATTTCCAACCACATACTTTTTCGTGAGAAAGCCGGCTGAAATCCCGACAGCAGAAATTAGCAGGTTTTCTTTGAGGTCAAAAGATCCGGCCGCTTCTTTAAGCGTGTGCCTGATAAGGTTGATCGGCTTTATGTTTTCATACGCAAGGTGGAATTGCTGCTTCAGCACTTTCCATTCCTCATGGTGTTTGTTCTCTAAGTAGATTATTGCAGCTCTCAGTTCGGTTCCTGAATTTATTTTCTGCATGGCGCTTTTTATTGTAAAACTTGATTGATGATCAAATCGCTAACAGGTTTCTTAATCCATTTATAGAGAAATAAATGCAGTATGATCGCTGCTACTAAATAAAATGCAGCAACAATAAAAAATCCGTAATAGACTTTTCCGAACAGGTCACCCAGTAAAAACGCAATCCCTATGTTGAAAACCAATACGAACAACGAAGCAACAAGGATCACGCCCACCTTTGCCACCAGCGATGCTACAATAAGGATGCAAGACTCCAAAACTTTGAGCTTTGAAAGCTCGTAAGATATTTTACCGTAATCTTCGGTTTGCTCCCATAGGGATTCAACCAGGTTTGCGGGAGTTTCCATATCCATATTTTACGCGTAGCTACAAGAAGCAATACCGGTCCAACCCTGGTTATGACTTCTTGTTGCTGTAGTCCATTTTACCGCTCGTTCTACTTAACGTTGGCAACAAATTTGTTATCTGTGGCTTCCAATTTCGTCTTGCCGTTATCAGCCAGGCGCACAGCCTCTTCCTTTACGCTATCAAATTTCTTCGAAATGCCGTCGATGAAGTCGTCGAATTTTTCTCCCAGATCGGTCAGGTACTCATCCCCCCTGTGAACGATTTTTTTCCTCGTGGAGGAGCCCTTACTGGGAGCAAATAAAACGCCGAGTATGGCGCCGGCAGTAATACCGGCCAAGAAGCCTAATAACACTTTTCCCGTATTCATTATTTGAAGTTTAAATGATGATTTAAATAATTATCACCTGCAAAGTTGGCTCATATTCCATAAAATAAGTTACACAATTATTAAAATTGCTTACAACATTCACATATGTTTTGCAAATTGTATGAAAAATATAATTATTACTGGAAAATATGCAACATCAACAATGAAAAAAACGCATAACTTGCATGTGGAATAAAGAGTTTTTATTCCCTAAAATAAAATAACCAAAATGAAAAAGCTTGGAATGGGGTTAATTCCCGTTTTATTGGGTGTAGTCCTCGTTTTTACGGGCTGCGCATCTTTAAATAAAACACAAAAAGGGGCTATTATCGGAACAGCCACAGGCGCTACAATCGGCACAATAGTTGGAAAGACCGCAGGTAATACGGCATTAGGTACAATTATAGGGGCAGTTGTAGGAGGCACTGCCGGGGTGATAATCGGTCGCCAAATGGACAAACAGGCAGAGGAAATAAAAGCAAGCGTTCCGGATGTTGAGGTGGTTCGCGTTGAAGAAGGGATCATAGTGGAATTCAGCAATAGCGTCTTGTTTGCTTTTGACAAGTCGAATTTATCGAATGAGGCTAAGGCTAACTTAGACAAATTGGTAATCGTGCTGAATAATTATAAGGATACGGATATTGAAGTGCAAGGACATACCGACAGTAAAGGAAGCGAAGCGTACAACCAGAAATTATCCGAACAACGGGCCTCCAGCGTTTCAGCTTATTTAGTCTCGAAGGGCATTTCGAGCGGTCGCCTGACGACCAAAGGCTTTGGGGAAATGCTGCCGAAATATGTCAACGATACTGAAGATGGCCGGGATAAAAACCGCCGGGTAGAGTTCCTGATTACTGCAAATGAAACCATGAAAGCCGAAGCTGAAAAGCAGGCTGGGAAATAATCTTTATGTCACCATCGAATCAATCATCAATAATGAAAACGAGTAATCTTTTTTTTGTAATCCTTTTTATGTTTTCTGCCGCTTTGGCGAATGCCCAAAGTTCGGGCCTTGCTAAAACTGCCTTCGGTGTTCTCGCCGGTGTAAATTTTCAAAATTTAAACGGAAAAGATTTCAATGGGGCCAAGCTTGAAAATGAGATGAGCATTGGGGTCCACGCCGGTGTAAATGCCCAGATACCAATTGCCCCTCAATTCTACTTTCAACCTGGATTGCAGTTTTCTACTAAAGGGGCAAAGCAGACAGAAAATGCAATAACCAGTACGTATCAACTGTCCTACATAGAACTGCCTCTGAACTTAGTGTATAAAGGCGCATTAGGCAACGGATTTGTAATGATCGGGTTCGGGCCTTATGTGGGCTACGGCATCAAAGGAAAAGTAAAGCTCGAAGGAAACGGCTCAGGAAAAATCGAGTCGGATGTGGAGTTCAAAAATGTTGTTGAATTAACCGACCCATTGACAACGCCGTATTTTAAACCGCTTGATCTGGGAGGTAATGTTTTTGCAGGGTATGAAATGGCAAGCGGAATATTCTTGCAGTTGAATTCACAACTTGGTATGGTAAAAATAAATCCGGAAGACAAGCGCTTCCCCGGCGGTGAAGCTACCATTAAAAATACGGGATTCGGCCTTTCACTCGGTTACCGGTTTTAGTAGGCTAAAGGATAAATCCTCTATACTGTTTTGTTGGATCTTAGCATATTAACAGTCCGTCCCTGTATACAGAGACGGACTTTTTATGCTTACTACTGAACGTTATGAACCCAAACACTCTTTGCCCCCGGCCATTGTATTCCCGATAGCCAATGATTTGCGAATTTGTGCTCCGGCAAATCACCGGCTATCGGGGCGCCCGTTAAATAATTGGTTTACTTTTTTCCGCATACCATTTTTCGCCGGGTATAGCCAAATTTTTATTTTTCTCAATGGTAAACCTTGCCATCAGGTAGCTCAGTGTAGATTCGGCGCCTTGATTTAGGTTAACCCTGGTTTCTTCCAGGCCGTCATAACAGCCGCCGGTGCAAGGGTTGTAAATGATTTGACGAAGGTGGTTATTCCCCAAAAACCAATTGAAAGCAATTGCCATTTGGTGTAAATAATTTACCTCTTTAAACACATCATAGAACCGGCTCAGGGACAAAATCGCGTAGGCAAACTCGATGGGTTGCTCTCCGTAGAGTTCCGGTTCTTGCCCTTTATGTAACCAGCTTTTATTGGAAATAACCTTTATTTCATTCCCATTAAAAAGGAGAGACAAAAGAAAGTCAAAAGTGACCTTAGCTATTTCTTTATAGATTGGGTTTCCGGTTTCCTGCCAAGCACACAACAATGCCTCCGGCAATACGCTATTGGCATAAGTCAAATAGCTCTCGTACCATTGCCAGTCAGCCTCAGACTCATGCCGGTACATTTGTACCAAGCGGTCTGCCAGTTGAATCAAAAGTGCTCTATTTTCTGCAGATTTATGCGTGATGCCGGCATAATACAAGCCTTTTATGGCAAAAGACATAGCACGTGTGGAATGCATCTGCTCCACGTGAGGCAAAGCAAGCTGCATGGTTTCCTGAGCTGCTGCTATGAGTGTGGCAGGCACTAAATCACGCTTCGAAATCAAATAACCCAATGCCCAGATGGCTCTCCCGTTGGAATCGGAAAGGTTGACGGTTTCATTTTGCGGGGTGAATCGCTGCTCCATGTCCACATAATTCAAGAAGCTTCCATCAGGCTGTTGGCAATATTGAATAAAATGCAGGTAAATGTGGATATAATGCAGATCAGCTTCATCGGAAGTTAATTCATAATGCATACACATGGATATTAATGCACGTGCATTATCGTCAAGAGTAAAGCCGGAATCTGGATCGGGTTGATTGATTTTGGAAAACTGGATCATTCCAAAACCTGTCGTCATTTTTTTTACATGCGCCAAATTGATTTCGGGTATCCGGTAGTGCAGCACTATTTTTTCGTTTTTTTCCAACACGGCGCGCCCTGTGGATGCAGATATTCCGTTGCTCTGCCTCGCTATGCTTTGGAACAGGCGTGCATGTGCAATGGCAGAATTCTCCCACGCGGTCGGTACTATTCTTTGCAGGGTACTCTCGCTGAATGCAGTTCTTAACTGCTCATCAATGAACAAACGATTCACACCGGCTGCCAACTGTGCCGCATTTTTGAAATCAATAAGAATACCGGTGTCCTCGCGAAGCACTTCCCGTGCATGCGGAATGGACGTGGAAATAATGGGGCAGCCACAGCTCATCGCATAAGAAAAAGTACCGCTAACGGCCTGATTGGGGTCCGTAGAGGTAAAAAGGTAAATATCTGTAAGCTGCAAATATTCCAATAAATCGGGCAGGGGAAGATAGCGGTTGATAAATCGAACCTGATCCCTGAGTTGCAACGCTTCTACTTTGTCCTCCAGCATATTCCGGTATTTTTCTCCTTCTGATTGGATGACGCCGGGATGCGTTTTGCCAATGACCAAGAATATTGCATCCGGGTTGATCCGGAGGATTTCCGGTAATGCATCCAAGGTGGTATCAATACCTTTTCCGGAGCTGAGCAGCCCGAAAGTCGAAAGTACTTTTTTACCGGTCAGGCCATATTTTTCTTTCAGAAAGTCCTTGCTCAAATGCGGCACCAGGTGGGTACCATGGGAAATGACGTTGATTTTTTGCTCCGGCACGCCATATTCGATACTCAAGATTTTAGCAGAATCTTTTGTCATTACGATCACAGCCGCACACGCTGCGGCTATGTGTCTCAATTTTTCCTTCAAGGCTTCATCCGGATGAGGGAGAACCGTGTGAAAAACAATGATAACCGGCTTGGTGAGCGTGTGTAATAGTTGAAAAAAAGCTCCATCTCCGGCGCCTTGATAAAATCCAAACTCATGTTGTACCAGTACGATACAGATATTTTTATCGTCGTTAATGGTACGGGCGAGTTCGATATACTGCGGCGCCTCGCTCGTGTTGAGTGCATATTTCACCTCATCCGGATAGTCAAACCCGGAAATTCCGGACTCCAACGCACAAACTTTGAGCGCAAAGGAGTTCCGGAATTTATTGTCAAGCGCCTTGAGCAAATCCTGTGAATAAGTCGCTATTCCGCACTCCCGGGGTGGATATGAGGTTAGGAATAAAATTTCGGGAAGTGCAACATCCCTAAGATTTGCGCTTTTCATCCGATTTTGAATCTGTTTTCGGCGCAAAAACCTCAAGTGAAGGTTTGATCCCGAATCCTGCTTTACCCTCAGATTTATAGGCCGAAACCGGTTTAGTTTTGCCTGAAGATTTATCTGCTGGGGCTTTTTTATGGTTTTTGCCGCCTTTGTCTTTACTTCCTTTATCTTTACTCATGTCATTTGGTTTTTTGGTGAAAAAATTTTCACTGCACAAAGGTTAGGTTTTTTCGTTTTAAACTGTTACAAAAAAAAATAAAAAAGTTACATTATCCACATATTCTGCGCTGTTTCAGGTTTTCCACGCGCAGCGGGGGCAGCATGGAACTCTTCATCATCCGGCACACAGTTTCCTTGTAAAACGCGCTAAGTATGGCAAAATAAAAAAAACTCCCGGCACAGCACCGACAGGTCTTGTATACCCGACGAAAAATGGATTGCGAAAAAAATAAACCCTTTTTTATCGGGATAACTGATAGTCAGTGATTTGCAGAAGTAAAAATCCGCAAACCACTGGCTATCGAGTATAGATTGCCGCAAATTGCCAAAACAAGCGTTGCGCGGCAAAAAGCAGGCGTCATCCTCAAATGGCAATAATGTTAAATACTTTCAGCAGCCAAATCAACACGGCAATCACAGCTACTACATTAAGAATGCTTTTGATCTTGCGGTCCATGGGTATGTAACTGTTGACAGCCCAAAGAATAACCCCTATAACAACCAATATTATCAATACATTAATCAGTGGCATAATACTTGTTTTTTGATTTGAATAATTAAAGTAATCATCTTTGAAACTGATTCGTCGTCAGCACAACTTCCCAGCTTGGGTTTTGCACATTCGGATCGTCCTCAGCCGTAATAAAGATTTTTACCGGACGAAAAGAAGTAACCGATTCAAAGGAAGCTTTCAAGCCTTTTGAAAAAGTACCTGATGAAGTTTTGATTTGCCCAATATTCTTGGTCATATCCTGGTCGGTCAGCATCCACACAATATACAATTGCTTTGGAGGTTGCAGCCGTTGAGGTTCGGCCAAATTGAATATCTCTATTTGAACAGCATAATTCTTGTTATCGTCCGTTTTCACCGTTACCGTACCCTGCGCTGCCGGAACAACCGAAGATGGAAGAAATGCGATTTTTCTGGAGCAGGAGCTTAATGACAGAATTGCTGCAAGAGCAAAAATCACAAAAAACATCTTTTTAATCAGAGAAAAAAATCGTGCCGTTTTCATTTTATTTTGCTTTTGAAATTAAATTTATCCAAGCGTTTTTTTACTGCGGAGCAGAAAAAAAATACCTCCAACAAGCAACACGCCTCCAATAATCGGAGACAATTTGACGAAGTTGTTTTTCTCTGCCTCAACATGTATAGGCCCAATATCTACCAGCGTTTCCGTAGTTATGTAATTGAAGCCCGTGTATGCTATCATTATAATTCCAATTATCACAAGGATAATTCCGATTACTTTCGTTTGCATGATTACATGTTATTATTCCTGCAAAACAGGATCCTGAAAATCTCCACGCGATTAGAAGAGAAGTGCGGAGTTTCTACAGAAAATACAGAAACTCCGAAAACATCTCAAACCCTTAAGGGTGTGTCGTAGTGCAGAGGGTAATGCCCAAATGAAGTGTGAAATTTTCAAAGCACTCTCTTGCCTTGAACAACTCTCAGAATTATTGCAATGACGGCAATCACCAGTAAAACGTGAATAAGACCGCCGGCACTATAGCCTACAAAGCCTACAAGCCATGCAATAACGAGAATAGCGGCGATGATATAAAGCAAATTTCCCATGACCAGCTATTTAAAGGTTAAAAAATTAAAAATATTTCCCGCTTTTCAAAGCTCGTTCTTTCCGTTCTTGGTTTAAAGCAACAGGATAAGCAGTAGTATAATAATCAGGATGGCGCCTACTGAAAGATATACACCGCTGTTTAAAGCTTTCAGCTCGCTTTTTATCGCACGAACTTCTTTGCGCAATTCCTTCTTTTGCAATGCGCTCAGGCCGGCCTTATCCATGTCTTTGATCTCAATCAACCTGGCATTCAATGCATCGGCAATCTCAGATTCTACAGGCTTCGTTGCAGCTATGGCAGCCGGAGTAGTTTCCGTTGCGGCATGTAAATGTGCAGGAATGACTGCCAACATCATAAATGCCGCCAAAACACAAAGCGATAGTTTTTTCATTTCAATTGTTTTTCCTGTAAAGAACTTTTACAGCAATACAAAGGTGGTCTATATTTACCTGAAATGCGTTATACAATTGATACGAAAAATTATATCATTCACAGGTCTTCTATTGCAATTCGCTTTTTGAACTGCCTGATTTTCTTAAAGTAGGAGGGCGTTAATCCGGTGATCTTTTTAAACTGGCTGGACAAATGCGCTACGCTGCTGTAGTTTAGCTTGTAAGATATTTCGGTGATATTGAGTTCATCGTATAAAAGCAATTCTTTTACCCGTTCCACTTTTTGGATAATAAAATAATGCTCTATCGTGGTGCCTGTGGTTTGTGAGAACAGGTTGGCGAGATAGGTATAGTTAAAGCCCATATTTTCACTGAGGTAGCTGGAAAAATTCACTCTTGGAACTTCGTCGGAATAATGAACCATCTCAATGATAATATTCTTGATTTTTTCAATCAGTATGGCTTTTTTGTCGTCCATTAGTTCCAAACCAGATTTCATCAAAGTAATTGCCAACTGATCATGTTGTTCCTGTGTCAAATTTTCTAAAATCTTTACTTCCCCCAACTCCACTGTGCCGTAATGCAACCCAAGACCGTCCAATGCTGCCGTCACCACTAATTTGCAGCGGTGCGATACCATATATTTGATGTAAAGTTTCATAGGCAAAGGGTTATATACTCGAAAGCCAATGGTTTGCGAATTTTTTACTTTTGCAACCCACTGGTTATCAGTTATCCCGACGAAAAATGGTTTATATTTTTTCGCAAACCATTTTTCGTCGGGTATAAACCAAA
>CAZNYK010000134.1:0-10362 GCA_964577215.1 uncultured Saprospiraceae bacterium
GATGCAGGATGGAAGGTTTATTTGATTGATGATTGATGATTGATGATTGATGATTTTTGATTGATGATTTTTGATTGATGATTTTTGATTTGGCTGAATCGGGGTAACTGGTGTTTCATGGGAATACCATGTACCGAAAGCCATTTGTTATGACTGCGCTCCTCCTCATTGATTTCCAGAACGATTTCTTTCCTTTCGGCACCGTAGAAGCCAAAGGCGCAGATGCCGGCCTCGTATCAGCGGCCAATCGCCTCTTGTCCGGCTTCGATTGCGTCATAGCGCTGCGGGATGAACACCCCGGCGACCACAGTTCTTTTGCCGCCAATCATCTGTGGCGCAGACCCTGGCAAACCATGGTTTGGGATGGCAGTGAAATATTGCTCTGGCCAATGCATTGCGTGGCCGGCAGCTTCGGTGCGGAATGGGCGCACGGATTGCACGCGGAAAAGATCACACATACCTTCGGCAAGGGCATGCACCCCGATGCGCCGGGGTACAGCGGCTTTGAGAACGATGCGTTGGAGCGCCTGCTCCGGGAACGGGGTATAGAGCAACTTTTCCTCATGGGGCCGCTGTTGGAGTACAGTGTAAAGCACACGGCCCTGGACGCCCGCTCTTGTGGCTTCGAGGCAGCCGTTATTCGCGACGGCTGCGGCATGCTGGAGTTGCATCCGGGAGATGGGGAAAGGGCCTGGAGAGAGATTTTTGAAAACGGGGTGAAAGCCGTGCATATGTCTGCATTCTTGTAATAAAAATATCATCGGCTTTTGACCTTTCCAGCGCTGAAATGCGCAAGAATTCCTCGAAAATAACGTACATCAGGCCTTTTCTTCCGACCTTTGCTCCTGATCACAAAAATCGGAAGTCATGGTACAGGAAAGCGTATTCAGCTCACAGGATTTAATGGCACTGGAAGACCATTACGGCGCGCACAACTACCACCCCCTGCCGGTGGTGCTTTCACGAGGACGAGGCGTGCACGTTTGGGATGTGGAGGGGAAGGAATATTACGACTTCCTGTCCGCTTATTCCGCCGTAAACCAGGGGCATTGCCATCCGCGCATCATCGCTGCGCTTACAGAGCAGGCGCAAAAGCTCACCCTCACTTCCCGCGCGTTTTACAACGATGTGCTGGGCCGATTCGAGCAGTACATCACCGGATACTTTGGTTACGACAGAGTGCTGCCGGCCAACACCGGGGTGGAAGGCGGCGAAACGGCGGTGAAACTCACCCGCAAGTGGGCTTATACCGTAAAAGGCGTTCCGGCCAATCAGGCGAAGATCATTTTTGCCGCAGGCAACTTCTGGGGGCGTACCCTGGCGGCCATATCTTCTTCTACAGATCCCAAGAGCACCAAGGATTTCGGCCCGTATATGCCGGGCTATCTCATCATACCCTACAACGACCTGGAGGCACTGGAAGAAGCCTTGCAAGACCCCAACGTGGCGGGCTTCATGGTGGAACCTATACAGGGTGAAGCCGGCGTAGTAGTACCTGATGCCGGTTATTTGCGCAAAGCCTTCGAACTCTGCCGCAAACACAATGTGCTCTTCATAGCCGATGAGGTGCAAACGGGCATCGGTCGCACCGGCCGGCTGCTCGCTTGCGACCATGAAGACTTTAAACCTGATATCCTGGTACTTGGCAAAGCCCTTGGAGGAGGGGTGTTCCCCGTGTCTGCCGCTTTGGCGCGCAACGAGATCATGCTCTCCATCAAGCCCGGCGAGCACGGCAGCACCTTCGGCGGAAATCCGCTGGCCTGCGCCGTGGCCATGGCGTCGCTGGAAGTGGTGAAGGATGAAAAATTAGCCGAAAACGCCGAGTATCTCGGGAAGATATTCCGTCAGCGCATGCAGGAAAACCTTGTGAACCGCACCGAGCTGGTCACTGAGGTGCGCGGCAAGGGCCTCCTCAATGCCATCGTGATCGCCGACGCCGAAGACGGTCATACTGCCTGGGATATCTGCATGCGAATGGCGGAAAACGGCCTTTTGGCCAAGCCCACTCATGGCAACATCATCCGCTTTGCGCCGCCGCTCGTAATGACCGAAGAGCAAATGCACGAATGTTGCGACATCATCGAGCAGACTGTGTCGCACTACCAGCCGGAAGAATAAACCATAAAAACCATAACCGATGAGATACTTTTTATTTTTCGCGCTGCTATCTGCTGCGCTGCTCGTTGCTTGCACCCAGGGGAAGAAATCTGAAAACACAATCGCATCGCCCGACGGCAAGATCGTCGTTCAGTTCGGATTGAATCAGGAAGGCCGCCCCTGGTACACTTGCAGCTATGCATCTGCCATAGTGATCGACACCTCCTTCATCGGGAGTTTCGAGTTTAAAGACCATCCTGGATTTGAAAAAGGCTTCGCGCTCTTGAAGTCGGAAACTTCTTCCGCCAAGGAAACCTGGGACATGCCCTGGGGCGAGTACAAAACCGTACTGGATCACCACAACGCCATGACGTTTTTCCTGGAAACAGAAGACAAGCGCCGGCTCAACGTCATCTTCAAAGTGTTCAACGACGGTATCGGATTTCGCTACGAACTGCCGGCACAAGACAATGTGGATTCCCTCTTGGTGCTGCGCGAGACTACCGAATTCAACCTCACCGGCGATCACCAGGCATGGTGGCAACCCGGCGACTGGGACATCTACGAACACCTGTATCGCGCCACCAAAGTTTCTGGAATTGACGCCGTTCAGTACCGCAACCACCCCAACCTGAATGCCACTTACATCCCCTTCAATGCGGTAAATACGCCCGTCACGCTCAAGACTGCGGAGGGCATTTACCTGAGTTTCCACGAAGCCAACCTTACCGATTATGCCGATATGACCCTTTTGGTGGATAATGAAGCCCTGAAATTCAGCAGCGGCCTGGCAGGCTCCGAGCGCAGCGGCGGCAAAGCATGGATCACCCTGCCCTTCCAGACGCCCTGGCGCACCATACAGATCGCTCCCAGGGCCGGCGACCTCATCGAGTCCACGCTCATCCTCAACCTCAACGAACCCAACAAACTGGGCGATGTGACGAGCTATTTCACCCCAATGAAATACGTGGGCATCTGGTGGGAAATGCACATCGGCAAATCCACATGGGATATGGAAGGCAGCCAGGATATGACCACCTACACTCAAGGTAAAAAAAGCGGCGCCCGCCACGGGGCCACCACCGCGAACGCCATGAAGTACATTGACTTCGCCGCCGAGAACGGCATTCGCGGCCTGCTCGTGGAAGGCTGGAATACCGGCTGGGATAAGTGGATCAACACAGACGACAGGGAAGGCGTATTTGACTTTATGACGCCGTACCCGGATTACGACTTCGACGCCGTGATGGCCTACGCCAAGGAAAAGGGCGTGGAAGTGATCATGCACCACGAAACCTCCTCTGCGCCCCGCACCTACGAAAAGCAAATGGATGAGGCCTACGATTTCATGAAGCAACACGGCATGAACGCCGTGAAAACCGGTTATGTAGGCAAGATCATACCCGCCGGCGAGTACCACCACGGGCAGTGGATGGTGCGGCATTACCAGCACGTTATCGACAAGGCGGCGGGGAAGCAGATTGCCATCAATGCCCACGAACCCATCAAGGATACCGGGCTGAGAAGAACCTATCCCAACTTCATTGCAAGGGAGGGCCTGAGAGGCCAGGAATTCAATGCCTGGGCCTCCGATGGCGGCAACCCGCCTTCGCACATCCCCACGGTTGCCTTCACCCGCATGTTGTCCGGCCCCATTGACTTTACGCCCGGCGTGTTCAATATCAAGTTCGACGAGTACAAAAAGGAGAACCAGGTCAATACCACGCTGGCCCAACAGTTGGCGCTGTACGTGGTACTCTACAGCCCCATACAGATGGTCTGCGACCTGCCGGAGCACTACCGCCTGCCCAATGGAGAGATGCACCCCATGTTTCAGTTTATCCGCGATGTGGGCGTGGATTGGAACACCACCAAAGTGCTGGATGGCGAGGTAGGCGACTACGTGGTCATCGCACGGCAGGAGCGCGGTACGGAAGCCTGGTTTGTCGGCGGTGTGACGGGCGACAATGAGCGCATCCAGGAAATATCGTTCAGCTTCCTGCCCAAGGGCAAGAAGTTCAAAGCAACCTTCTACCGGGACGGGCCGGATGCACACTGGAATGACAATCCGCTGGATTACAGGATAGATACCGCCGAGGTTGACCACAACTCCATCATGGCGGTGCGCATGGCGCCGGGAGGCGGTTTTGCCATCAGTCTTTCCCCGGTTTCCAACTGAGGGGTGCTTTCAAAGCAGCACGGAGGGATCGTAGTTGCCTTTGCCAGGCTTGATCTCAATGGAGCGGATATCGCTCACCCATTCGCGCCTCAGGCAGGGCATAGCAGCCTGGATGTCATCGCCTTTCAGGTGGAGGGGAAGGGTAAATATGTCGTGGTGTCGGTCTGGATGCAGGATGGCGCCGTGGTCGAGAACTTCGTCTAACAGGCCTATAAAACCGGAGTATGTGGAAAGCAGGCATAACTCATCCGGGACATTCATCTCGATCAGGATCATGCCATTGAGCAACTGGTAATCCGTAAGCAACTCCGTGGCGGTATCCACAGTAGGTCCTGTGTTCCATGTTTTGCAGGAGTGCCATGCCCAGACGGGCGCATGTCCTTCTAAATGGATTCCGTGGCGCTCCATTTCCGCAGCCATCCATTCATAGGCAGGCCTCCAGTTGACGGGAGTGAACTTCCACTCTGCGCAAAAAACAGGTTGTTTTTCAAGCAAATCTTCTAATTCGGCCGGTTGGAAAGTCCATAAATGCATAACGGGCGCCAAAAATCGGAAAAGGCATTTGTTCCTGCAAGATTATTTCTGTATTCCCTATATTGCGCCGTCTAACAGTCATAATCCCATTAACCCATGACACCTGCAAGCTATACTTATCTCATCATTCCACTGATTTGCATTTTTTGTGGTTCTCTGGGCGCACAAACAGCTACAGAGTGGTTTGTAGCCGGCGAAAAAGCGCTGCTGGAAGCTCAACCGAGAAAAGCCCTGCGGGCATTTGAGCGGGCCGTTGCCCTCCAGCCGGATATGCTCGCCGCCCGCCGCAATGTGGGGGTTTGCCACGAATTGCTCAAGGAATTCGAAAAAGCCCTGGATCACTATATTGCCGTTTTGGAAACCGATTCCCTCTTTTCCAGGGGCCTGTATTTTCAAATCGGGGAATTGTGTTACAAAACCGGAAACTACGTCCTTGCCGAACAATACTTCGAGCGTTTCAGAGAGCTCCAGAAAAGAACCGTTTCGGATTTCGGCCTTAGGGGCGAACGAGAAATATACGAGGAAACGGATTTCATTCTGCGCCTTCCTGCCGCTTTGAGAGCCTGCCAGATAGCCATGGACTCCATTAAGTTGGTCAATATCACTGAGGTGAGGAATATCGGAGGAAAGATCAATACCCGTGCCGATGAATACTTTCCCACGCTGAGCAATGACCGCCGGCTGTTGCTCTACACGCGCCGCACCAATAAAAATGCAGACGAAGACTTGTATTTCAGCATGATAGATTATGGTGTGTGGAGTGTGGGCGCTCCGGCGGAATCCGGATTTAATACCAAACAAAATGAGGGCATGCCTGCCTTAGTGCGCAGCGGCCGGCATTTGTTTTTTACTGCCTGCGGTCGCGAACAGGTGATGGGGCCATGCGATATTTGGGAGGCAGAGCTTGACCCCATTACGCCCGCCATTGGGGCTGTTCGTCCTTTGCAGGGCGAGCTGAATTCCGAGCGCTGGGAATCCCAGGCTGCCATTAGTTGCGACGGCAATACCCTTTACTTTGCCAGCAACAGGCCGGGCGGTTTAGGCGGCACCGACCTTTGGGTCAGCGAACGCAGGCCCGACGGCTCCTGGGACGCCCCCCGCAACCTGGGGCCGAAGATCAATACCCCCGCCGATGAAGAAGCTCCTTTTATCACCAACGACGGCAAAACGCTCTACTTCTCCTCTACAGGGCATCCCGGCATGGGCGAGCAGGATATTTTCATTTCATGGAAAGATGCCGACGGTGAATGGACAAGCCCTGTCAATCTCGGCCCCCCGGTAAATACCGCCTATCGCGAGCTTGGCTTCTTCCTGTCTGCCGATGGCCAGACGGGTTACTTCGCCTCCGACCGGCCGGATGGCTTCGGCGGTATGGATGTTTTCTACTTCGAGCTTTCCGAGCAGTTGTACAGCGATCCCGTCACTTTGGTAGAAGGTTTCGTGAGGGATTCGATCCTCGATATTCCCTTACAGGTCACTTTGCAAATTGAAGGACGCGGCGCGGTCACTACCGATCGCGAGGGCCGTTTCTTCATCTGCGTGCCTGCCGGCGAGATCATTGACATTCGCACGGAGCGGCGGTTTTACCACCCGTACCATTGGCAATTTCCGATTCCCACCTGGGAAAACCGCGATTTTTATACCATTGATGTTTTGTTGCAACCCGTTTCACCTCCCAGCGCTGATCCCTTGCCCAAGCCGGCCTCTGAAGACCCTGGCCCGGCCCCAACTTCATCGCGGCAAAAAATGAAGAGAGATATCGTGCATGCCGTATATTTCGACTTCGACAAGTCAACCGTTTCAGCAGAGTCCATATTCCCGCTGAGAGAATTCGTGGAATCCCTGAAAAGCCAGGACATTGCCAAAGTACATATCGTAGGCTTTTCCGACGATATCGGCACAGATATGTACAATCTCAAATTGAGCGAAGAGCGGGCCAAACAGGTAGCCCTTTTTCTCATGGGCAACCAAATATTTGTGGACCAGATATTCATCGAAGGCAAAGGCGAAGTGCGCTCCGGCGGTCCGAGGGAGAAAAACCGCCGGGTGGATATACGGGTCTCTGTCATGGAGTAGGTGTATACTCGATAGCCAGTGGTTTGCGAATGAAGAAAAAAGCGCTTATGATTTCTGGGCCATACCCCCCATCACCTTGGCCATGATCCGCACTTTTCCCCAGCGCGGCACGGTGCGCAGCGCATATACCAAGAGCTTGGTGAGCGCGCCGGGAAGCGCCGTACCCCTTCTGCCCAATGCTTTCAAAATGGGCACGCCCACCTGCTCAGGCCTTAGGTACATATTCATCTTCATACCGGCGCGGCGCCCGAAGCCGCTCGCTACCGGACCGGGCGCGGCAGCGAGCACATCTACGCCATGCGGCCGCAATTCCAGTCCGATAGCTTCCGCCAAAGACTGTACATAGGCTTTGGTGGCGGCGTAATTGGCGGCGTAGGGCGTACCTTGAAACCCTGTCATTGAACTCATCAGGATGATGCCTCCCCGTTTCTGCTCGGCAAACAGCCTGCCGAAATGGTGGCTGAGAACCAGCACCGCCTCGCAATTGACACGCAGCATATTGATTTCGGTTTCGAGCGAGGATTGGAGAAAAAGTCCCGATGTGCCGAATCCGGCGGAAGCAACAAACAGCCCGGTTTCCAATCCCGATGTGGAGGCAATTATTTTTTCTATGCCCTCCGCTGTGGAAACGTCGGCGGCTACGGTGCGGATTTTTACCCCGTATTCGGTTTCCAGGCCTGCTTGTACGGCCCCGAGTTGATGCGCGTTCCGTGCATTGAGCACCAAGTTCAGCCCTGACTGCGCCAGCAGGGTGGCGATTTCAAGCCCGATGCCTGAAGAAGCGCCGGTGACGACAGCCCAGGGGCCGTATCGGCGGAACATCCTGCTTTTTTCCGATTGTGATAGTTTCATACTTGAGTGAATTTTCGGCAAAATTGCAGGCGGCGCCTCTTTGAGAACGATAACAAATGTTTAGATTTTGCCGGCGGCAGTTTTTTTAAGCCGGCTGAGATGCACGGGCGTAATGCCGAGGTAGGAGGCGATCATGTGCTGCGGAGCGCGGTTGTGTATGTTGGGAAATACATCGGCGATGGAGTCGTAGCGCTCTTTGGGGCTGCGGGCGTAGAGGTTTTTCACGCGGTTATCCTGGTAGATGAAGTAAAACTCTGCCACCAGGCGGCCCAACTTGTCGCCCTGGCGCATATTTTCGTATCCCCACTCGATGGCAGCACGGGGCAAGACTACCGCTTCTGTTTCTTCCAGAGCCTGCAATGTATAGAGAGAGGGCTGCCGGAGCAGAAAGCTGGAGTAGTCTGCAATAAACTGGTTTTCGATGGCAAAATGTATAGTATGCTCCGTGCCCCGGCTGTCAGTAATGATAACCCGGATGATACCTTTTTGGAGGAAGAAAATCTCGTTGGGCACGTAACAGGGTTTGCTCAGCGCGCTCAGGCGTTTGAAAGTCTTGACGGTGCATTTGGAGAGGAAGGTCTCCAACTCCTCATCCGTTACGGAGATCATTTGCCGCATGGCGTTTCGGAGAGGTTCCATACCTGTTGTCATGGCCGCTGTTTTTTTATTGCCTGGTGTGGTGTGTAACGCAAAACATTTTCAATAGTTTGACGTAAAATTGCGAAACGTTTAAAACCCAAAAGATGAACACTCCCGAACATCCAAAAAGTGAATATCTCATTTCCTGCCTTACCACATAAGGCTACTTTTTGGTTGGAGTGGCTGGCTTTTGGCTCTGCCTGGTTAGTGAAAGGAAAATTATTCTGGGAAGACCACCCCGCCTGACCAACGGTATTTTGACAAAAAAACAACAGTCCCGGATACAAAACATGAAATATCCTTCATATTTTTATGCGCCAATTCAACAAAGCCAACCATTATGAAATATGGATTTATCATCGACAACCGCAAGTGTATCGGCTGTCACGCCTGCACAACGGCTTGTAAATCAGAACACGATGTGCCGGTGGGGGTTTTTCGTACCTGGGTAAAACAGGTGGAAAAAGGAGAATTCCCGCACACGCGGCGGCTTTTCTCGGTAATGCGCTGCAACCACTGCACGGAAGCGCCCTGCGTGGAGATATGTCCGGTGGAAGCTCTTTACTTTCGGGACGACGGCATTGTGGATTTTGACAAGAACCGCTGCATCGGTTGCAAGTCGTGTATGCAGGCCTGTCCCTACGACGCCTTATATATCGATCCTGAAAACCATACGGCAGCCAAGTGCAACTATTGCGCACACCGCATAGATGTCGGCCTGGAGCCTGCCTGTGTAAATGTGTGCCCCGAACACGCCATCATCTCCGGCGATATGGACGATCCGGACTCGGAAATCTCCATCATGCTGGGCCGCGAGCAGGTGAGCGTGCGCAAGGCCGCCAAAGGCACCGTGCCCAACCTGTTCTACATCGACGGCGACGAGGCCTCCCTCAACCCGGTAGCTACCGAGCGGCAGAGCAATTACTTTTGGAACGAGCAATCGCACGGCGTGGGGCACTTCGCCAAGCACACTGAAAAACTGGCATTTTCCGGGGGCAGCGTGGTCAATGAACTGCTGGAAAAGAACGGCAACGGCGTAGCTGCCGGCGATCTGGCCAAAGGCACGCCGGCCAAATCCATAGAACTGCTCATGGGCCAACCGCGCCGCGTGTACGACGCCCCCGTCAAAGGCATCCTTTGGGGCTGGGAAGTTTCCGCTTATGTGGTCACCAAGGCCATTGCAGCAGGCGCGATCCTCGTCTCCCTCATGGCGGCCCTGTTCAATCTCTCCGAGGTGAGTGATACCACATTCTGGTGGGCGTTGGGCTTGGGCTTAGTCTTCCTGGGCGCTACGGGCGCACTGTTGGTCAAAGACCTCGACCGCCCGGATCGCTTCCTCAACGTGCTCCTGCGCCCGCAGTGGAAGAGCTGGTTGGTGCGTGGCGGCTACACCATCTCCGTGTTCGGCGGTCTGCTTGCATTGTTGGCCGTATTCATGTTCTTCGACTGGGGTCCCGGCTTCCTGCCCGTCATTTACGTCGCCACCTTCCTCGCTGCGATCATGACGGCGGTTTATACCGCGTTCCTTTTCGCACAGGCCAAAGGCCGCGATTTCTGGCAAAGCCCCTCGCTGGCCCTGCACATGCTGGTACACAGCTTCATGGCCGGAGCGGCAGTTTTCACCATCGTGAACCTCATCAGCCCGGCAAGCGCGGAATGGCTGAGCTACCTGCATCTCACGCTGCTCCTCACCATCGGTATCAACTTAGGCTTGATGGTGCTGGAATTCGCTACCACGCATCCCACCGAAGAAGCCAAACTGACCGTGAAGATGATCCTCCACGGCCGCTACCGCAACCTGTTCTGGATCGGCGCTGTGCTGGTGGGCAATATCCTGCCGCTGGCTCTGCTGCTCATAGGTACAGACCCGGTGATGAGCGCTGCCGCCGGCGTACTGGTTATGATCGGTATGTATCTGACGGAAAAGATCTGGGTGGAAGCGCCGCAAAGGGTGCAGTTGGTGTAATGGCAAAATGCCAAGGGCT
>CAZNYK010000135.1:0-10352 GCA_964577215.1 uncultured Saprospiraceae bacterium
CACAACCCGCCCCCGCCCAGGCGCAGCCGGCCAAACCCGCTCCCAATGGCGAAGTTTCTATTGCTGAACTGCGCAGCGCCGACCTCCGCGAAGGACAGACCATCCGCATTGACAAGCTATACTTCAAAGCTGACAGCGCAGTGGTAATGCAGTCTTCCTTTCCTGTATTGGAAGACCTCCACACCTTCATGACCAAAAACCCGGATGTCTCAGTAGAAATAGGGGGTCACACCAATGGCCTTCCTCCGCATGAATACTGCGACCGCCTCTCTGCTGCGCGTGCCAAAGCTGTTTATGACTACCTCATACGCAAGGGCATTCCCGCTTC
The DNA here is from genome assembly GCA_964577215.1 of uncultured Saprospiraceae bacterium. GTDB lineage: Bacteria > Bacteroidota > Bacteroidia > Chitinophagales > Saprospiraceae > UBA2329. The sequence goes on from CAZNYK010000135.1 coordinate 329, forward strand.
TCGCCTGCAATACAAGGGCTACGGCAAACGGCAACCCGTGGATACCAACGCCACCGTGGAAGGCCGGAGGAAGAACCAGCGCGTTGAGGTGAAGATACTGAAGTTGAACAGGGGGTGATAATAGCTGCGAGCTACAAGCCGCGAGCTACGAGCCTGTACTGGATGAAACTCGCAACTCCGTGTTCCAAAAAAAGAGGCCGCAGGGTGTACCGTATGGCGCCTACCGTACTATTCCCACAGGCATATTTTGATCAAAGTGCCCACTGAGCACCGGCGATTGCACGCCTGCTGTGTACCTGCGCACATTCGCAAATACGAAGTCGTACAATTCCTGTATGGTAACGATCTTGTTGCTGTCTTTATCCGCCTCTCCTTTGAGGCCGCGGATGAGGAAGTGGCTGAACACCCCGGAGCGCAGGCCGCCGTCCTCTAAGGAGTATTCCTCGCCTTTGGAAGAGAGCAGCAGGGCCAAGCCACCTTCCGATTTGTCGAAAGCGTCGTAGTAGGTTTGCAGGGTGGTACCAACCGTGCTGCCGGTGCGCATGGCTAAAAGCGTGCCCGCATGGCAGGCATCGGCCAGGACGAGTTTGTGTTTGGCCCGGCTGGCCATGAGCAGTTCGCGTACCTCCTGGTGAAAGAGTTTATTGTTGTACCCGTCGTAATCCACGGGGAGAAAGCAGCCTTGGAGGCCGTGGCCGGAGAAGTAAAACAGTACTACATCGTTATCGTCGGCGCGAAGCAGTACAGCGCGCATAGCGTCGAGGATATTCTTGCGGGTGGCATCTTCATCAATGAGGAGGCGTACCTGGTTGTCGGGCAGGGCGCCGCCTTCAGGGCTTTTGAGGAAGGCGAAGAGCTGGTAGGCGTCGTCGTCGGTATAGCGCAGGGTCGGCATGTGGTTGTATTGGGCCACGCCGATAATGACAGACCAGATGCGCACTTCCTTGCTGCGTTCCACGGTGATTCCTCCGCGGTCGAAGTGCTCGCTTTCATAGAACAATTCCTTCACGGGTTTTCCGGAGTTCCACACGGCGCCCAGCACTTTGCCGCTTTTGTAGTACATGACCCCATGGCCGTTGGGCGAGTGGTTTTTCCACTCTCCCTCGAAGCGGTCGCCTCCGGGGTAGTACACCATGCCGGAACCTTCGGGCAACCCTTTGACGAATGGACCATAGTATCGCGAACCGTCGCGATAAATGAACTTCCCGAGGCCGGTAGCGCAGTGTACTACGTTGCAGTTGGGCAAGCTGGCCGTGTCGCCAAGAACGATGCTTTTTCCCCATTCCGGCCTGAATTGATCGCGTTCCCAAACGCCGGCCAGGTTATTGCCGCTGCTCTGAAAGAGCGTGCCCTTGCCGTGCCGCAGTCCGCCGGCGAACTGACCCTCGTAGCGGTCGCCATTGGGATAAGAAAGAATGCCTTCACCCTGAAAGTTGTTGCGCACGAAACTGCCCTTGTAAACGCGGCCGTCGGAGAAGAAGAACTCACCCTGCCCTTCGCGGTGGTGGTCTTTCCACTGACCGGTGTAACGGTCGCCGTTGCTGAATGCTATAGTGCCTTCGCCGTGGATGCGCCCATCCACAAACTGGCCGGAAAAACGAGCTCCGCTGGGGTAAACACATTCGCTGTAACCGTTGTAACAATTGCCGCTAAGGCATTGGAATTGCGCCGATAGCGGCGTAAGGCAGGCCAAAGCCGCCGACAAACTCAACATCGCTCTCATCGTAAAGTGTTTGACTTTGATTACAAGGCAGCCGGCAAAGGTGTCAGTTACGGCGTTCGGCGGCTGCGGGTGAATTTGTAGCGGTTTGGAATATAGATGCGTTTTTTGGTTATATGTGTGTTTTTTGAATTTGAATGTAATAACTGCCGGAACGGCCTAATGTTGTGCAAAATTCCGGTTTTAAAAAAATCCTTACTTTTGTTGCCCGGAATTGCCGTTCGGTATAAATTCGTTAACGGCTTTTTCCCGGGCTTATTCTTTCACTTAACTTACGTTAGCACCATGTTAAAGTACTTTTTATTTGTATTCGCGTTGTTGCCTCTTGCTGCAAACGCACAGTCTTCCGGTAAAGCGGCTAAAGGCGGTTCCAAAGGAGCGGCTGTATTTGGCGAAGCTTTCAAGCCCAAAGGAGTTATTTCTTACGACCAAATGCTCAAAGAGATACAGGGCAAGGAGAAGATTACCATCAAAGTGCGCGGCACTGTGGATGCCGTGTGCCAGGCCAAGGGATGCTGGATGAACCTCGTTTCCGGCAAAGAGGGGCAGGAAAAAATGATGGTACAGTTTAAAGATTACGGGTTTTTCATGCCGAAAGACATCGCCGGGCGGGAAGTCGTCATCGATGGTTATGCTTACTACGAAGTAACTCCGGTGGACGAACTGCGCCACTACGCAGAGGATGCCGGAAAAACGCCGGAAGAGATCGCCATGATCACCGAGCCTGCCAAAAAACTCAAGTTTCTTGCGTCAGGCGTATTGCTCATAGACAAGGGCAAATAGACTCAATAGCCTGTGGTTTGAGAATTTAGACGTTTCAAACCGCCGGCTATCAGTAATCCCGATGAAAAATGGTTTAAATTTTTCGCAAACCATTTTTCGTCGGGAATAGTAGAGGCCATAACTGCGCCTGCGCAGCGCCGGCCGTTGTGCAATTTTTCGCGATACACAGTCGTTCTCCAACCAAATTACTGTGAGAAAATACGGGCCATGAATTACCACGCAGCCAAGGCCTTCATCATCGATAAATTGGAGCGGGAACTTTCCGCCGACCTCTCCTATCACGGTTTGCACCACACCCTTGATGTGCTCCGGGTAACGGAGGAATTATGCCTCGCCGAGTCGATCAGCCCTTACGAAGCTTTACTCCTCAAAACGGCTGCACTTTTTCACGATTCCGGTTTTGTGAAAAGCAACAAAGAGCACGAAACTTTGGGCTGTGCCTTAGTGCGCGAGCACCTGCCCCGGTATGACTTCACAACTTTGGAAATTGAGCGCATCTGCGGTATGATCCTGGCTACCAAGATACCCCAAAGCCCGGCCAACTTCCTGGAGGCCATTCTATGCGATGCCGATCTGGATTACCTGGGTAGAGACGACTTTTACGACATTGGTTCCACGCTCTTCGAAGAACTCAGGACCTACAACGTACTCCATCGCGAAGAAGACTGGAACCGCCTCCAGGTTTCCTTCCTGGAAAAGCATACCTTCTTCACCCCGACCAACCTGCGTCGCCGGAACCCCAAAAAACTGCGACATCTCCATTACTTACGCGAGATCGTGGCCCGGTATCCGTCCTGAGTTATTTTCCCACCGTCTTTATCAGCATTCCTTTTCCGACCCGGTCTTTGAGTTCCATACCGTTGAGGATGGAAAGCTCCTGGAGACGCGCTTCCGGCATGTTGAGCGAACGCAAGGCTTGTTCCAGTGTGCCGTCGGCCTTCACGGCCTGGATGCGGACGCGCTCGGGCAGCACATTCGTTTTGGAAGGATCGATCAGGCTGCGAAAATTGCCCATCGTTTGTTCAAAAGTGGGCGAATAGGCCAGGAAATCCTGTTGCAACGACAAGCCCAGCAATTGGTAGATCAACCCGTTGTACTGGATGAAATAGGCGAGCACGCGAATGGTGGAGTTGGTTTGTTGATTGACCTGGTCGCCCAACAGTATCTGCGCGGGAAGCCCGTTAACTGTCGCCGTCCTGGAATCCACAGCCTGGAGACTGCCCTCCTGTATGAGCGCCTGGGCGGCATCCTGAAGGCTTTTGGCCTGTGAGAGGCTCAGCAGCATGAGGGCCTTGCCGTCTTTGGGGGCCATTTGCACCTGTGCGGGGGAGTTGTCCAATTGCCAATCCCGCGGCACGGGAAACTGAAACTTCAACTCCGGGTGGTAAAACATCCCGCCCTCTACATACCCTTGGCGGGGGTCTTCGCCATATATCAGGCCGTCGATCATGCGCAGGTAGCTGTCGCGGCCCACTTTATAAGTGCCGGGCTGAGCTTGCTGCCATTTGCGGGCTTCTTCGCCCACTTTTTTGTTGCGGTCAACTGGGTCCGGGTGGGTGGAGAGAAAGGTGGGCACCCTGCCGCCGCCCTGGTCGCTGAGCCGGTTTAAGGTTTTGAAAAAACCGGCCATTTCCTGGGCATCGTAGCCGATTTTAGTGGAGTACTCCACGCCCAAGCGGTCGGACTGGCTTTCGTGGTCGCGCCCAAATTTGAGGAACAGCAGGCCCATGCCCAACTGGGCCACGTCGGCGAACTGGCGAAAGTCTTCCGACAATACCATACCCAGTACCAAACCGGCTTGCGCCAGCACCTGGTTGGAGTACTGCTGGGCGGAGTGCCGGGCCGCGATATGGCCGATTTCGTGGCCCAGTACGCCGGCAAATTCAGCTTCGTTGTTGAAATGCGCCATGATGCCGCGCGTGAAATACACATATCCGCCGGGTACCGCAAAGGCATTGATGACAGGGGAATCGACGATCTTGAACTCATAACCGAGGCCGGAGCGGTGTGAGATGCCCGCCATCTGCGCCCCTTTTTCATTGATGAATGCCTGCAAAACAGGGTCTTCGTACAAACCCATACTCGCAATGATTTCAGGGTCGGCCTGAAGACCGAGCGCCTTTTCCTGGTCTTCGGAGAGGAGAATGAGCTGTTTTTTACCGGTTACCGGGTTTACAGCGCAGGAAATAGCGCTGTGCAGGACGATGGCCACTAAGAAAAATTTGATAAGCACTCTCATGGCAATGATATTTTCGTGAGGAAATTGTTGCGGAATCCGGCTGCCTGCCGGAAACAAACGCTGGAGCCTTCCGGCCAAAGCCGGAACCAAATACAATAATACGTCTTTTGACGCGAATTTGCGTCGATTGGTTACATTTGTAATTCCTTTTACAGCATAATAGCTAAACTGAAAACCATGCCGAAATTAGCCAACATTCTCAAAAGAGGAGAAAGTCTCGGCAACAGGCTGAAGAGCAAGTATTTCAGCCCGGCTCAGCTACAACAACGCACCCTGCGCCGCCTGCTCAAAAAAGCCGCTGGTACGGCTTTCGGCCAATACTATGATTTCAAGGAACTGGCCAAATCAGAGCAGCCCTCGAAAGACTTCCAGGCGGTGGTACCCGTATTTGATTACGACAACATGTTCGAGCGGTGGTGGCACATGACGCTCAACAAGGTGGAGAACGTCACCTGGAAGGGGAAGGTGCGCTATTTCGCGGTCAGTTCGGGCACTTCCGGCGCACCGAGCAAACACATACCCGTAACTGACGATATGCTGCGCGCCATGCGCCGCGCCTCTACGCGCATGCTGTTCAACCTTCCCCGGTTTCAGGTCAGCCCCGAATTGTTTGCCAAAGACATGCTCATGCTGGGCGGCAGCACCGATCTGCAAACCCGCGGCGATTATTACGTGGGCGATCTCAGCGGCATCAATGCCAGCAAACTGCCTTTCTGGTTCAGGCCTTTCTACAAGCCGGGCGTGCAAATTTCACGCATCAGCGACTGGAACCTGCGCATCGAGGAAATTGCCAAAAAAGCGCCGGAGTGGGACGTCGCTTTTATTGCCGGTATCCCTTCCTGGCTCCAGCTCACCATGGAAAAAGTGATCGAATACCACCATGCGGACACCATACACGACGTATGGCCCAATCTCACCGTGTTCGCCCATGGAGGGATACACTTTGAGCCGTATCGCAAAAGCTTCGAGCGGTTGCTGGCCCGGCCGCTTATCTACCTGGATACCTATCTTGCTTCGGAGGGTTTTATCGCTTACCAAAACCGCCCGGATACCCACGCCATGAAACTCCTGATCAATAATGGAATCTTCCTGGAGTTTGTGCCTTTCAATGAGCACAACTTCGACGCCGAAGGCAATATCCGGGAAAACGCATCGGCCCTTTGTATTGATGAAGTAAATGAAAATGTCAATTACGCCTTGCTCCTGAGCACTTGTGCCGGCGCCTGGCGCTACCTCATTGGGGATACCGTAAAATTTACAGATGCCGGGCGCTGTGAGATACTCATAACCGGACGCACCAAACACTACCTGAGCATATGCGGGGAGCACCTCTCCGTGGACAATATGAACAGCGCCATACAGGAGTTGGAGGAGGCACTCAGCATTGCTGTTCCGGAGTTTACAGTGGCGGCGGTTGAAGCCGGCAACTTTTTCTCCCACAGGTGGTACCTGGGCTGCGACCCGGTGCCGGCAAATGTGGAAGCCCTTACCGGCCTCCTGGATGAGGCGTTGAAAAAAGTAAATGACGACTATGGCATCGAGCGCAATTCTACCCTGCAAAGGCCCCAGGTTCATGCACTGCCGGTTAGAGTGTTTTTCCAATGGCAGGAATCCCGCGGCAAAATGGGAGGGCAGAACAAGTTTCCGCGCGTGATGAAAAAAGATTTATTTGCCGAATGGGAAGCCTTCGTGCAGCAGGCGTCCCCGGCATCTAAGTGAAATTGAGATGAATTATTTGCTGGATGGGGTAAAGGTAGGCCTGGTATTGAGCTTGCTGGCGGGGCCTATTTTCCTGGCCTTGGTTCAAGCCGGGATCGAAAAGGGGTTCCGTGCCGGCGCTTTGGTAGGGCTGGGTATCTGGATAAGCGACCTGCTTTTCATCCTGAGCGTGTATTACGGGCTTTCCTATGTGATGAACTTTGTATCCGGGCCGGTTTTTTCCCTGGTTTTAGGGGTTGCCGGCGGGCTGATGCTCAGCGGGTTCGGCCTGTTCAATCTTCTCAGTCCCCCCGTGCAACATTTGCCGCAGTCCAAATGGACAGGCACAGCCTCCAACGTGTCGTCGCTGTGGCTCAAGGGCTTTCTCATCAACACCATCAATCCCTTCACTTTTTTCTTCTGGATCGGGATAGCAGGGCACGTCGTCGTGGGGGGCAGCCTTTCACCCGGGCAGTCATTTGAATATTTTGCAGGGATCATGGGAGTGATTACGACTACCGACCTGCTCAAAGTGGCGCTTGCCAAGCGCATCCGGCGGTTCCTGCGGCCGGTTCACCTGCTTTGGATGCGGCGCATCGCTGGGGTGGGCCTGATCGTGTTCGGCATTGCGCTTATGGCAAGGGTGATGTTCTGATGACATACTTCCTGAGCCTAAGCTGCGGTGCCGTATTCAGGGGGCATAAATCGGTTGCTGAAAAACCACAAGGAGAATTTGGATAAAATACAAAAACGCTTTACCTTTGCGCGCTAATTCGAAAAATTATTCATTTCAAATCAACCGCAGATGTTCGCAATCGTAAACATAGCTGGTCAACAGTTCAAAGTTGAGGAAGGTCAGGAGATCTTCGTCCACCAGCTTGAAGCCGCCGAAGGCGACAGTCTCAGCTTCGACCAGGTGCTCCTGGTAGAACGGGACGGCCAGGTAAGCGTAGGCACGCCGGTACTGAACAGCGCCCGGGTAAACGCTACCGTCGTTACAGACCATGTCAAAGGCGACAAGGTCATCATCTTCAAGAAAAAACGCCGCAAAGGCTATCGCCTCAAAAAAGGGCATCGCCAGCACTTTACCAAAATCAAAATTGATTCCATCGTGGCCTGAACGGGCACTTATTTTTTAACTGATTAACAACTGCAATCATGGCACATAAGAAAGGTGAAGGTAGTACCCAAAACGGCCGCGATAGTAATGCCAAACGCCTCGGCGTAAAAATGTTCGGCGGCCAGACCGTACGCGCGGGCAACATCCTGGTGCGCCAGCGCGGCACTAAGTTCCATCCCGGCGACAATGTTTACATGGGCAGGGATTATACTCTGCATGCCGCTATTGACGGCACCATCGTATTCCGGCGCCAGCGCTTGAATCGCACCTATGTCAACATAGTTCCTTTTGAAACGGCAGCGGAACCTGTCGCTCCCTCGCCGAAAAGACCGAAATCCTTCCAGGAGGATGTGTTGGTGGTAGCTGCTCCTGACGTGGTAGTGAAGGAAAGTGTAGAAAAACCTGCTATCGAAGTAAAGGAAGCTCCTTCGCCAACTGTAGCGGATGAACCGCAACCGGCCAAGGAAAAGGCCGCTCCCAAAGCTAAAGCCGGCTCTATAACCCTGCCTTCAGGCAAGAAGATCAAGCAGGATGACCTCAAGGTTATCGAGGGAATCGGCCCGAAGATCGAGGAGTTATTGCATAACGCAGGCATTAAAACCTGGGCCGACTTAGCCGCTGCAGCTACCGAAACGGTACAAGCCGTACTGGACGAAGCCGGGCCGCGCTACCGCATGCACGACCCTGCTACCTGGGCCAAACAAGCTGCGCTTGCCGCCGCCGCACAGTGGGCAGAACTCGAAGCTTACCAGGATCAACTGCAAGGTGGTCGCGATGTGAGCGACGAGGAGAAATAAGAAATAGTTTTAGTTTTCATAGCTTTATTCGCAACCCCGTCTGGTCAACCCCGGACGGGGTTTTTCTTTGTGCCTTCCCCCGCAAAAAAAGGGGTCGGTACGTTGGTACCGACCCCGTCAAAAACACCTAAAACCCTATTAACTAACCTTTGCACCTGCCATGAAGCAGATGACTATGGGGCCGCCGTTTTGTAAAAAAAGGAGGCTTATTCTATTTCAATAACACGAGCATCTTCCACTTTCGTCACCTCTTTTTTAGGCAGCGTTACATGGAGTACGCCATTTTCATACACGGCATGTACTTCTTCAGGCTTGACGCCTTCCGGCAGGTTGAAAGAGCGGGTGAAAGAAGCATAGTTGAACTCGCGACGCGTGTACTTACCTTCTTTTACTTCTTCTTTTTTCTCTTTCTTGGCCGTGATGTTGAGGCAGCCGTTTTCGACGCTCACTTTGAAGTCGCCTTTTTCCAATCCGGGAGCCGCCACTTCAAGCATGAAACTGTCGTTTTTCTCAACCACATTTACAGAAGGCACACTGAAGGCATGATCGTAGCCAATCAATTCGCCTATTCCCCTGTTGAAAAACTCATCCACTACATTGGTGATGGAACGCACAGGAGCAAACGGATCATATTTGATGAGTGACATAATCCAGATGTTTTAAAGTTAAACAATAAAGTTGCTCAAAAAGCTTCGTCAAAACGGTCAAACGAGTGTCATTTTTCCAGCTTACGCGATCTCGATATTCACCGGCGGTTTTATGCGGGCTTCCTCGCGCTTGGGCAGGGTCACGGTCAGGATGCCGTTGTGATAAGCAGCCTGGATGCCGCTGACGTCCACTGTGTTCGGCAGGCGGAAACCGCGTTGGAAGTTCAGGAAGCTGAACTCGCGACGCAGGATATTGGCGCCTTCCTCATCCTGTGCGGGCTTCTCGGCAGAAATGGACAGGATGTCTTTGTTTACGGCTACTTTGAAATCGCTCTTTTCCAAACCCGGCGCGGCCACTTCGAGGCGGAAGTCGGAATCGCTCTCTAAAATGTTCACAGCAGGGCGGCTAACGGCATCAATGCCGGCAGAACCGAGGAACGGCCAGTCCTGGTTGAGGAACTCGTCGAACAGCTTGTCGAAAACGGGCGGCGTGAAGGCCGGTTTGCGCACTTTTACGCGTGGATTGAACACTACTGATGTCATGGTACTTGCAGTTTTTAAGGTTAAACCAATTTTACTCTCTATAATACAAACGCTGTACCAGCCTGAATATCAGGAATTTTTGTCATATTTTTGTCATACTAAAAGACAATTTGGCAGCCAGGCGCTCTTGCGTGGTGTCAGATTGACGGGCTTGTGATTTTGCAGCGAACCGGTCCGGCAATTCGTGTGGCTGGATGGGCAGCGCTGAATTTTTTACTGCCGGGAACTTTGAAATTACTGGAGGAGTTTGTACATTTGCATCCGCATTTGAAGAAATGCGTTTTTGCCGGGCAATAAAACAGGCGGATGATCCGCCTTCGCTAAAGCTACGGATAATGATCCGCCTTCGCTAAAGCTACGGATAATGATCCGCCTTCGCTAAAGCTACGGATAATGATCCGCCTTCGCTAAAGCTACGGATAATGATCCGCCTTCGCTAAAGCTACGGATAATGATCCGCCTTCGCTAAAGCTACGG
>CAZNYK010000136.1:0-10331 GCA_964577215.1 uncultured Saprospiraceae bacterium
CCCACTACCTCGCCGTTTTCCACGCGCACGAAGTAAGTGCCGGCAGGCAGGCGGCTCACATCAAGCGAGACACGGTTATCGCCTTTGTGCAGGTCAAAACTGCGCAGGATATGCGTTCTGCCGGTGAGGTCGCCCAAAGAAACTTTCACCGTGTGGTCGGACTGCATGTCAACATCCAGGTTGAGCTGATCGAAGGCAGGATTGGGGAACATAGTGAACCCGGACTGAAGCACCTCCACCGGGATTTCAAACTCCGTCACTTCGCCGTCGGTGCTGCCGTCGGTACGGAAGGAAGAACTGCTCAAGCTGATGCGCAGGGTATAGCACTGGGTATTACTGAAAGCCCCGTTATAGCCGTACACATGCACATACCAGTTGGAAGCCACGGTGGCCGTGTTCCAAATCATGACCTCCGGCGTGGTGCCGCCGTTTTGGGAGCGGCGCCGACGGTTATTGTTTTGCCACAGTTCCGCATCGTAATCTGCCGGCAGGTTGGTCAGGTCAATGCGGATGTTTGGCGTGGAAGAAGAATTGGCGAACCGGTACCAGTCTTTATCTGTCGAGGTGGCTATCTGCGCGGAAAGGTCCTGGTTGGTGGGCGTGAGCGGCAGGCTGCTGCTCCGGCTGTTGTTGGGCTCATAAGCATCGGAGCAACCGGCACTCTGGGTCGTAAAGGTGGCAGAGGCGGAGAAGCTTCCTAACGTGCCGCCGCAGTCGGCCTGCACCTGGAACTCGTACTGCGTACCTGCGCTGAGGCCGGTAAAGTTGATAGAAGTGCCGGAGGCGCTGCCTGTACTCCACGTGGTAGTACCTACCTGGCGGGCGCGTACATTATATGACGTGGCGCCGCTTACTGAGCCCCAGTTGAGCGTGGCGCTGTTGGTGGTGATATTGGAGGCATTCAAACCCGAGGGCGTGCCGCAGGTCGTTCCGCCCGAAGGTGGCGTGCAGCCCGGCGAACTGGCAAGGCTGGCCCGAGAGCCGCCGGAGGCCAGCACGGCCTGCATGCGTGCGCCCTGGCCGGCAGTGAACATATACATGCAGGCGTCGTAGGTGTAGTCCATGTAGTTCATGGTCATCTCCACGGGCGAACCGGAACAGGTGCTGTAATGCGGATAAGCGGGACATCCACCGTTGGAAGTATTGTGTACAGGCGTATCAGACACAAAGTCATTGCCGCAAGTGGCGTCGCCCCAGATGTGGCGGAGGTTGAGCCAGTGACCTACTTCATGCGTAAGGGTGCGCCCACGGGCATAGTTGCCTCCGGAAGGGTTGGGGGTGGCTACCGACCCGACGGAAGACCAAAGCACCACCACGCCGTCCGTGCTGGCGCTGCCGCCTGGAAACTGCGCATACCCCAGCAAGCCTGCGTCGCCGCCGCCAAAAACAACGGACCAAACATTGAGGTATTGGTTGCGATCCCAAATGGTGGAAGGCTTCAGGCTGCTTTCGATATTGGTCCGCGTCCAGGAAGACGTACTGGTTTGCACCCGGTTGATGCCATTGGTCGCAGTGCCGTCCGGCTTGCGCTGTGCCAGGCAAAACTGGATTTCCGTGTCGGCATGAACGCCCTGGAAGATGGAAGGCACGAGGCCTGCATCTGAATTTTGCTTGCGAAAGTCCTGGTTGAGCTGTTCCAATTGAGCCAAAACCAAGGCGTCTGAAATGTTTTCATTCGTGCCCAAGGCGTCTCCGTTGTGCACGATGTGAAACACCACGGGGATGGTGATCACGGCCCGGAACTGCACATTGTCGCCGCGCTGATATTGTTCAGTATGGCGTTCAATGGCCTCCATGCGCTGCCGCATGGCCGGGTCTTGCTGGAGTTGTTGTTCCAGCACTTCCATAGTGCCGCAGTTGCGATGGTCGTGCTGGCCGAACACAGCGAAAGAAAGGAATGCAAGTAGTAGAGTTGCAAGTAACCTCATGATGTATTGTTTTGTGATTATGAAATAAAAAATTACGAGCGGCCAAAAGTAAAAAATTTAAATATTTACAAAAAAAAAATCGATAAAAAAATATCCGGCAGGCCGCTGATACTTGAAAACCAATGGTTTGCGAATTGTGATTTTCGCAAACCACTGGATTTCAGTTGTCCTGACGAAAAAGGGGTTAAACTTTTTCGCAAACCATTTTTCGTAGGGTATCACATCAAGAGGGCAGGCCCCAAAACAAAAAACCCCGCTCGGATATCTCGAGCGGGGTTTTCATAGCCGGGAACGGCTGAAAACTATTTAAAAGAAGCGCGAACGGCGGTCCTTTATGTCCGCTTTTTTCACTAATGCAGGCATGATCGCCGAAGGCACCTGTGCGCGGCTCGGGCTGGAAATGTTGCGCTTGGTAGCTGCCATATCTGCCGACGGAGCCACCTCCGGTTTGTTGATCACCTGTAATACGAACACCCCGGATGCGCCTTCCACAGGGTTGGAAAGTTTATTGAGCGGCAAGGCTGCTGCAGTAGCCACTACCTTAGGCTCGGCCCCCAGATCCGGAATGAAATTCGAAGCGAAGTTGATATTGGTTATGGTGTCTATCTCCGTTTTGAATTTGGCGGCAAGAGCGGGCAGATCCTGGCCTTTCATGCGCTCGGCAAGTATTTCGCCTTTCTTCTTGTTGATGACCTGCTGGCGGATTTCTTCGCGGATATTATCTAAAGAAGGCAGGCCGGGCGATTGGACGCTTTTGAGGCCTACTACCACGAATTTGTCCACGGTGAGGAGTTCCGGGTTTTGGAAGGCATATACCTCGGGAGACACTTCGCCTTTTTTGGCGCTGAAAGCCCAGCGCACGATATCCCGGGCCGGCTGCCCTGAGCCGAGGTCAACGATATTGTAGGCATTGACATTAAACAAGGGCGACGCGCCTGTTTCCGCCTCGGCCGCTGCTTTGGCCGCTTCCATGAGTTTGTCCAATTTGCGGTTGGCGCCCATCAAGGCAATCGCCCGGTCTTTAATGGCGCCCTGGGTTGCCTCGCTCGGCTCGATGCGCTCCAGCAGGTAGGCCACCTTTACACCCACGTTGTTGTTGATGTACTTCCTGGCCGTTACCTCTACCAAGTGCACCCCAAACTGGGTGGTAACTGTGTACAGTTTACCGGGTTCAGCTTCGTAGAAGATAAGGTCGTTAAAAGGCTTGACCATCATGCCCGGGCCGGCAAAGTCCAGATCGCCGCCTTTATCCCTGGTGGCATCGCTGCCGAAAGCCAGTGCTAAGGAGTCGAAGCGGTGGGTTCCTGCCTCGATCAGGCCTTTGAGGCTGTCGATAGTGGTCTGGGCGCGCAAGAGGTCGGTCGGCGTATTTGCCTGCACGAGAATGTGCCGCGAGCGAACGGAGTCGGGAATGACCTTGCGATCGAGCAACTTGACGGCCATGTAAGCGCCCTGGTCCAAATACGGGCCGAACACGGAGCCAGGCGTCATTTTGAAAAGCGTATCGGCAACGGCTTCGCTCAGGTCGTCTTTTTGGAAATAAGCTGCATCTATCATGCCGTAGTAGCGCTCCACGAAAAGCGAATCGTCTTCAGCCGCTTCGAAGTCGGTCAATAACTCTGCGATACGCTGCCTGTAGGCTGCCGAATCGGCAGGGGTGGGCTCCACATTGAAAGCCACATACTGCACCGCACGGGTTTCTTCTTTCTGCTCGTACAACACGGCATTTTCCTTGAGGTAGGCCGTATAGTCTTTATCGTCTAACGAAACGTCTGAATTGTCCAGTTCGTCGAAAGGCACTTTTACGAGTGCAATGTCAAAACGCTGGTTGAGGTCCATGTACCCCATTTCAGCCATCCAGGTGGGGGTGTAAAGGGCCTTGGCCACCATGTTGCCCAACTTGGATTGCAGGCGGTCTTTGATGATCTCTTTTTCCTGGTGCGCCCAGAACGCGCGGGCCATGGGATCGGTGAGGGTCCCGCCTTCTATTGCCTGCTTGAACTGGTTGAGTTGCTCGCGGTCCAACTGCCCGGTCATGGGATTGGAGAAACGCTGCATGATGACCTGGCTGGGATTATTGCCGAACTGGAGATCGAGCAGCTCTGCTTTGCTCACGCCAAGCCCTACAGCTGCCGCTTCTCTTTTAATGAGTATCTCTTCAGTGAAATAATTCCATAAAAATTCCCTGCGGTCATAAGGATCCGCAGTGGAGTTGCTATACATCACATCTTCCACCCGCGCGAAATTCTGCCAGTCGATCTTTTCGCCGTCCACTTTGCCCATCAGGAACTGGGAGCCGCCGAAAAGGCTGCTGCGGTCGTCTGTCATGTACATCACAATAACGCCTGCGGAGGCTAAAGCCATCATCACAATCAAAATCCAGGAGTTCTTCCGGATCTGTCCAATCAAGGCCATACTACTGTACTTTTAGTTCAAGGTATTGAAAATCAAAAACTTGCGCTTTGCCTTCCGCCTTTCTTGCAATAGGGCTGGAAAAAAGCCCTGCAAAGGTAGGAATTTTTCAAATACCCATGCTTACAAGAATAAAAAACTCCTGCCTTCGCTTGGAAAGCAGGAGTTTTGAACGGGTTTTTTGGGTACTTTACAAGAGGCAGAAATAAATTTCAATGTACGTAGTCCAGGCCGAAGCGCGGCAAACCCGCTATTTCCGGCCGGAAAACTCAAACCATATCTTCCACTATCTTTTCAGCCGGGTTGTCTTCAGCAGGGGGTATTTTGCCCCTGATGGCCTGGATAATGAACCCGAAGGCAATAGCGGTAAGTACAAATACTGCCAATCCGCCGGCCAGGGGAAAGGCGTTCAATGCCTTGAGCGCGACATAAAACCCTATGGACACCAGGAGCAATTGTCCCTTGCTCCAGTTGCGCGCCAGCCGTTTGTCCAATTCATACGCGCCAACTATGGCCGTCAATGCGCCGGCTACGGAAAGGGTAGCGCTGTACAGGCTGCCGACGGCAAAAGCCGTTGGGATGCCGACAATGGTGACAGCGGCTATACCGATCACAAAAGGAATGCCGACAAGATACAATGTGCCGACACCCATCAGGCCGCCCAGGTTGCTGCGCTGGGTCCCGCCGGCTATTTTGGCAAAGAATCCTCCAAAGAAGGAAACGAGCAGCCCGATGAGCAAAGCCCCCGATGCCAGCCGGTAAAGCATAAATGCCGGCGTAAGGCGCTTTTGGAAAAGCCTGGATTTGCGTTGCCATTCAGAGTATTGCAGCTTCAGCGCCTCGTCGCGAACTGCGGTGGCGCCGCCGCTGAGCGCCTGCTCGAAATCTACAGACCCCGTTTTGAACCAGTAGCGCACATCGCTTCCAAACCTGGCGTCGCTTGTGATCTGCATATTTTCAGCCGACAGGGTAGAAGGCCCTGCTACCTGCCCTCCCATTTCAATCTTCCCGCCGCGGGCGTTCAACCCGCCTTCAATGACGCCATACAGCACCAGTTCGCCGGCTGCAATTTCCGCGTCGCCTTTCACCACGCCGTACATTTCCACTTTGCCGCCGGCTATGATGAGGTCGCCGCCGATGGTGACTGCCTCGCTTATTACCACCTCGCCGCCGGTGACGACGAGGTCGCCCGGCACATTATCGGTCACATGTATTTTGCCGCCTACCAGGCGTACATCCTCGCCGGGCGCTTTGGCAAGGTGGATATCGCCGCCGATGGCCACGATGTCTTTCCGTACACTTTCGTTGATGCGTATTTCGCCGCCGGCGCAGAGCAGGTCGCCTTGCATGGGCGCTTCCACCCGGATTTTTCCGGCAGCTATATGCAGGTTCTTTTCCACCGGCTTGTCTATGATCACTTCCTGTCCGCTGCGGATCCCGGTAGCCCATAGCCCCTGGGAGGACAATACAACCGAAAATAAGAGGGTACAAATGCGAATGCCTTTCATGACTTTTTGGTTTTGCTGCAAATGTGCAGGCAAACCTGCCCGAAGGACAATTTTTATAGATGAAACAAGGAGCGGCCTGTACATACGTTGTACTATTAAGCCTGTAAAGGCAACGCACATGCGCGCCCCATGCCGCAATGCTCTATCTTTGTGCCTCACATTGTCCCTCGCATGAAAATTCGCTACATTCTCACGCTCACCCTCGCCCTTTGTTTTTTCGGCGCAATAGCCCAATCCGGGGAAGAAACCTATTTGATAAGCATCAGGAAAGCTGCAAGCCCGATTGAGTTGGACGGAACATTGGACGAAGCTGCCTGGCAAGGTGCGCAAACTGCCGGCAATTTTTTCCAGAATTTCCCCTTCGACACCTCCTTCGCCGCCTTGCAAACGGAAGTGCAAATGACTTTCGATGAACAATTCCTGTATATCGGCGCCGTCATCCACCAAAAACGGGCTGACTACATCGTCACTTCGCTCAAACGGGATTTCGCCAGGGGGCCCACCGATGAGTTCGCCGTGAATCTCGACCCATTTTCAGACAAGATCAACGGATTCCACTTTGCCGTCTCCCCATACAACGTGCAGCGGGAGGGCGTCATCGACAACGGCAGCAACATCAATACAGACTGGGACAACAAGTGGTATTCCAAGGTGCGCAACCATAACGACCACTGGACCGTGGAGATGGCCATCCCCTTCAAAACTCTTCGATACAAAGCATCCGCCGGAACAAATAACTGGCGGATCGGCTTCACCCGCAATGCAGTAAAACAAAACGAACTTTCAAGCTGGGTACCCGTGTCCCGGCAATTCGACCCCAACAACCTGGCTTTTACCGGCCTGCTGGAATGGGAAGAAAAACCGCCCGCCCCGGGTATGAACATCACCTTGATCCCTTACGCCGCCGGAGGTTCGGCCAGGGATTTCGAGTTCAAGCTGCCCGCAGAAGGCCGCTTCGACGCAGGCGCCGATGTGAAAATAGCCGTCACGCCCTCCTTGAATTTGGACCTCACCTTCAATCCCGATTTCTCCCAGGTGGAAGTGGACCGCCAACTCACCAATCTCAGCCGGTTTGAATTGTTCTTCCCCGAAAGGAGGCAGTTTTTCCTGGAAAACGAAGACCTCTTCAGCAAGTTCGGATTTCCCAACAGCCGCCCTTTCTTCAGCCGCCGCATCGGCTTGGCCAGGGGGCTTATTCGCCGCACCACCACCGACGGGCAGGAAATAGCCGTGGAGCGCTCTTTGGACGTGCCCATCATAGCCGGCGCCCGGCTCAGCGGCAAGCTCGACAACAACTGGCGCATCGGCCTGCTCAACATGCAATCGGCCAAAGTGGAGGACATCGGCCTCCATCCCGCCAATTATTCGGTGGGCGTATTGCAGCGCAAGGTGTTCGACCGATCCTACGTGGGCGCTATCCTGGTAAACAAAGAAAACTTCATCCCCAAAGCCGGGGGCGGGTACGAACTGGACAAAAGCGGTTTCAACCGCATTGCCGGCCTGGAATACAACCTTTTTTC
This sequence comes from uncultured Saprospiraceae bacterium, assembly GCA_964577215.1. Classification (GTDB taxonomy): domain Bacteria; phylum Bacteroidota; class Bacteroidia; order Chitinophagales; family Saprospiraceae; genus UBA2329. Next base: position 7,369 of record CAZNYK010000136.1, read on the forward strand.
CAAGGATAATAAGTGGGAAGGCGAATTGTACTACCACCGCTCATTCTCTCCCGGCCGCAACGCCGATGCCCAGTCTGCCGCCCTGTTCATCGGCCGCTTTACCCGCGAGTGGCGCCTGTTTTTTCCTACCCAGTACCTCGGCGCCGGCTTTCGCGCCGATATGGGGTTCGTGCCGCGCACGGGGTTCTTTTCGTCCGGCCCGGGCCTGGCGCGGGTATTTTTCCCAAAAAACAGCAAAATTGCCCGGCGCGTCATCGCTTACGGCCTGGAGCTCACAACCGACTTTGTATTTAACACTAATGACGGGTTCCGGCTGGTGGACAGGAATATCTCCCCGGGCGTTTTTGCAGCGTTCCCGGGGCAAAGCCAGTTCAGCGCCAATTACGTATATGACTACACTTACCTGTTTTTCCCCTTTGATCCCACCAACTCCGGGGGCGAAATGTTGCCGGAGGGTACCGAATATGCCTACGGCTCCGTCCGTTTAGGATACAATTCAGACCTGCGCCGCAATTTTTATTTCGATGCCGGCTTGCAACACGGCGCGTATTTCAATGGCCGGATCAGCCGGATGAATGGTTCTTTAAGCTACCGGCTGCAGCCCTACGGCATTTTTGCGCTGAACTGCAACTACAACAACATCCGGCTGCCCGACCCTTACAACAGTGCAAATTTTTGGCTGGTAGGCCCGCGTGCTGAACTGGCATTTTCGCGCAGCGTGTTTTTCAGTTTGTTTTTGCAATACAACACCCAGATCAACAACGTCAACGTCAACGCGCGCCTGCAATGGAGGTTCCGGCCGGTTTCGGACATCTTCATAGTCTATACCGACAATTACTTCTCTGAAGGTTTTTTCAGCGCGCCTGCGCCCAAAAACCGCGCGCTGGTGCTCAAGGCGACGTACTGGTTGAACTTGTAATCCGGACTTGCTCCTCCGAGCCGGAATCGAAAGACGGGGGTACAGATCACTCCACTTCACCCTTGACTACCAGTCGGTGAGCGCCGCGGATGCCGCGGAAGAACACTTTGATCTCTTTGTAAAAATAGCCGCTTTGCGCTGCGTTAAACTCCACTTCGATGGAGGCAGTATCGCCGGGCGCTACCGGAGTTTCAGGCCATTCTGCGGCTGTGCATCCGCAGGGAGTGCGCACATTGTCGATGGAAAGGGGAACCGTGCCCGTATTCTGAAAAACGAAACTCCCGCCGACAGGCTCGCCCCGGGAGATAAGACCGAAATCGCATTGTTGAGGACTGAGCCAACTCACCCCGGCGCCGTTTTCCGTTCCCGCGGGAGATACGGCAGCTACCGACAAGGCCAGAACGAGGAATATGCCGGCAGGAACTCTTCTACACATTCAGGTAAGAAATGAAGGAGTCGAAGCGCTCTCTCAGCACATCCGCATACTCTTCTTCCCGGTACGATGCCTTGACCTCGTACCCGAAACGCTCAAAAGCTGCCAGTATGGAATTGTTGTTTTGCGCATTGATCTTGATGGTGACCTCCACCGTGGAGCCGTCTAAAGAAGAAGTGATCAGGGAATTGAGCACAGAGGCGTTTTCCGACTCAACGATCCGGGCGATTTCCGCCAGGGAATAGCCTCTGCGGCTGGTCTCCAGCACGATAACGCTGCCGGGTTCGGCGAAACTGCCCATGCGGGCGAGGTACTGAAGCAGTTCTTCCAGGGTAATGAGACCCAAGTAATTGTCTTCTTCGTCTATAACGGGAATGACCGAGAGGTGATGTAAAGCCATCATACGCATGACCTCATAGAAGTGATCCTCGGCTTTGACGTACGGCCTTGATAAGGACAAGTCCATTGAGCCGACAGGCTCTCCCGGATCGTGGTTGAGCAGGTCTTCTTCTGAGATAAGGCCTAATAACTGGGTATTATTGACAATAGGAAGATGCCTGACGTAAAACTCCGCCATAATGCCGAGGGCTTCCTCGCCTGTCTCGGATGTGCGCAGGGGTACGATGCTGTCTGAAATGAGTTCTTGTGCGATCATGGCGGTTAATCTAACGATGAAACGAGTAATGCCGGCTCCGGTTGTATGAAGCCGGGTAAAAAGTCAACGCCTACGAACTGAGCAACTTCTTTTTCTGTGCCAAAAATTCCTCTTCAGACAACAAGCCCTTTTCGCGAAGATCGCCGAGGCGGTTGAGTTGTTCGAGCAAATCGCCGGAAATCTGCTCCAGCAAGTCGTTTTTGACCGGGGGGGGGAGTTTTTGCACTAATTGGAAGCCGTTTTTCTCAAATTCCTCGAACCCGTCCCGTATGCGCAGGTAGGCCAAGGCGTCGTGTTCTTTGATGCGCTGGAAATCCTTGAATCCGAGAGAAACGGCTTTGTCCAAATGGAAAAAAGCCTTGTCGGCATTTTCATTGAGGGAGTAGGCGCAAGCCAGGTTGAAATGAAGCGCTACGTCTTTGGGCGCTACCTGCAGGGCTTTTTCAAAATCGGCAATGGCGCCGTCGTAATCGTAGTCTTTGAATTTTTTGATGCCGGCGTTTTTCAGATCGTGAGCTTGCACCTCGGCGGAAGGTTGCCGGCGGGGCGCCTGCTGTTGGCGGCGTTCGGGTTCCCGCTTGGGGCTGCGCTGAGGAGCGGAATCCGGCCGGCGGCGCTCGTAGTCGGGCTGGCGTCCCCAACTTTGGCGGCTTTGTTTGCCGTGATTGTATTTGGCATCAAACTTTTCCTGGCTCATGGTGAAAAAAATGATGGCATCGATAACTCCAATGAGCCATGTGAGCGGAAACCAGAAAAATATGAGATAGAATATACCAAGCCCAACCTGGTCCAAATAAAAGCGGTGGGCGCCCAATCCTCCGAGGAAGAATGCTAAAATACCTGCAACGTTCTTGTCTTTCACTGTCATCGGCCAGTTGGCTTTTCTTTGTAATACTCGATCGCCAGTGGTTTGCGAATTTTTACTTTTGCAAACCACTGGTCCCGACGAAAAATGG
>CAZNYK010000137.1:0-10328 GCA_964577215.1 uncultured Saprospiraceae bacterium
GTTTTGCCTCAAAATTAGCAAATTTTAACGGAAGTCATGGTAAGTGAACCTGCCACAGCTTTGTCGTTGAACAAACTCACGTTTTCATTTTCATCTTTCAATGCTAAAGAATAAAGCAATGGCAAATAATGTTCAGGTGTTGGAATGGCCAGGTCAAAAGATTTCCCTTGCGAACGGAAATTGATAAGTTGCCGGTGGTCTCCATCCAGGATATATTTTTTCATTTTCTCACTCGCCTCCATCGCCCAGTCAAAACCATATGCATCCGCATTCAGTTTGTCCCAGGCGATCATTCTGAGGTTGTGCACCATGTTTCCGCTTCCGATTACCAGCACTCCTTTTTCGCGAAGGGATTTCAATTCTTGCGCCAACTCATAATGATGTTGAGGAGCCTGGTAATAATCCAAGCTCATTTGAATTACCGGCACATCGGCATTCGGATACAAATGCTTGATTACACTCCATGCACCATGGTCGAGGCCCCATTTATCGTCCAGGCCCACCTCGGTTTTCTTTATGAGCGCTTTGGTTTCTTTAGCCAATTCAGGGCTGCCGGAAGCAGGATACTGCACATCAAACAAAGCTTGCGGAAATCCGCCGAAGTCGTGAATGGTCGGCGGCTTTTCCATGGCTGTAACAAAAGTGCCCCTCGTTTCCCAATGCGCCGACACGCACAAAATGGCATTCGGTTTTGGAATTTCTTTGGCGATTTTTCTAAACCCTGCCACAAATTCATTTTCTTCAATGGCATTCATAGGACTGCCGTGCCCCAAAAACAGCACAGGCATCTTTGCCGTGCTGCTTAAAGGTTCTGTCATTTTATTCAGTTCTCTCAGTTTCATGGCTGCTCCTGCTAACGGCCCCGCTGCAAATAGCGGGACTAATGATTTTAAAAATTGTTTTCGGTTCATTTTGTTGCTGCTATCGAGTATAACCCGGCAAAAGGCAACTTTTTCACAGAATCAACAAAAACCCCTACTTTTGCCCTTAACCGCAAGGGGCCACACCCGCCTTTTTTCAAAGAATAAAAAACACCGCAAATGAAAACGCCTGTTACCGCCATTTTCTTTTTATCATTTACCTTCATTACCGCGCTCAGCGCGCAAGACACCACGGCCCACAACAGTTCCAAATGGAGCGGGCTGATCATTTTGGGCACCAAAAACGTTTGGCGCGGCATCGATTTCGGCAACACCGCGCCGACGGTGCAGGGCTTGGTGACGTTCAAGCCCTCAGACCAATGGGACCTCAACCTGCTGGGTATCACCTCTCTGACCGGAGACACCAGGGGATACGCCACGACCCTGAATTTTTTCGTCAACTACACCCTAAAGGACCTCACCCTCACTTTGGACAATTACTATTTCCACGGCGACGATACGAATATCCCCACCAATTTTTGGGATTACCAAAATACCCACTTCCTGGAGGCCAGGATCGGATATGCCCCAGGCCGGTTGAACCTCACAGCGGGCTATACGCTTTTGGGAGGCGGTTTTTACAGCAACCCGGTCATTGACACGCTGGGCAATACCCTCCAAAACACGAGAGGCCTGTACATAGAAGCCCGGTACAACTTCAGCGAACAAATTGCGCTCAGCATCGGCGGCATTACCGCGCCCAGCGCATTGAACTTTACCGACAAGGCCGGCATCACGAATATCGGTTTCAAATATACCAAAACGCTTAAGATCACTGACCGTTTTTCCATTCCTACTGACTTTCTGCTCGTGGTGAACCCATCGTACCAAAACATAGCGCCGCTCGGCCTGCCGAGGCTGGGGTACGGCAATCAACGGGTGAATTTTGCGGTGATGATGACGCTGGAGTGAGCCCGCCTGCAGGTGGGCCTGACCTTTCACCGCGATAGAAAGAAAATCCCGCAAATCCTCCGTATTTTTGCCGCTCAAACATGATTCCCACATCACCCGTATGATCGAATTCTCCCGTTTTGTGTTGTCCAACGGCTTGCGCGTGCTCGTGCATGAAGACAACAGCACTCCCATGGTGGCCGTGAATGTGCTCTACAACGTAGGCTCCCGCGACGAAAATCCCGGCAAAACCGGCTTCGCGCACCTCTTCGAACACCTCATGTTCGGCGGCTCGCTCAATGTGCCCGACTTCGACGATCCCATCCAGATGGCCGGCGGCGAAAACAACGCTTTCACCAACAGCGACTTTACCAATTTCTACGAAGTGCTGCCCGCTGAGAATATCGAAACGGCCTTCTGGCTGGAAAGCGACCGCATGCTCAGCCTGAGCTTTGATCCCAAAGTGCTGGAAGTGCAGCAGAAGGTGGTGGTGGAGGAGTTCAAAGAGACCTGCCTCAACCAACCCTACGGCGATGCCTGGCACCTCATCTCCGATCTGGCATACAAGGTGCACCCCTATCGCTGGCCTACCATAGGCCTCACGCCGAGCCATATAGAAGAGGCCACCCTGCAAGACGTCCGCGATTTTTTCTTCCACTATTACCGCCCCAACAACGCCATCCTCGCCGTAGCCGGAAAAGTGACCGCGGCAGAAGTGAAAGCGCTGGCCGAGAAATGGTTCGGCGATATTCCGCCCGGCGACATTCCCCCGCGCCAACTGCCCGAAGAACCGCCCCAACACCGCCTCGGCCGCCGCATCCAACACGCCAACGTGCCCGTGGAACTCATCTACATAACCTTTCACATGCCGGCCCGCCTCCACCCCGACTACTATGCCGCCGATCTGCTCTCCGACGTGCTGAGCAACGGGCAGTCTTCCCGCCTCTTCCGCCGCCTGCTCAAAGAACGGCAACTCTTCGCATCCATAGACTGCTACATCTCCGGCTCCATTGATCCCGGCCTGCTCATCATAGAGGGCAAACCCGCCGAGGGTGTTTCCATCGATCAATGCCGCGACGCCATCTGGAGCGAACTGGAACTCCTGAAAACCGAACGCATCAGTGAACAGGAATTGGAAAAGATCAAAAACAAAGTGGAAAGCAACCTCGTCTTTTCCGAGATCAGCGCCATTACCAAAGCTTCCTCGCTGGCTTTCTACGAATTGCTCGGCGATGCGAATATGATCAACGAAGAAGGCGACAATTACCGCCGCGTCACTGCCGGCGATATCCAGCGCATGGCGCAGGAAATGTTGGTGGAATCCAATTGCAACGAATTGGTGTATGTGCCGGCGGCGGCATCCAACGCCGCTGCGCTTTCCTGAATCAGGCAATAGCATCCACTGATTTCTTTGAAGGGATGGGTAACCAAGCGAAGGCTGTTCAAATTATACTCCATAGTCAGTGGTTTGCGAAGATTTGGACGGATGTGCGTGCACTTCGCAAATTTTGGGTGCAAAGTATTGGTTATGAATATTTCATTTTAATTTCGCCAAAAATCTCCTGAGATGCTACGCCTGATCCTACCCTTCCTCTTTCTCACCGTGCCGGGAATTTCCTTTGTCGCTGCACAAGACCTGCACATTCATTACAACGCCTATACCGACTCGCTCTATTTCATGCAAAACGGCAAGCCGGTCGAACGGCCTGCCGTGCGCAAGGGCAACAGCGTGGTACTGCACGTGAGCAATTACAACAATTACCTGTACGACTTGCAGATCAAGTCTCAGGGCAATCAATCTTCCATGGCCCGGAGCGGCGGCCTGAATCTCGGCAACCTGCTTGCCGCAAGCGGCTTGAATCCAATGAAGATGTTGTTCGGCGCCGGCAGCCCGCTTTCGGCTATTCCCGGGCTGGGGAACATTGTAAAAAGCTTCGGCGCACAGGCCGGCACTTCGGACGATGAGCAGATACTCGGTTTTGCTGCGGCTAAAGATAAAGCTCCGGAAAGCGCAGCGGAGAGAGAACGCAGGGCGCTCCTGGCGGAAATAGAAAAACATGCGGCGGCATTCGACAAGATACACCGCCGGTTGGAACTGAAGGAGGAAGAGATCGCCGAAATACAAAATGACATGCAGGCGACCCTCGAGGCCGTACAACTCCAGGTGTTTGCCGCCGAAGAAATGAGGCGCATACGCTTCAACCCCGAACTGGAACCGCGGCAGATCAAGCGCCTGTCGCAGGAATACATGGTGCGCATTTTCGGCGAATCCGATCCCGAATTGCTGAGCCTGGAAAAGATGCTGGAGAAAACAGACGGCCCGGCAAGGTTCGGCATCCTGAGACAGAACTACCACGTCCGCTTGCTCCAATATGCGGAGGAAGTGCTTGCGGCCAAGGCTGCCGGGGCCGGGCTGGCCGATACCCGGTTTGACTTTGCGGGCAGCAATGTGCAGCAATTCCGCACGGAAGCGGAAAAAGTGATAGATGTCGCTTCCGGCAACCTCATTGCTTTCCGGAGCAACGAGGAAGCGCTGAATGCCAAATTTTCCGAGATCAAAACCTTGGACGCCAAGGTGCTTTCGGAGTTGCGCACCGACTATATGGTGTTGCTGGGCAACGAATTCTCCAGGACTTACCGCCAGACGGCCGCCTCTGATAAAATCGAGCTGCGCCTGACCTTTACGCCGGTGGATTCCGTCCAGATCAAAGGCGTGACAACCAAGGTAGTAGCCCCCATCGAGATCAATGTGTATGGAGGCCTGCAGGTCAGCGCCGGCCTGGGTTTGAGTTTCGGGCAATTTTTCAACAAGCCGCAGTCCTTCTTCGTAAGGGATTCACTCATCCAGGGCAAGGAAAAAGACGCTTTTACGCCATTCCTCAGTTCTTATGTGCATTTCTACCCGCTCACCCGCCGCGAGGTTTCTTTGGGAGGCTCTTTCGGAATCGGCATACCTATAGGCAGCGGCGGCAACGGCGGCGGCATCGAGGCCATAACCTTCATGTTGGGTCCGAGCTTGGTATTGGGGCGCAGCAACCGCATTGTGCTCAGCGGAGGGTTGACCGGCGGAAAAGTGAGCCGCCTGGCAAGCGGATATGCCGTAGGCGACCGCTTTGAAGCCCAACCCGATCTGCTCAAGACAGAATCTGTATATCAGTTGGGGTATTCTTTGGGCGTGTCGTTCAACTTGCTCGGCGGGAATTAACTGCCATTTCACTCGGCGCCCGGCCCGCGCACAAACCGCCCCGGCGTGGCGCCCGTATGCTCCCCATTGCGCAACACCTGTACGCCGTTGACGAACACGTGCTGTACGCCCACCGCGTATTGGTGCGGCTGTTCAAAAGTGGCTTTATCGGCAATGGTGGCCGGATCGAAGATCACGATGTCGGCGTAGAACCCGGGATAGAGGAATCCGCGCTTTTTGATCTTGAGGTTGAAGGCGGGCAAAGAAGTGAGTTTCTTTACGGCTTCCTGCAAGGAAATGATCTTTTCATCGCGCACATACCGGCCCAGCAGGCGGGCAAAATTGCCGTAGGCGCGCGGATGCGTGCTCGACTTAAGGAACACCCCTTCTGCGGCAGGCGCTCCCGCGTCGGAGCCGAAGCTCATGAACGGCAAAGCTATCTGGGAACGCACGTTCGCTTCCGACATGAGAAAATACACCACGCCTACGCGGCTGCCGTCCTGTATGACCAAGTCCATGGCCGTGTCCTCTGGGCTGGTACCGCGCAGGGCAGCTACCTCTGCGAGGGTTTTGCCGGTGTATTTTTTGAGCGAATCCGCCTGGAATTCCACCAACAGCAGTTTGTCTGCCGAGCCGGCGGCGGCATAGAGATTCTCCCAATCATCGGCGTCGGTTGCCATTTCCTGTTTTACCCGGCTGCGGGTAGCGGGGTCTTTGAGGCGGGCGGCCCAGGCATTGTAGCCGCCCTCCTGCACCCAGGGCGGCATGGCGGCATCCAGGCCGGTAGCGCCTGCGGTGTAGGTGTACATATTGGCGCTGATGGGTATGCCGCGTTCGCGGGCGCTGAGTAGTTTCACGGCGGCATCTTTCATTTTGCCCCAGTTTTTGCTGCCGGCGGCCTTGAGGTGGTATATCTCTGCGGGGATTTTGGCTTTGAGTGAAATATCGATCACTTCATCAATGGATTCCAGCAGGCGGTTGCCTTCGCTTCGCATGTGCGTGACGTACATGCCGTTGTATTCCGAGGCGGCCTGGCACAGCGCAACCAATTCGTCCGTTTGGGCATAGAATGCAGGAGCGTAGATGAGGGAGGAACCCACTCCTAAGGCGCCTTCGCGCATAGCCTGCCGCACGAGTTCCTGCATGCGGGCCAGTTCTTCGGGGCTGGGCGGACGGTCTTCGTATCCCAATTCGTGAATGCGTGCGGTGGTGGCGCCCACGAAGGAAGCTACGTTGGGCGAAACGCCTTTTTTTTCGAGGTGCAGGAGATATTCGCCCAAGGTGCTCCACTCAATGTCGAACTTGATATCGCCCTGGCTTTTGCGCATGTCGGCTTTCATGGTTTCGTTGAGCGGCCCCATGCTCCATCCCTCGCCCATCACTTCGAGGGTGATGCCTTGTTTGATGTCGCTCATGGCGCGGCCGTCCACGAGCAGGCTCTCGGTAGCCCAACTGAGCATATTGATGAAACCCGGGCTTACGGCCATGCCCCCGGCGTCTATTTCCATTTTGCCCTTTTTCCGGCTCATATCGCCGATGGCGGCAATGGTATCGGCGTTCACCGCAATGGACCCGTCAAAAGGCGCATTGCCGCTGCCGTTGTAAATGAGGGCGTTGCGGATGATGAGATCGTAATCGGCGGCGGGTTTGGGAGCGCAGGTGCAGAGCAGGGCGGCGCAAAGGCCGAGGAGTAGCGTGGTTCTGGTCATGATCTTCGGCATTGAAACTTTTTTTGCGGGAAATTGGCCTTACGGATGCATTTCATACAGCAAAGCTAATGGCGCCGAACCATTTGCAGGCATTCCCGGCGAAAAATGGTTTGCGAAAATAAAAATTCGCGCCTATCCCCCGGCCCGCTTGCTGCGCAGCTTCCACACCACGCCTGTATTCAGCCGGGTGGACTGCCCGATGTTGCGCCCGGAGAAGATGTACGCCCCGCCGCCGAACACGCCGAAGCTGCGGGTGAGCGGCACGTACAGCACGCCGCCTGCCCGCAGCCAGTCGGAACCCCGGCCGGCATTGATGCTGTCGTCGGAACCGGCGCCCAGGGTGTTGAACCACTCCAGCCAGCCTTCCACATAGTAGTGCCTGGCTCCGAAGCCGGCGCGCAGCAGTATGGGCACGGCGTGCAGGGCGTCGGGAAGAATGCGCAATTCGTAGCCGGTTTGGGCGTGCAGGAACCAGCCCGCATGGGAATTGTACTGCCCCACGATGCGCGCTTGCAGCGTGGTGGCGCGTATGCCTATGGGAACAGCCACGTCTGTCGGGTAAGAAGAGGCAGGGAACGTAATGCCTGCCGAGCCGATGAGGGAAAACGAGCCTCGCTCGTACTGCCGGTGCATGTTGCGGTACTTGAGCGCTATGGTGGCGTCTTGCAGGCTGCTTTGGCCGAAGCGGTTCCAGATGTAGGGTAAATTGAGCACTATGCTGACAGAATCGGAGAAGCCGTGCTCTACAAACATGCTGAGCGTTTGCAGGGTGTTTTCGGCAAAGCGCCGGTCCCTGCCGAAGAAGTACCGGTTGAAGGACTCATAACTGTAGCCCGGCGCAATGTCGGTGACGCCTGCGCCGGGCATGAAACCAGTGATGGGGCCTTGGGCGAGCGCCGTGGAAGACAACCACAGCAGCCCGGAAAAAAGGAGAATCTTGTGCATCGTTTTTTGCGGCAAAAATAGGCAGGAGACCGGAAGCAAATTGTAAGCTGTTTTACACCTGCTGCATTCTTTTCAACCGGTCTCCTGCGGGGCTAACTTTTCTATTCCTTCATTTGAGCCTGTATGCCGGCGTGCACCTGGGTAAACTGGCTTCTCATATTTTCGTAATATTTCTTCAGTTCCGGCGCCTGTTCCGGGTTTTCAAACAGGTAATCAACCAACGGAATTTCCTTCACGTCAAAGCCCGATCTTTCTTTCAGCTTGATTTTGACATCGTCCAACAGTTCTCTGCGAGACGCGTATTCTTTTTTGTCAAAATATGTATCGACCATCGAGCTATGCGTGGCCGACACCGTGTAATCAATGCTACTCGCGGCGGTATAATGGCCGTTGGTATCGTACAGCCTGGGCTTGTAGTTCGGGTTGATCTCCGCGATGGCGAGTTGCATGTCGTTCATCTGCACTTGCATATCCTCGATCACGCGGGAGAAATCATTCTGGTTCAATCCCACCGCTGTGTTGATGTAATTGATGAATTTGCCGGGTGTGGAGTTGCTCCATGCCACGCCCACGATTCTTTTGTAATCCCTCATTTTCATATGCTCCGGCGATACCGCAATAGCGAGTCCGTCGCCATCTCCGGATGGCAGAATATAATCCCCGACTTTTGCTTCGCCTTTTACCTTTACAGGGGCTTGGCCCATGAACGCAATTTTCTCATAATCTTTCTCGCGGTTCTTGTCCTCCGGCATATTGCCCAACACAATGGGCGAAGTAGAGACCACCATGAACCGCTCCGGATTATGGAACTGTTTGGACACTTTTCCGCCTATAACTCCCACTACGTCTCCAGGATACATGATCTCTTCTGCATTCGCCCGCTCAAGCCACTCTGCATAGTCTCCTGAACCACTCTCGTAAGCCACGCCGAGGTTGATGTCGGCATAGCTGCCGTAAATAACCAGGTTGGTAATGTCGGCGGCCAAGCCTACTGTGGTGCTGAATACATCTTCCGGGTCGAGTACGCTGGCCAGGCTGGCTATGAACTGAATAACCGAGCCGAGGGTAGAGATGCCTCCCTGAAGTACATCCAGGGTGTAGTTGGAAAATATTTGCGACTTGAAGTTGGTGGCTGCTTCGGGATCCGCGCCTACGAGGGGGAAAAGCCCCGTAGTGGTGTCGCAGACAATAATTTGGATGACATTCCACAACGCGCTGGCGGGTGTGCCAATAGAGCCTGCGCCGTTAAAGTTATTCAAAAACGGTGCAGACGCATTGCTCAAAGAGCTGGTAATCAAATCACTGAAACTTCCCTGATTGAAGGCGCCGGTGTTGAAGTTCAGATTGCCGCCGGTAACAAAAGGATTGGACGAAAACGACAAGGCACTGAAGTCAATTCCGGTGATGGCACTGCCGGAAAACAGGTCAAGCGAAGGCAATTGTAAAATACTCGCCGGGTTCATGTTGAGCGTAGAGGGCGGGTTGGAGATGATAGACGACACAATACCTACCAGGCCGCTGGGGTCGAGGTCGGCCCTGCTCATGCCTTCAATTCTGCCGGTCATGGAGGTTGAGGAGTTCCAGAAAGAAATATAATTGTTGCCCCTGCCCGATGCTAAAGGACTGTAGTTGACCTGATTGACCTGAATGGCCAGCCCTTGTTGGCTGCCCATGACAAGCAAGGGGTAGCTCTCTTGAGAACTTTGGCTCCCCGGGATTGTGGCGTCAATAATTACTCTGTTTTTTAACCAGGAGTTGCCTTCCACCTCCAGATTGTTGTTGATGTGCGCGTTGTTGCCCACGCGAAGGTCATTGTCAATTTGCGCATCATTCCCGACGGAGAGGTCCACCCCGATTGTTCCGTTGCCGTCCACGTTGAGGTCTTCGCCGATGTCAACGTTGCCGCCCACGAAGAGGTCGTTGGCGATATAGACCGAATCGCCGTTGAACTGTACATTGTCCTCAAACGCAACCCTGGCCAGTACGATGAGTTCGCCGTTTTTGGTAAGGCGCATGCGCTCTGCGTTGCTGGTTTTGAAGATGAAGTCAACGGGTACGGTAGTGCCGATGAAGTGGCATTCCTCGTTCACGTTGTAGTTGCCGAGGTTGGTCCAGAAGGGAATCCCGGTGTGATCGCAGCGGCGCTTTTCGGCATCCTCGTCCAATGGGGGCAGGGCGAAGGATTGGGCCGTGCCTGCATGGAAGGCGTAGGGTACTGCCATGAGCTGGGTGGCGGCCAGGGGCACGTAGGCGTCGCCGCCGGTTTCATCCAAAGCGAGTTCCATCCATATCTGGTATTCGCTCCAGGGCACCTGGGTGAAATCTCCTTTTTCGGTAGTGCCCTTGCCTACAATTAAATTGAAAAGGCCCAGTTCGTTGGTGCGCAGGCGGTGGGTTTCTTCGTACACCGCTTTGCCGGAGGCGTCGCCGGCGCGCAGGGTGATCTTCAGGCCGATGGTTTGGTTGGCCAAGGGCGCCCCTTTGGCGTCGCGGGCTACGGCCTGGTAGTTGATGCCGGGCGGGATACCCTGGGCGGAGACGACGCTGTACATGCAGAGTAATGCTGCAAAAAGTAAGAGAAATTTTTTCATTCTTGGAAGTTTTTAGGTTTTATGCCCGACGAAAAATGGTTTGGGAAAAATTTATACCATTTTTCGTCGGGACCAGTAGTTTGCAAAA